>WYBK01000262.1 GCA_011525905.1 Acidobacteriota bacterium
CTGGCGTTGATCTGCAGCCGTCGGCCCGCCGGGCTCGCCGGATCCTCGACCATCTCGTAGACCGCCGCCGGGCAGAAACGCGTGCAGGGATTGGCGAACTCACGCGCGCAGCGGTCGACGCAGATCGACGTGTCGGCGACCAGCAGATGGACGGGCTGGTCCTCCTCGTGGGTCGTGCCGGAGTTGTAGACGTCGCCCAACCGGTCGAAGGTGAGCGTGCCGTCGACCGGCACCGGCGGCGCCGGACGGTAGTCGGAACGCTCGGCGTCGAGCCGTCGCATGCGCGCGTGCCCCGGCTCGCCCGCGAGTCGGTCGAGCACCCCGAAGCCGCGGCCGCCCGAGATCGAGGCCAGCGCCGCGTTGACCAGGCCGTCGAAGCCGCCGCGCTCGAACCCCTGGTGGAAGTTGCGGCTCCCCCAGAGCTCGCGGCGCGCCCAGCTCGTCTCGAAGCGGCGCGGGTAGTCCGCGCCGGCTTCGGCCAGCGGCCGCCCGGCGACCGCGGCGGCGAAGATCGCTTCGGCGGCGAGCATGCCCGACTTCATCGCCAGGTGGATCCCCTTGAGCCGCTCGCCGTTCAGAAAGCCGCCCGAGTCGCCGATCAGGCAGAAGCCGGGTCCGCCGAGGCGCGGCATCGCCCAGAAGCCCCCCTCCGGAATCGCCTTGGCGCCGTAGTAGGCCATCTTGCCCCCGTCGAGCAGCTTGCGCAGCGCCGGGTGGGTCTTGAAGCGCTGGAATTCGAGGTGGGGGTCGGTCCAGGGGTTCTCGTAGTCGAGGCCGACGACCAGGCCGACGATCAGCTGCTGGTCGCGCATGCCGTAGAGGAAGCCGCCGCCGAACAGGTCGGGCCAGAGGGGCCAGCCCATCGTGTGCCAGATCTCGCCCGCCTCGAAGCGCCCCGCCGGCAGGTCCCAGACCTCCTTCAAGCCGATCGCGTAGACCTGCGGGTTCCTGCCGGCCGACAGGCCGAGCCGCGCCTCGAGCTGCTTGGCGAGCGTGCCGCGGGGCCCCTCGCCGAGCAGCGTCACCTGGGAGCGCACGTCGACGCCGGGCTCGAAGTTGGCCTTGGGCCGGCCATCCTTGCCGATACCCCGGTCGCCGGTGCGCACGCCGACCACGCGCTCGCCGTCGAGCAGGATCTCCCGCCCGGAGAACTCGCAGAAGATGTCGACCCCGAGCGCCTCCGCCTCCTTGGCCAGCCACTTGACCAGCTTGCCGAGCGAGGCGACGTGCTTGCCCCGGTTGCGCAGCGGCGGCGGCAGCACCGGGATCTCGCGCGCCTTGCTGCCGGTCATCCACCAGAGGTGCTCGCGCTCGATCGTCGCCTCGAAGGGCACTTCGCCGAGCTTCTCGGGGAAGAGCTCCGAAAACGCTCGCGGGTCGACGACCGCGCCCGAGAGCGCGTGCGCGCCGATCTCCGAGCCCTTCTCGAGCACGGCGATCGAGAGCTCGAGCTTGCGCTCGGCGGCGGCGTTGTGGCGGGCGAGAAGGCGGGCGAGGTGGCAGGCGCCGGCCAGGCTGGCGGGGCCGGCGCCGACGAAGAGGACGTCGATCTCGAGGGTTTCGCGCTCGGTCATGTCGTGTCGGTCGCGGATCGTCCCGAAGGGCCGGAAAATGCTACCACGCGCTCTCCGCGCGAACGGGGGCGGCCCGCCCCGGCGGGTCGGCGGCGCCGGCGCGGCACGCGGCTACCATCGGAGCGCGGACCGGCGCGCCCGCAGGCCAGCGACGCGCCACCTCTTCGGAGGCTCCGACCGGGAGGCCCCCTTGAAGCTCCACGTCCTGTCGCTCGCGCTGCCGCTGCTCGCCGCTCCGCTGACCGCGGAGGAGGGGATGTGGCTGCCTCGTCAGATTCCCCTGCTGGCGCCGCAGCTCGCCGCCGCCGGCCTCGAGCTCGAACCGCGACGGCTCGCCGAGCTGACCGGCGATCCGCTCGGCGCCGTCGTCTCGCTCGGCGGCTGCAGCGCCTCGTTCGTCTCCTCCGAGGGGCTGATCGTCACCAATCACCACTGCATCACGCGGACGCTGCAGTACAACTCGACTCCGGAGCGCGACCTGGTCGCCGACGGCTTCCTGGCGGCGACGCGTGCCGACGAGCCGCAGGCGGCCCCCGGCTCCTACGTCTACGTGACCACCGAGCTGCGCGACGTCACCGCGGAGGTGCTGGCCGGCCTCTCCGAGGAGGTGCCCGACGCCGAGTGGGACGCGCGCGTCGAACGGCGGAGCCGCGAGCTGGTCGACGCCTGCGAGGCGCCCGGCGGCGTGCGCTGCCGGGTGGCGAGCTTCTACGAGGGCGCCCTCTTTCTCGAGATCGGCCAGATCGAGATCCGGGACGTCCGGCTGGTCTACGCGCCGGCCGAGGCGATCGGCAACTTCGGCGGCGAGATCGACAACTGGATGTGGCCGCGCCACACCGGCGACTGGGGCTTCCTGCGCGCCTACGTCGGCCCGGACGGGCGCCCCGCCGATCCCTCTCCGGCGAACGTCCCCTATCGGCCGCGCCGCTGGCTCGAGGTCTCGACCGAGGGCGTGGAGGAGGGGGATCTGGTCTGGATCGCCGGCTATCCGGGCCGCACCTACCGCTACCGGACGGCGGCCGAGGTACGCGCGGCTCGCGAGTTCGAGATGCCGGAGTACGTCCGCTGGGCGCGCGCCCTGATCACGCTGCTCGAGCGGGAGGACGAACGGGGGCGCGAGGTCGCGCTCGCCAACTACGGCCGGCAGCGCGGCTACGCCAACGCCATGAAGAAGTACGAGGGCATCCTGCTCGGCCTGCGCGACGGCGCGGTCGAGCGGCAGCGAGCCGAGCGCGAAGCGGCGATGCGCGCGGCCGACGGCCTCGGCCCGGCGACCGCCGACGTGCTCGACCAGCTCGCGGCGTGGACGGCGCGCGGACGGGAACGGGAGCGGCTCGATCACGCTCTCGATTGGCTGGGTCGCAGCTCACCGATGCTCGACCAGGCGATCGAGCTCTGGCGCTTCGCCGAGGAGCGCGCGAAGCCGGACCTCGAGCGCGCTGAGGGCTATCGGGAGCGCGACCGCACCCGATTCGAGCAGGCGCTCGCGCGCGCGCAGCGCTCGATCGAGCCGGGCAGCGACCGCGCGACGCTGCGCTGGGCGCTCGAGCAGGCGCTCGATCTGCCCGCCGGCCAGCGGATCGCGGCGCTCGACCGCAAGCTCGCCGCGACCGCCGTTCCGGACGACGCGGCGCGCCTGGAGGCGCTGCTCGATACCCTCTACGGCGGCACCCGCATCGGCGACCTGGCGGAGCGCCAGAGGATGGCGGCCGAGACGGGCGAGCGGCTCGCCGCGCGCGGCGACGCGATGCTCGACTTCGCGCGCGAGCTCGCTCCCGAGCTGGCGGCGCGGCGCGCCTTCGAGGGCGAGCGGCGTGGCGCCATGCTGCGCCTGCGGCCCCGCTACCTCGGCGCGCTCGAACGCGCCGAGGGGGGCCGTCTCTACCCGGACGCCAACTCGACGCTGCGCTTCACCTATGGCGTGGTGACCGGCTACGCCCCCCGCGACGCCGTGCGCTACCTGCCGCGCACGACGCTCGGCGGCCTGCTCGCCAAAGCGACCGGCCAGAAGCCGTTCGCGCCGCCGGCGACGCTGCTCGCGGCCGCCGGACGCGTGCCGCGTCCGTACATCGACTCCAGGCTCGGCGACGTCCCGGTCGACTTCCTCTCGACCTGCGACATCACCGGCGGCAACTCCGGCTCGCCGACGCTCGACGCCCGCGGCCGGCTGGTCGGGCTGGCCTTCGACGGCAACTACGAGGGCGTAGTCTCCGACTACCGGTTCGACTCGGAGCTCGCGCGCACCATCCAGGTCGACGCCACTTACATGCGCTTCGTGATGGACGCGGTCGACCGGGCGCACCACCTCTTGCGCGAGATGGGGCTGCCGGTCTACACGGCAGAGTAGCGCGGCACGCTCAGCGGCCGCGGCGGATGGCGAGGATGGCGGCGAGGGCGAACAGGGGGCCCCAGAGGTAGGGCGGCGCCTCGAAGGCGGCGAGGATCGCCCCGGCGACCAGACAGAAGCCCGCGAACATCGTGCCGCGCATGCCGGCGAACGGGTTCTCCGAGGGCCGCGTCGTCGCCTGCTCGAGCGCGCGCAGCCCGGCGCTGATCAGCATCGGGACCTTGACCAGGGTGTCGAGCAGCTCGGGCGCCCCCTGCAGCCCTTCGCGGGCCAGGCGGAAGGGGTTGACCTGTTGCAGCAGGACGGCGTTCAGGTGGCGCTGCGAGACGGCGGCGACGTCGAGGTGCGGGTCGAGCATGCGGCCGACGGTCTCGAAGGTGACGATTGCCTTGACCATCAGCACCAGCTCGAGCGGGAAGTACATCCGGTAGCGCACGCCGCGCGAGACCGACTCGAGGATCAGGTGGCCGAGCGTCGAGGAGTCGTCGGCGGCGTGCCGCCGCCAGCGCCGGGCGATGTCGGCGACCTCGCGGGCGAAGCCTTGGGAATCGGCCTTGGGTCCCGCCTGCGCGATGCCGGCGAGATAGCGCGCGGCGGTTTCCGCCTCGCCCAGCACCAGGCAGTAGAAGTAGAGCAGCAGGTGGCGGCGCAGGTGCTCGTCGAAACGCCCGACCTGTCCCAGGTCGATGAAGCCGACGCGGCCGCTCGAGAGCACCAGCAGATTGCCCGGGTGCAGGTCGGCGTGGAAGAAGCCGTCGCGATAGAGCATGCGAATGACCGCGCCGGCACCGAGGTCGATCGCCCGCGCGCGATCGTCGGGCGGCAGCTCGGCGGCCTCGGCCGTCCCCGGCTTGACGCCCCGCAGGTACTCCATGCAGAGCAGGTTCGCCGTGCTGTGGGCGCGCAGGATGCGCGGGAAGACGACGTCGGGCTGGTCGGCGAAGTTGGCGGCGAAGACCTCGGCGTTGTCGGCCTCGAGCTCGAGGTCCACCTCGCGCAGGATGTAGTAGGTGAAGTCCTCGATCGCCCGGCGAGGGCGGAAGCGGGGCAAGACCCAGTTGAGCAGCCGGCCGACGCCGCGCAGCAGCGCGAGGTCCCGGCGCAGCAGCTCGCGAATCCCCGGCTTGACCAGCTTCAGCACGACCGCCTGGCCGTCGTGGGTGCCGGCGCGGTGTGCCTGGCCGATCGAAGCCGAGCCGATCGGCCGCGTCTCGATGTAGGAGAAGACCTCCGCGGGGTCGCGCCCCAGCTCCTGGCCGACCAGCTCGACGAAGCGGGCGTGGGGGAGCGCCGGCAGCCGGTCGAGCAGGCCGGCGAGCTCGCGGGTCACGGAGTCGGGGAGCAGGTCCTGGCGCAGCGCGAGCAACTGGCCGAGCTTGACGTAGGTCGGTCCGAGCCGCTCCATGCGCCGGCGCAGCTGAGCGGCGAAAGGCAGCTCGATCAGCTCGGGGTCGACGAAGGGGCGGGTGAAGAAGTTGACGAAGCGCTCGGCGCGGTAGCGCAAGCCGCGCCGTTCGAGCTCGGACAGCTCGCGCAGCCGCGCGGCGAGCCCCCCGGCGAGCAGTCCGAGGGCCTGCTTGTAGGTCACGAGAAGCCGGCGCAGATAGCCCTGCGGCCTCGGCTCGACGTAGACCTCGTACTCCTCGGGAGCGGCGTGGACGAACTCGCGCGGCGCTTCGCTCTCCGTGGGCGGGGGGACGGGGTCGAGGGCCATGGCAGGCGGGCCGCGGCGGCCGTTCGCCTCCTGCGGCCCGGCTTCGGCCGCGCGGAATGCGCCCGGGCGGAAGTCGGCCCGGCTCATGTTAGCCCATCGCGACCGCGCCGGCGCCGGCCGCGCTGGTGTAGGTTCGGCGGCGCGAGAAGCGCGCCCGAATGAGCCTCCCCTTCGATCTCGAGATCCTCAAGCTCGCGAGCATCCCGGTGACCGCCGCCCTCGTGGGTTGGATCACCAACTGGCTCGCGATCAGGATGACCTTCCATCCGCTGCGCTTCCTCGGCATCGCCCCCTGGCTCGGCTGGCAGGGGATCGTGCCGCGCAAGGCGGAGAAGATGGCGCGCATCTTCGTCGACTCCTCGATGCAGCGGCTCGGCTCGGTGCCCGAGCTGTTCGAGGGGATGGAGCCGGAGGTGATCGCGCGCCACGTGCAGCAGGTCTTGCGGCCGCGCCTCGAGCACTACACCGACGACGTCATGATCGCGAGCAAGGGCGAGGCCTGGGAGCGCGCGCCGCTCGCCGTCCGGCGGCGCGTCTACCAGGCGGTCGACGAGCAGTTGCCCCGGCTGGTGCAGAACACCCTCGCCGACGTCGGCGAGCACCTCGAGAGCCTGCTCGACTTCCGGCACATGGTGATCACCCGTCTGGTCCAGGACCGGCGCCTGCTCAATCGGCTCTTCCTCGAGAGCGGCGCGCGGGAGTTCCGCTTCCTGATCGACTCGGGGCTCTATTTCGGCTTCCTCTTCGGCCTCGTCCAGCTGGTCACCTGGTTGCTCGTGCCCGGCCAGTGGCAGCTGCCGATCTACGGCGCGGTGGTCGGCTGGGCGACCAACTGGCTGGCGCTCAACCTCGTCTTCCGCCCGCTCGAGCCCCGCCGCGTCGGCCCGTTCGTCGTCCAGGGGCTATTCCTGCGGCGGCAGAAGGAGGTCGCTGCGGTCTGGTGCGCGATCGTGACGCGCGAGATCCTGACGATCCGCCGCTTCATGTCTTCGATGATCACCGGCCCGCACGGCGCGCGGACGCGGCAGACGCTGCTCGAGCATCTCGAGCCGGTGATCCAGGAAGCGTTGGCCGCGGCCGGGCCGCTGGCGCAGCTGTCGCTGCGCGCGGGCGACCTGCAGAAGATCACCCGCAACTTCGGACGCAAGGCGATCGAGATCTCGGCCGACCCGTTCGAGGACGAGCGCTTCAACGAGGAGCGCTCGCAGGTGATCGAGCGGATGCTGCGCGAGCGGATGGAGGCGATGCCGCCGGAGCAGTTCCAGGATCTGCTGCGCCCCTGCTTCAAGGAGGACGAGTGGATCCTGATCCTGCTCGGCGCCCTGCTCGGTTTCCTGGCCGGCGTCGCGCAGATCTATTTCGTCTTCGGCTGAGGCGTGTCGACACCGTCTCCGGCACCTGCCCGGGCACCGCCGGAATGGGGACTGGCTCCAACTGGGTGCAACGCTCGCCCGAGCAGCACGCTGACGACCTCTGTGCGTGTCCCCCGAAAGTGTCCCCGGTACGTGTCCCCCGTGCGTGTCCCCCGCAGGTGTCCCTGGCCTGGGGGCGCCGCGGGCGCAACCTGGGGGCTCCTGGATCGTAGATTCCTCGACCCCGCCGCGCTCCGCGGCTCGTAGACCGTCTTTCTCGTCCCGGGAGGACCCATGCCGAAAGCCGTTCGCCAGCTGACCGCCCTCGCCCTGTTGCTGCCGCTCGCGGCGGCGGGAGCCGGCGCCGCCGAAGCGCCCGCCGCTTCGGACGTGCCGAAGGTCGAGTTCGAGAAGTTCACCCTGCCCAACGGGCTCGAGGTGATCCTGCACGTCGACCGCAAGCTACCGGTCGTCCACGTCAACCAGTGGTACCACGTCGGCTCGAAGAACGAGAGATCCGGGCGCACCGGCTTCGCGCACCTGTTCGAGCACATGATGTTCCAGGGCTCGGCCAACGCCAAGGAGGAGTACTTCAGCTACGTCGAGCGCGCCGGCGCCAACCTGTTCGAAGGGGGCGTCAACGGCACGACCAACAGCGACCGGACGAACTACTTCGCGACGGTTCCCTCGGCCAACCTCGAGAACCTGCTCTGGCTCGAGTCGGACCGGCTCGCCACGCTGCTCGAGGTCACCGACCAGGCGAAGCTCGACAACCAGCGCGACGTCGTCAAGAACGAGCGCCGCCAAGGGCTCGAGAACGTTCCTTACGGCCGCTGGTACGAGCTGCTGGCCGAGAACCTCTTCCCGGCCGGCCACCCCTACTCCTGGCCGGTGATCGGCTCGATGGCCGACCTCTCCGCGGCCTCGCTCGACGACGTCAAGGAGTTCTTCCGGACCTACTACACGCCGAACAACCTCTCGCTGGTGATCGCCGGCGACTTCGATCCGGCCGAGGCCAGGCGACTGGTCGAGAAGTACTTCGGCCCGATCCCTCCCGGCCCGGCGCTCGCCCGTCCGGCGAAGTGGATCCCGAAGCTCGACGGCGAAAAGGTGATCGAGGTCGCCGACCGCGTGCCGCAGGAGCGGGTCTACGTCGCCTGGCCTTCGCCCCCGCTCTACGGCGAGGGGGACGCCGAGCTCGACCTCGCCTCGCAACTGCTCACCGACGGCCTCTCCTCGCGCCTGCAGAAGGCGCTGGTCTACGACCGCCAACTGGCGACTGCGGTCGCCTCCTTCCAGAACTCGCAGGAGATCTCGGGCGGCTTCGTGGTGATCGCCACCGCCCGCCCCGGCGCCGAGCTCGCCGAGATCGAGCGGATCCTCGACGAGGAGATCGCCCGTCTGGCCGAAGAGGGCCCCGACGCGGCCGAGCTGGCGCGCGCCAAGACCAAGGTCGAGTTCCAGTTCGTCTCCGGCCTCGAGCGCATCGGCGGCTTCGGCGGCAAGTCCGACCGGCTCAACCAGTACAACACCTACCGAGGCGACCCCGACGGCTTCTCCTGGGACCTCGATCGCTACCGGCGCGCCAGCGCCGAGGACGTGCGGCGCGCCGTCGGCCGCTGGCTCGCTCACCGCGACCGGCTGGTGCTGCGCTTCCGCCCCGAGACTTCTGGGCGGGGCGAGGCGGCCGAGATCGACCGCGCCGCCGTGCCGCCGCTCGGCGCCGATCGCCCCTTCCGGGCGCCCGAGGTCCGGTCGGGGCGGCTCGCCAATGGCCTGGAGGTCCTGGTCGTCGAGCGCGACGATCTGCCCAAGGTCGCCGTCGGCCTGGTCACGCGCGCCGGCACCGGCGCCGATCCGGCGGGCAAGGAGGGCGTCGCGAGCCTGACGCTGACCACGATCGACCTCGGCACGGCGACGCGCGGCGCCCTCGAGATCGAGCAGGCTCTCGGCGACCTGGGGACCGAGCTCGACGGCAACGCCGGCCGGGAGGCCACGACGCTCGGCTTCGAGGTGCTGCGACGCCACCTGGACGCGGCGCTCGGCATCGTCTCCGACGTCGTCCAGCATCCGGCTTTCCCCGAGTCCGAGGTCGAGCGGGAGCGCAAGCGGCGGCTCGACGCGCTGGCGCAGCAAGAGAAGAACGCCAACGCGATCGCCGGTCGCGTGCGCGCGATGCTCGCCTTCGGTTCCGAGCACCCCTACGGCCGGCCGGCGCAAGGGCTGCCCGCGACCGTCGAGTCGATCACCCGGGCCGACCTGGCCACCTTCCACGCCAGCTACTGGAAGCCGGCGAGCTCGGCCCTGATCTTCGTCGGCGACCTCGATCTCGAAGGCGCCCTCGCCCTCGCCGAGCGGCACTTCGGCTCCTGGACGGGAGGCGCGGCTCCGGCGCTCGCCGTGCCGACGCCCGCCCCCGCGACGCCCGGCAAGATCTACCTGGTCGATCGCCAGGACGCGGCGCAGAGCGTCGTCTCGCAATTCTTGCCGGCGCCGCCGCGCGCCAGCGCCGACCGCTACGCGCTCGACCTCGCCGACGCGGTCTGGGGAGGCGGCGGCTTCGGCACTCGCCTGAATCTCAACCTGCGCGAGGACAAGGGCTATTCGTACGGCGTTTTCTCGGCGCTGGCGCGCTACCGCGAGAGCGGGCTCTGGTTCGCCGGCGGCGGCGTCCAGACCGACAAGACCAAGGAGGCCGTGGTGGAGTTCCTCGCCGAGCTCGAGGCGCTCGCCGGCTCGCGGCCGATCTCGGCGGAGGAGTTCGAGACGGCGAAGCTGCGCAAGGCGCGCGGCTACGCGCAGCAGTTCGAGGCCTACGAGCGGGTCGGCACCCAGGTCGCCGACCTCTGGGTCGCCGGCCTGCCGATGACCGAGCTGCAAGCCGAGAGCGACGGCATCTCCGCGGTGCCGCTCGACGGGGCGCGCGCCGCCGCGGCGCGTTGGGCGCGGCCGGGAGCTTCGGCGATCCTGGTGGTCGGCGACCGCAAGAAGGTGGAAGCCGGCTTGCGCGAGATCGGCGACGTCGTGGTAATCGACTCGGCCGGCCGGCCGGTGGACTGAGCCGGCGAGCGGGCGCGGCGCCCGCGGCCCGGGTCAGAGCCAGCGGCGGACCCGGGCCGCGTAGCCGGCGTAGCGCTCGCCGAAGAGCTCCGTCATTCGCGCCTCCTCCTCCGGGATGACCCAACGGTCGAGGGCGGCCCCCAGCGCGAGGGTCGCAGCGAGGATCCAGCAAGAGGCGAGCAGCAGGCCGAAAGCCGCGAGGGTCGCGACCAACGCGACGTAGAGCGGGTTGCGCGACCAGCGGAATGGACCCCGATCGAGCAGCGAGGTGGCCCTGCCGAAGGGGAGGAGCGTCGTCTGCTGCGCTCGGAACTGAGCCATCGCCCAGACCGCGAGGGCGCCGGCGGCGGCGAAGAGGCCGAGCGCCGGGCCGAGCTGCCAAGCGAGCGAAGGAAAGGGGATCGTCAGCGGCCAGGAGCGCTCGAGCCCCCAGCCGGCGAGCAGGCAGCCGAAGAACCAGAGCGCCGGCGGGATCCGCTCGTGCCAAGCCGCGGTCGACGCCGGCGGCGGTGGGACCGCGGCCGCGCGCTCGGCCGCCGGCTCTTCGGGCTCGATCGGGCGCGGCGTCACTGCGGATCGGAGGAGGGCGGCGGCTCCCAGAGCTCGACGCGGTTGCCGTCGGGATCCATCACCCAGCCGAACTTGCCGAACTCCGACTCCTCGACTTTCTCGTCGACCTCGCACCTCTCGGCGCGCAGCGTAGCGAGCAGCGCGTGCAAGTCCTCGACCCGGTAATTGACCATGAAGGGCGCCGGGCTCGGGTCGAAGTACTTCGACTCGGCCGGCATCACGCTCCAGACGGTCGTGCCGTCCGGGTTCGGGTGCTCGGGCGTCTGCCAGCGAAAGCTCGCGCCTCCCCATTCCTCGACCGGGATGCCGAGGTGCTCCCGGTACCAGGCGCGTAGCCGCTGCGGGTCTTTCGACTTGATGAAGATGCCGCCGATCCCGGTCACCCGTCGCATGGCTCTCCTCCTCGGCCTCGCCGCGGCCCAGGCCGCGCGCGCCGGCGCCCGAGCCTATCGCGACGCGCCGGTTCGGCCGGGACCGTGCGTTAGCCCGCGGCGCGGGCGGCGAGGGCTTCGAGGCCGAGCGACCGGGCCTCGCGGGCCAGATCGGCGCGGCGGGTGCGCGCCGCGGCGGCGTCCGGAGCGAAGCGCGCGAGCTCGAGTCGTAGCTCGAGCTCGTCCGAGCGACGCCCGGAGCGTCGCGCCAGGGCGAGCGCCGATTCGAGGTCGGCGCGGGCGTCGTCGGCGTGGCCGGAGGCCCTGGCGAGCGCCGCGCGCGCGCCGAGGTAGGCGAGGCGCCTGCCGACGCTCGGCGCGCGCTCGCCGTCGCCGCCGAGCTCGGCGAGCCGCCGGCTCGCCTCGGTCAGGCGCCTCTCTCGGACGTCGAGGCGGACGCGCAGCGTCTCGGCGAAGTAGCCGGCGAACGTCGTTTGAGCCTCGTCGAGCCCCGCCAGCGCCTCGTCGAGGATGCGTGCCGCCGCGGCCGCGTCGCCGTCGCGCGCTTCGGCCTCGGCCCAGGCGAGGTCGGAGAGCGCCGCCAGGTCGCGCTCCCCTTGAGCGACGAAGATCTGCCGCGCCTCGGTGAAGGCCTCGCGGGCACGGTCGAGATCGCCGCGGACCGCCGCCCGGCGCCCCGCGACCGAGCGCGCGAAGCCTAGCGGCCGGCGCTGCAGGCTCGCTTCGGCGAGCCGCTCGAGCTCGGCGACGAACCCCTCGAGCCGGTCGAGCCGGGCGCTCTCGAGGTCGAAGAGCGCCTGGGTGTGCAGGGCGGTTCCCAGGGCCGTCGAGGTCGGCGAGGCGCGCACCAGAGCGAGCGCTTCCTCGAGGCAGGTCGCGGCCTCCTCGGCGCGGCCGAGGTCACGCACGATGAGGGCGAGGCGGGTCAGCCCGTCCGACGCGCGCGCCGGATCCGGGTAGCGGCGCAGCCCCTCGAGCGATTGCCGTGCCAGCGGCTCGGCGAGGTCGGGGCGGCCGCGCAGGAACTTGACCTCCGCGAGGTTGGTGAGCACGATGACCGGCTCGAACCCGACCCTGCGCGCCGAGTCGACCGCAGCCTCGAAGAGCGCCTCGCCGCGGTCGAGCTCGCCCTGCTGGAAGCTCAGGATCGCCAGCTCGTTGAGCGCGCGGTAGAGCGCGCGGTGGTCGCCGGCGCGCTCGAGCTCGGCACGCGCGGCCTCGAGCTCGGCGAAGCCGGTGTCGCGCTGGCCGAGCGTCACCAGCGTGCCCCCGCGAGCCAGCAGGATCGTGCCGACGAGATCCGACCGCCCCTGGGCCAGGGCGCGCTCGCGCGCGTGGGTGAAGAAGATCAGCGCCTTCTGGTGCTCCCCCGCGCGGCGCGCGAGGTCGCCGGCCGCGAAGTCGACGAGTGGGTCGTCGTCGGCGCCGGGCACCTGGCGCAGACGGCCGAGCACGATGCGCCCCTCGTCGAAGCGCCGTTCGCGTCCGAGCCGGACCACCAGCGCGGCGCCGGCGACCCGGTCCTCGGGGGACTCGGCGAAGCGGCGCTCGCTCTCCTCGGCCGGCGGGGGATTGACGGGATCGAAGGGGAAGAACCGGTTTCCGGTCTCCGCCGCGCTGCTCGTCGCTGGCGCAGTCCCGTCGCCGGACCGCCCCAGGAGCGCGAAGCCACCGACGAGCAGCAGGCCCGCGACCGCCGTGGCGGCGCTCCAGTGGACCAGGCGCCACGGGGCCCTCGGCCGGGGGCGCGGCGCCTCGACGCCCTGGCCGGCGAGCATCCGGCGCAGATCGGCGGCGAGCGCCTCGGCGCTCTCGTAGCGCTCCGCGGGCCGGCGCCGGAGCGCTTTCAGGCAGATGGCATCGAGGTCGCGGCGGATCTCGCCGCGCGGCGCCGGGCGGGTCGGCCGGCCACCGTCCGGGTCGGTCGCCCGTCGTGCCTTGCGCAGCGCGGCGCTCGGCGGCTCGGGGTCGCTCTCGAGCACCGCCCGCTCGAGCGCGCCGCTCGAGGAGCCGGCGCTCGCGAAGGGCCGCGCGCCGGCGATCAGCTCGTAGAGCAGGACGCCCAGCGACCAGACGTCGGAGCGCGTCGTGACGCGCTCGCCGCGGAACTGCTCCGGGCTCGCGTAGGCCGGGGTGAGCGGTCGCCAGTCGGTCAGCGTGGCGGCGTCGTGTTCGTCGTCGCCGCCGACCAGCTTCGAGATGCCGAAGTCGAGCAGGCGGGGGCGGCCGTCGGAGCCGACCAGGACGTTGGCCGGCTTCAGGTCGCGGTGCACCACGCCCCGGCGGTGCGCGTAGGCGACGGCGTCGACCACGTCCAGGAAGAGCGCGGTGCGGCCGGCGACCGTCAGCCCCGCCTCGTGGGCGTGCTCCACCAGGTTGCGGCCGTCGACGAGCTCGAGCGCCAGGTACCAGATCCCCTCGGGGCTCCTGCCGCCGTCGAGGAAGCGCGCGATGCCGGGGTGCTCGAGCGAGGCGAGGATGCGCACCTCGTCGCGGAAGCGGCGCACCGCCTCCCCTTCGGGGCCGGGGCGGTCGATCAGCTTGAGCGCCACGGTGCGCCGGAAGTCCTCGGTCTCCTCCTCGGCGAGGTAGACGCGGCCCATGCCGCCGCGCCCCAGCTCGCGCAGGAGCCGGAAGCGGCCGACACGCTCGGGCGGGCCGGCTGGGGCCGAGTTCGGCAGGCGCCAGGGGGAGCCGTCGATCGGCGAAGGTTGCTCCGCGCCGTGGCGCAGCAGCCGCTCGAGGTCGGCGAGCAGGTCGGGGAAGTCAATCGCGACGCTGTCGAGCAGCCGGCGGCGGCCCCCGGCATCGAGTCCGGAGGCCTCGAGATAGAGGTCCTGCAAGCGATCCTCGGTCACGCGGCCCCGGCGAGCTCGGCGCGCAGCCAGGCACGCGCGAAGCTCCAGTCACGCTTGACCGTGGTCGGCGAAACCTCCAGGCAGTGGGCGATCTCTTCCAGCTCGAGCTCGGCGAAGTAGCGCATCTCGACCACTCGGGCCTGGCGGGGGAAGCGCTCGGCGAAGGCGTCGAGCGCCCGGTCGAGGTCGAGCAGGTCGACCTCGGGCTCGCCGCCGGCGACCAGGGTGAGCGCGGGGACCTCCTCCTCGCGCCGGCGCTTGCGCGCGTTGCGCGCCCGCGCATGGTCGACCAGCACCCGGCGCATGGTCACCGCGGCGAGGCCGAAGAAGTGCGCCCGGTCGCGCCAGTCGACGCCTCGCTGGCCGAGCAGGCGCAGGTAGGCCTCGTGCACCAGCGCGGTCGGCTGCAGCGTGTGGCCCGCCCGTTCGCCGCGCAGTTGGGCCGAGGCGATCGCGCGCAGCGTCCGGTAGACCTGGGCGAGCAGCCTCTCGCCGGCGCGCGCGTCGCCGCCGCGCCAGGCGCGCAGGAGAGCGGTGACTTCGCCCGGGGTCGGGTCCGGCGGGTTCACGGCGCCAGAGCCTACGCCCAACTCGGCGCGGCCGCCCCTCACCTTTGGCGGGGAGGGCGCGCCGGTGGTCCGCGGCGCGCGCTCCCCGCGCGTAATGGCCGGAGCGCGATCCGTCCCGGCGCCGTCGCCGGGCCGGGGGCTCCGTTGACCTACCGAATCCTCCGAGGAGGGAGATCATGACCATCGCCAGCATCGACTTCGCCGGTCTCAAGAACCGCCAGCGCGGCACCTGGGCGGCAGGGGACTACGCCGTCGTCGGCACGACGCTGCAGATCGTCGGCGAGAGCCTGTGCGAAGCGCTCGACCTGCGCGCCGGCTCGCGCGTGCTCGACGTCGCCGCCGGCAACGGCAACGCCACGCTCGCCGCGGCCCGCCGCTTCTGCGAGGTCACCGCCACCGACTACGTCCCCGAGCTGCTCGCCGCGGCGCACCGGCGGGCCGAGGCGGAGGGGCAGAAGATCGACTTCCGGGAGGCAGACGCGGAGAGCCTGCCCTTTCCCGAGGGCGCCTTCGACGTCGTGCTGTCGACGTTCGGCGTGATGTTCACTCCCGATCAGGAGCGGGCGGCCGCCGAGCTCGCGCGCGTCTGCCGGCCGGGTGGCCGGATCGGCCTGGCCAACTGGACCCCGGACGGCTTCGTCGGCCGGCTCTTCCAGACGCTCGGGCGCTACCTGCCGCCTCCGGCCGGAGTGAAATCTCCGGCGCTCTGGGGCACCGAGGCGCGGATCGAGGAGCTCTTCGCCGGGCGGGCGACGCTGCTGCGCGCCACCCGGCGCCAGTTCGAGTTCCGCTATCGCTCGCCGATGCACTGGCTCGACGTCTTCCGCACCTATTACGGACCGATCCGCAAGGCCTACGAGACGCTCGACGCCGAGCGCCAGGCGGCCCTGACGCGCGACCTGTTCGACCTGATGGAGCGCGGCAACCGCTCGGGCGACCGGACGCTGGTGCTGCCCAGCGAGTACCTCGAGCTCGTTCTCGAGCGCGACCGCTGAACGGCGCCCGGCCGTGGGCGCCGCGGGCCGGCTCAGCCGTCGAGCGCCGCGCGTACCGCGCGGACGAGCGCCGAGGTCGAGAACGGTTTGGCGAGCAGGCTGGCGCCGTTGGCGAGGGCGCCGTCGTCGACGAAGCTCTCTTCGGTGTAGCCCGACATGTAGAGCACGCGCGCCACCGGCCGGCTCTCCGAGAGCCGGCGCGCGAGCTGCGTGCCGTTCATCTCGGGCAGCACGACGTCGGTGAGCAGCAGGTCGATCGGCCCGTCGTGCGCCGCCGCGAGCCGCAGGGCCTCGCCGGGCCTGCCGGCGGCGAGGACGGTGTAGCCGCCGTCGGCGAGCGCGCGCGCGAAGAGACGCAGCAGGCTCTCCTCGTCCTCGACCAGCAGGATCGTCTCGCCGTCGCGCCGGGCGGGGCGAGCCGCCGCGCGCTCGGCGGCCACCCTCGCCGGATCCTCGCTCTCGCGCGGCACCGCCTCGAATCGCGGCAGGTGGACGCGGAAGGTCGAGCCGGCGCCCGGGGCGCTCTCGACCACCACGAAACCGCCGCTCTGGTCGACGATGCCGTCGACCGTCGCCAGGCCGAGACCGGTCCCCTCGCCCGGGCCCTTGGTAGTGAAGAAGGGCTCGAAGATCCGCCGCCGCGTCGATTCGTCCATGCCGGCTCCCTCGTCGGAGACCGAGAGACGGACGAAGGTCCCCGGAGCGACCCGAGGTGGCAGCGAAGGCGCGCCGGCGGGGAGCTCGACGGTCGCGGTGTCGAGGGTCAGCCGGCCGCCGCCCGGCATGGCGTCGCGGCCGTTGACCGCGAGGTTGACGATCACCTGCTCGAGCTGCGCGGGATCGGCGTAGACGCTCGAGCGCGAGCCCGCGCGGATGACCAGCGTCACCCGTTCGCCGAGCAGGCGGCGCAGCAACGGCTCGAGCTCGAGCAGCACGTGGTCCAGGGTGACGACGCGCGGTTGCACGACCTGCTTGCGGCTGAACGCCAGGAGTTGCTGGATCAGCGCGGCGGCGCGGTCGGCGGCCTGCCGGACCTCGGTCAGCTCGCGATGCCTCCGGTCGTCCGGCGCCGTCGCGGCGAGCGCGAGCTCGACGTTGCCGCCGATGACCGTCAGCAGGTTGTTGAAGTCGTGGGCGATGCCGCCGGCGAGCCGCCCGACGCTCTCGAGCTTCTCGGCTTGGCGCAAGCGCTCTTCGAGCCGCTGGCGCTGCGTCACGTCGGCCACCCGCACCAGGAAGCCCGGGGGCGTGGCCTCGGACAGGCTCGGGCCGACCGCGATCTCGGCTTCGATTTCGTCGCCGCCCGGCCGCTCGAGACGGGTCGGCTGCGGCGCGCCCTCCGCTCTGGAGAGCAGGTCCGCGTCGAGCAGTGCGGTCAGGGGGTGGCCGGCGAGCTCGTCCGGAGCCCGGCCGAAGAGCTCGCGGCTGCGCGAGTTGGCGTAGCGGATCCGGTTGCTGCCGGGCTCGACGATCATGACGCAATCGCTGAGCCCTTCGGCGAGGGCGCGGAAGGTGCGTTCGCGCGCCGCCAGCTCGCGGTGGAAGCGGCGCAGCGTCCAGTGGCGCCAGAGCGCGACCGCCACCGCGAGGAGCACGAGCAGGAGCCCGCCCGCCAGGGCGACGCGGCGCGCGGTCCAGAACGGCGGCGGCGGCGCGTGCCAAGCTCGATAGATCGCGCGGTATTCGGCGGAGGGGATGAGCTCGGCGAGCGCGGCGTCCAGCCGGTCGCGCAGCTCGCTCCGGTCGCGCGACGTCGCGAGGGCGCGCTTGACTTCGCCGAGCGCTGGGCGCAGCTCGACCAGCCGCGGATCGACGCCGGCGCCGCGCGCCAGCGCCCAGACCACCGGCGACGGGAAGACCAGCGCCTCGAATTCGCCGGCGAGCAGGCGGAAGATCGCTTCCCGGACGTCGGGCAGGACGACCACCTCGACTCCTTCGAGACCGGACGCGAGCGCGATCCCGACATTGCTCTCGACGGCCGCCACGCGGCCGCGCACGTCGGCGGGCGTGCGCACTCCGGGAGAGCTCTCGCGCACGAACACGCCGACGTCGAAGGTATCGGTCGGACGGGTGAAGAGGAAGTCGCGCCCCTCGATCACCCCCAGGCTGGGTGCCACGTCGATCTCGCCCGCGGCGAGCGCGCGCTGCATCTCGACGAACGTCTCGCAGGTCCGATAGCGCACGGTGAAGCCCGCCCGCGCGGCGATGGCATCGAGGACTTCGACCGCGAAGCCCGTGGGGCGGCCCGCCTCGTCGACCTGGTAGTAGGGGGGCCAATCGCGCAGCGTGCCGGCCGTGATCGTGGCGCGGGCCCCGGTCGCGGGAGTCGCCGCGCCCGGCAGGGGAGCGGTCGCAGTGGCGAGAAGGACGATCCCCAGCGCGCCGGCGGCGCGCGGGAGATGGCTGCGGTCGCCCGCGTTCGCTCCCCTGAGCATGGTCTCGACGTCCGAGCGCGAGCGACGATAGCAGTCGGCAGAGCCGGCTGACGCCAGGCCGTGGGGTGGGGCGGCCGGAAGCCCAGCCCAGGCTCAGGCGGCCCGCGCCGGCAGGCGCTCGAGGAGCCGCTCGACCAGTTCCTGGCGCTCGACCATCGGGTGGCGCAGCTCCCGTTTCTCGGTGCGCGCCACCTCCCGTTTCAGGTCGGGCAGGTAGCCCGCGAGCAACTCGCGCAGCAGCTCGGCTTCGTGGCCGGTCAGCTCGAGGATCATGGCGGCCTCCGATCCCGCCCCGGGGCGGCGCCCTCGGGGCGCACCCCCATTATCGCGCGCGGGCCGACGATTCCGGCGACACCACGCCGCTCGCCGATCTGCCCTTCGCGGACGGCTTCGAGCTCGGCGATCTGTCGCTCTGGTCCGCCTCGACGTCACCGAGAGCGAGCTGGCGTGGTCGGGCGCGGTGCGGCGCGGACGATCCCGCGCGCGACCCGGCGTCGGCCGGTCCGGCTCAGGCGGGGACGCGGCCGCGGCGGCTCAGCCACCAGCAGAGGCCGCGGTGGAAGAGATCGACCGGCTCGCAGTACATCAACGGACAGCCACCGACGATCGCCTCGACGCCGCGAGCGCGGCATTCGCGCAGCGCTTCCTGCGAGACGCTCCCTTCTCCGATCGAGCGGTGGAACCAGATGCGCGGCACGCCGCGCTCGGCGCACTGGCGCACGCTGTCGGTCGCGAAGCGGGGATGGCTCGCGAAGATCACGCCATCGAGCGCTCCGGGCACCGCGCTCAGGTCGGGGTAGCAGGGTGCGCCCTCGAGCTCGGTGGCATTCGGGTTGACCGCGACCACCTCGTAGCCGGCCGAGCGCAGCTTGCGCAGGATGACGTTGCCCACGCCGCTCTGGCGCGAGACGCCGGCGATCGCGAAGCGTCGGCCGCGCAGGAACTCGGCGATCGAGGGGGGCGGCTTCGGCATGGTGTCGTCTCCTCTGCGGCCATGACAGCACCGTGCCGGCGAGCGCGCGCCCTCCCCCGGGGTAGTCAGCGGGGCGCGGGTCCTGGGCGGTCGGTCGGTCGGGTGGGGCGGTGCCGGGCGGGCCTCGGTGGCGGGTTGACCGGATCAGCCGCCGGTTTCGGCGTCGCGACAGGCCTCGTAGTCCTCGCAGGCCTGGGGGTGACGCAGGCAGAAGCCGAGGATGCTCTCTTCCTTGTCCCGCAGGCGGTTCTGCCGCTCGTGCATCCGGTCGGCCAGCGGCTCGAGCTCCTCGATCAGGCGCAGGTAGGCGTAGGCGCCGTCGAGCACGCTCTCGAGCGTCGGCGCGCCGCATCCTTGCAGGCGCTGGCGGAGCTGCTGGGGTGAGGAGCTCCCCAGGCTCGCGTAGCCGGCGACGAACTGGTCGTAGTAGTTCTCGACCGCGAGCCACTCGCTGCCACCGACCGGGGTGTTCGCCGAGGGGAGCAGCCAGGAGGGATCGCCCGACGCGATCTTCTCGAGCTGGCCGGCGTAGTTGAGGAAGTTGTAGAAGCCCGCCAGCTCGGTGGCGGTCGCGGGCGCACCGGCCAGCCCCGAGGAGAGGACCCCGATCAGGAGCTGCGCGAACCCCCAGAGGTTGCAGTCGCGCATGGCGTGCTCGAAGTCGCCGGACCACTGCGCTGCCTGAGACTGGAGACGGTCGACTTCGGCGGTCACGCGCAGCAGCTCGGCGGCGTAGAGCCGCCACTGGTCGAGCAACAGGTCGAGCTGCGCGCGGTCGGGCGCGGTCTCGTCGCAGGGGCGCCGGGGCTCCGGCGGCGGCTCCCGGTCGGGCGGCGGCGGCGGCGGGCAGGCGACGCCCTCCCGGCAGATGCTCCAGGCGACCTCGGTCCGCGGACAGCAGCCGGTGCAGGCCCCGGAATGAGCGCCGCGCAGGATGCCGCCGCCCTCCACCATCCGCACCTGCTGATCGGAGCATTCGGCGCCGCCGTAGGAGGGGATCCAACCCAGGACCGCGGAGACGAAGTCGGCGCGCCACGTGGCGCCGTTCGAGCAGGAGATCTCGAACTCGGCGTCGTCGCGCGGCGCGATGCCGACGATGTAGAGCGTCGCGCCGGTCGGGATGTCCACGCCGAGGATGGGGGCGAAGTCGCGGTCGCTGCTCTTGTGCCAGGTTCCACCGGCGACTCGAGCGTCCTGGCTCGAGACGTCGGTGACCGTGACCTCGCCCTGACCGCTACAGGTGCCGTAAGCGCTGGTCGACCGGAAGACGTTGCGGATCCGAGAGCCTTCCGAAGTGAACCGCGCGAGGGTGCCGCAGCGTACGGTGGTCGGTCGTCCGCTCGCGTCGGCGCCCGGGCAAGACAGGGGATAGCGGTACTCGCGCAGGCGCACGTCGATGCTGTAGCTCCACTCGGAGAAGGTTTCGTCGACGGTGCCGAGGTTGCGGCCCGTGATCGTGCCGGTCCAGAGCGCGCCGCGCTCGCCGTCGGGCGGGTGCGGAGGCGGAGGCGGGGGGGTCGGGGTCGGGATCGGCGTCGGCGTCGGAGGAGGCGTCGGCGTCGGTGCCGGAGTGGGCGTCGGCGGCGGCGTCGCCGTCGGGCGGACGATCGGCGGCTCTTCCCGCTGTCCGGGAGCGGGCGCGGCGAAGAGCACCCAGGAGACCTGGTCGCGGTCGTGCGAGCCCGCTTCGGTCGCGACCACGCCGAGCGAGATGCCGACGATGCGGGCGACAACGATCGCGCCCCCCGCGAGGTGGACCTCGTCGGTCGCGGTCTGCGACGCCGCCGGCGGGGGCGTGGTGAGGTCACCGAAGGCGATCGCGGCGATCGCCGCGCGCGGCACCGTCGAGCCGGAGAGCCCGCAGCTCTCCCCGACGCAGGCGGCGAGCGCGCCGGCGCGCTGGGTGCCATCGCGCAGGAAGAGGATGTCGGCGCGCGCGGCGAGCGCGAGCAGGGAGAGAGCGCTCGCGACGAGCGCGGCACGGCGGTCGGCCCGGCCCCTGCGACTCGTCATCGCGGCCCCCGCATCCTGGATTGGAGGCTCGATTCTAGGCCGATTCTGGCGCCGGCGCGCGTCTCGGCTTCACAGCCCGGCGGCGCGGCGCAGGGTGCGCTCGACGTGGACCGGGGTGACCTGGCCGCGCCAGCGGGGGTCGAGGTCGGTGTTGTCCATCGGCGTCGCGGCGGCGCGGGTCTTCGCGGCGGCGGCGCGGAGCGTCTCCTCGGTGAGCGGGCGGCCGACGAGCTCGGCGGCGGCGTCGGTCGCCGGGGAGGGGAAGGAAGCCACCGCGCCGAGGACGATCTTCGCGTCGGCGACGATGTCGCCCTCGAGCCAGAGGGCGACCGCGACCGAGAGGACGCCGAAATCGATCGAGCCGCGGCGGCGGAGCTTGAAGAAGCCGCTTCGGCAGGCCGTGGCGTCGGAGCCGCGCGGCAGCACGACGCGCGTGACGATCTCCCCCGGGCGCTTGGTCAAGTAGTCGATGCCGTCGTCGCGGTAGAGCGCCTCGGCCGGGATCTCGCGCTCCCCCTCCGGCGAGGCGAGCGCGACCCGCGCGCCGAGGGCGAGGAGCATCGGCGCCGAGTCGGCCGACTGCACCGCCCAGCAGCGCGGGGAGGAGGGGGCGACCCAGCAGATCTTCCCCTCGGCCTTCATGCAGTAGTGGATGGCGCGGCGCCACTCCTCGTTCTGGTCGTAGTAGGTGCAGCGCGTGTCGAGGCAGAGGTTGCCGCCGAGCGTGCCCAGGTTGCGCAGCGGCGGCGAGCTGATCGAGGCGACGGCCTCGCCGAGTGCGGGGAAGCGGCTGCGCACCGCCGGATGGCGCTCGACGTCCGCGAGCGTCTCCATCGCGCCGATCGCGAGATCGCCGTTGGCGCGCAGGCCCCGCAGCGCGCCGACGCCGGCGAGCGAGACGACGTGCGCCGCCTTCTGGTGCCGGCGCTTCAGGTTCGGCCAGAGGTCGGTGCCACCCGCGACGACGCGCGCGGCCGGGCCCTCGCCGGCGAGGATCGCGAGCGCCTCGTCGAGGGTATCGGGCTGGTGGAGGCGGAAGGGCGGGAGTCTCAGCACGGTGTCGCCTCCGAGCGCGCGGGCGCGAGTGGGCGAGCGGAGCGTCGAGGCCCGGTCGGCAGCCGGAGGTTCCGAGCCGGTTCACCTCGGGGGTCCGCCAACCGCTTCGGCGTCTGCTCGGGGACATGTTCCCAGCGCAGCTGGGTACGTGTCCCCGTCCCAGCGAGGGCCAGCGGATGGAGGAGGACACGAAGCCTCGCTTCATGTCCCCGTCCCAGCGCCGGTCCCCTGGATTCGCCGGCCCACAGACTGCCGCGACGGTTCTCCACCGGATGGGGGAGGAGCTTCTCTGCGCGCGGCGCTGTCGCGCCGTGCTCGAGAACTTCCCCCGATACGGACCGGCCTCGATTCCGTGCGTTCTGCCGGCGGGCCGGCTCGTTCCGCGCCACGCCCTTCGAGCTCGTGGATTCGATCGAGCCTCGCATCCGACACTTCACGAACTGCCCCCGGGTCAGCTCGGTCGACGCCACGCTAGTCACCCTTCTTCCCCTCGAGCCGGGTCGTCAACGACTCGACGCCCTTGGCCTTCAGTGCCGCGTCGCGCTCCTGCATGGTGCCGGCCTGCGAGGCGCGCCCCATCGCCAGCCGGAACTCCGCCTCGTTCGAGGCCTGGCCGTCGCCCCCTTCCCAGGGCGTCGGCACCTTCAGGGTGAAGCCGAAGTCGACCTCGGGGAACGAGGTCGGACCGAAGCGCGGCTCCTTGCCCCGCGCCTTGGCGTCGAGCGCCTTGAGCACGTGCTGCGGGTGGATCGGCACCTGGTCGACGCGCACGCCGACCGCGTCCCAGATCGCGTTGGCGCAGGCCGGCGGGATCGGCAGCAGCGGCCCCTGGCCGACCTCCTTGGCGCCGAAGGGCCCCGCCGGGTCGGGCTCCTCGATCAGGTAGGTGGTCACCGGCGGCATCTCCTCGAAGGTCGGGCTCTTGTACTCGAGCAGCGAGGGGAACTCGTGGACGAGCGCCGCCGAGCGCGATTTCGGCAGCCGCCGGAAAGCCGACTCCTCCATCATCGCCTCGCCGAGGCCCATGTAGACCGAGCCCTCGACCTGGCCCATCACCAGCACCGGGTTGATCGACCTGCCGATGTCGTGGGCGATCCAGACCTGGAGGGGCCGCCAGACGCCGGTCGCCGGGTCGACCTCGACCTCGACGACCGCGGCGGAGTAGGAGTAGGTCGGGGAGGGCCCGACGCCGGCGCCGCGGTACTTGCCGGGAGAGCGGGGGGGGATGTAGCTGCCGGTGGTCGCCAGGGTGCCGAATCGCGCCTCGGCGGCGATCACCGCCTCCTCCCAGCCGAGGCCGCGCTCGGGGTCGGCGGCGTCGAAGACCCGGCGCTCGGCGAAGACGAGGCGCTCGCCGGGCACGTCGAGCTGCTGCGCGACGGCGCGCGCGATCGTGTCGCGCGCTCGCTCGGCCGCCTCTCTCGCCGCCTGGCCCATCATCAGGGTGACGCGCGAGGAGTAAGAGCCGAGGTCGACCGGCGTGAAGGCGGTGTCGGCGACCTGGAGGCGAACGTCGGCGAGGTCGACTCCGAGCACCTCGGCGACGATCGCCGCCAGCACCGAGTCGGAGCCCTGGCCGATCTCGGTCTCGCCGCAGAAGACCGCGACGCCGCCGCCGCGGTCGAGGTGGAGCGCCACGCCCGACTGCGGCATGTGGTTCCAGTAGATCGGCAGCCCGGCGCCGCACAGGTAGGACCCGCAGGCGAGGCCGAGTCCCCGCGGTCGATCGGAGTCGCGGGGGAGCTTGCCCCAGCGCTCGCGGAAGCCCGAGCCGGCGACGACTGCCTCGATGCACCTGGCGAGCCCGATCGTGCCGAGCTTCAGCCAGTTCGCGGTGACCGTGCCGGGTCGTTCGACGATCTTCAGGCGCAGGTCCGCCGGGTTGAGGCCTAGGTCGACCGCGATCTTGTCGAGCTGCACCTCGAATCCGAACCGGGGCTGCGGCGTGCCGTGCCCCCGCTTCGGCCCGCAGGCCGGCTTGTTGGTGAAGGCGCGGATCGACTCGAACTTGTAGCGCGGCAACCGGTACGTGACCGTCTGCAGCGCTCCGGTGTAGTAGGTGGAGGCCACGCCGTAGCTGCCGTAGGCGCCGCCGTCGAGCGTGGTCTGCAGCGTCTGCGCGACCAGGGTGCCGTCCCGCTTCACTCCCGTGCGCAGACGCATCTGGACCGGATGGCGGCCGCGATGGCAGTAGAAGACCTCCTCGCGGGTGAGCGAGATCCTCGCCGGCCGGCCGAGCTTCAGCGCCATCGCGGCGCAGACGATCTCGTGGCCGAACGGGTCGCTCTTGCCACCGAAGCCGCCGCCGTTGGGAGTCGCGACGACGCGAATGCGCGACGCCGGCAACCCCAGCACCTTGGCGAGCGCGCGATGGAGGTAGTGGGGCGTCTGGGTCGAGGAGTAGACGGTCAGTCGCCGCTCGTCCTCGGGGACGGCGACGGTCGCGTGCTGCTCCATCGGCAGATGGGTGTTGCCGTCGTAGAAGAAGAGGTCCTCGTAGATCCGGTCGGCCTCGGCGAAGCCGGCCTCGACGTCGCCGAACTCCATCGAGACGACTTTGTGCAGGTTGCCCCGGTCGGCGTAGGCGTGCATTCGCGGCTCCGGCGTCGAGATCGCCTCCTCGACGGTCGCGATCGTCGGCAGCGGCTCGTAATCCACCTCGACTGCGAGCGCCGCCTCGTGCGCGGCATCCTCGGTGACCGCGGCCACCGCGACCACCGGATCGCCGACGTGACGGACGAGCTCGAGCGCGAGCGGGTGCTCGTCCTGCGAGACCGGCAGAATGCCGAAGGTGGTCGGCAGGTCCTGACCGGTCAGGAAGCCGACGACTCCCGGCACGGAACGCGCGCGCTCGAGGTCGATTCCGCGGATCCGGGCGTGCGGCAGGGTCGAGCGGACGAGCTTCAGGTGGACCTGGCGTGGGAAGGCGAGGTCGTCGGCGAAACGGGTCTGTCCGGTGACCTTGGCGCGGCCGTCGACGCGGCGGAAGGGAGTGCCGACGAGGCGGCTCGCCGCGGGCGTCGCGGGCGGTTCGGGGCGTTCGATCGGGTCGGTCATCGTCGTTCACCGCCGGCTCGCGACGGGCGGAAACCCTCCGGCGCCATCGGCGTAGACTGTTTCGAGGGGGCACGCGATGCTCACGTTCCTGCTCTGGCTGCTGCTCTTCGTCGTTTGCTGGCCGCTCGCGCTGCTGGCGCTGGTGCTGTATCCGCTCGTCTGGCTGCTGCTGCTCCCCTTCCGATTGCTGGGGATCGCCGTCGAGGGGGTCTTCGCCTTCCTCAAGGCGATCCTCATGCTGCCCGCTCGCCTCCTCGGCGCCCGCGTCTGATCTGCCGTCGGCTCGGGGAGATGGTCCCAGCCCAGCTGGGTCCGTGTCCCCGTCCCCGCGCCCGCCCCCGCGGTTCGCCGGCCCGCAGACCGCCTCGACGGTGCTCTACCGGATGGGGGGGAAGCTCCCCTGCGCGCGGCGCTGTCGCGCCGTGCTCGAGGACTTCCCCCAGTACGGACCGGCCGCGACACCCGGCGTTCTGCGGGCGAGCCGGCTCTTTCGACGCCTCGCCTCCGCATCATGTCTTGCCGTCGGCGGATTCCGGCACCGCCGCCCCGTACAGCGCCTCTCGCTCCGGCGCCCAGGCCTCCCCGCGCAGCAGCGCCGCGGCGCCCTCGACGGCCTCCAGGATCTTCTGGTAGCCGGTGCAGCGGCAGAGGTTGCCGGCGAGCGCGGCGCGGATCTCGGCGCGGCTGGGCGAGGGATTCTCGTCGAGCAGCGCCCGGGCCGCCATCAGGATGCCCGGGGTGCAATAGCCGCACTGCGCCGCGCCGAGGTCGGCGAAGGTGGCCTGGAGCGGGTGGAGTGAGTTGCCTCGCTGGAGCCCCTCGACGGTCTCGATCGCTCTCCCTGCCATCTCGGCCGCGAGCACCAGGCAGGAGAGCACGGGACGGCCGTCGACCAGCACCGTGCAGGTGCCGCACTCGCCGAGCTCGCAGCCATGCTTGGTGCCGGGCAGGGCGAGCTCTTCGCGCAGCACCTCGAGCAGCGTGTGGTGGACGGCGAAAGCGACGGTTCTCGCCTCGCCGTTGACCGTCAGGGTGCGCACGACGCTGTCGCCGTTCATCGATCCCTTTCCCCGCCGTTCGGGCGCGCCGCCAACCCGTCGACCAGCAGCGAAGCGAAGGCGGCGCCGACTTCCTGGGCGTTCATCCGCCCCCCCGGAGCGAACCACTTGACCGTCCAGTTGACCGCGCCCAGCAGGGCGAGCGCGGCGAGCGCCGGATCGACGGGTCGCAGGCGCCCGTCCTCGATGCCCTGCGCGACCAGCCGCCGGAAGAGCCGCTCGTAGCGCTTGCGCCGTCCGAGCAGCGCCGCGCGACGCGGTTCGGCGACCTCTTCGATCTCGAGGTGGGCGAGCGAGCCCGGGGTCGCCTCGTTGAGCACCTCGACGTGCGCCTTGATCAGGCGCCGCAGCTTCTCGTCCGCCGGCACCTCCGCGCGCTCGATCTCGGCGGCGCGCGCCGCGAGCTCGACGAGCGTCTGCTCCTGACAGTAGGCGAGCAGGTCCTGTTTCGACGGGAAGTAGTAGTAGAGATTGCCGGCCGTGCGGCCGAGCTCGGCGGCGATGTCCCGCATGCCGGTGGCGTGCAGTCCCCGGGCGCGGAAGAGCCCGGAAGCGGCGGCCAGGATCTCGCGCCGGCGCTCCTCGGCGCCGGGTCCGCTGGCCTCCGGGCGGGTCGGGGATGCCGTTTGAACCACGGTTCAAATTCTGTCCGCCAGGCCCGCCGCCGTCAAGCGGCGGAGTTCATCTCGGCGGCCTCAGTCGGGAGAGAGCGCCCGCGGTGAGCGCGGCGGCTCGTCGGCGAAGCGCACGACCACGGCCCGAATCGGTTCGTCCGGCAACGCCCGTCCGGCGAAGTCGAGCGCCAGCTCGGCCAGCGCGTCGCGCGCGGCGGCGCGGCCGAAGGCCATCAGTCGAGGCTCCCGGGCGCGCGCCGAGAGCAGGGGCGTCAGCTCCCGCTCGAGCCGGGCCAGCTGCTCGGCGCCGTCGAAGCGCAGCCAGTCGGCCTCGACCCGCCGCTCGATACCGTCGGTATGGATCGCCGGCGGCAGCGAGGGCTCGAGCGTCGGCGCCTCGATCGCCAACACGCCCTCCTCGAGCGTCGCGCGCCACTCTCCCTCGAGCAGCGGCACGTGCCACCGCCAGGTCACCGGCACCCGGAGCCCCACGGTCGCGCGCCCGAGCGGTACCAGATCCCAGAAGGCCCGCCGCTCGTCGCTACGCTCCAGAGTCTCGACGGTCTCGGCGACCGCCAGCTCGAGCCGGGCCTCGCCGCGGACGCTCGGCAAGGAAGAGAGGAAGCGCTCGGTCACGTCGGCGGTGAGGAAACCGTGCGCCGCGGCGCCGAGCTCCCGGGCGGCGCGCGCCGGGGCGCCCGCGAGCGACTCGGCGGCGTCGAGGAAGCGGTCGAGCGTCGCCCAGAAGCCCCAGACCAGCAGAGCGCCGGCGACGAGCGCGATCGCGGTCGCCCGGCGGGAGGAGGGCGCTCGGCGCCCGGCGGGTCCGGTCATGCCGGGATCCTAAGCGACGGCGGGCGGCCCGGGGAGGGCGCGCCCTGTGGCAGGATTGCCGCGATGAGCTTCAACCACGCGCTCGGCTTCCGCCTGTCGGGCGACGGCTCGACCATTCTGCTCGACGCCGGCGAGCGGCACGAGGTCGCGCCCGGCACCATCCACTTCGCCGTGCTCGCGACGCTCGCCGAGGTGGCCGCGGCGCAGGCCGCGGCGGCCTCGGTGGTGCCGACGCAGGTCTCGTTGCAGCTGGTCAAGCGCGCCCAGACCGGCAAGCTCGAGGCGCGCGGCCGCGTCCTGCGCTCCGGCCGCACTCTGGTCTTCGCCGAGGGGGAGGTCTTTCAGCTCGGCGAGCTGGTCGCCAAGGCGACGGTGACCTTCGCGCGCGTCTGAGCGAGAGCTCTCGCCGGAGTATCGTGGAAGCGCGCCGGCGGAGAAGCTCGGCGCCGCGCGCCGGAGGAGCCCCGTGAGCCACCGCCTGCTCGCCCACACGGCCGACCTGCGCGCCGAGCTCGAGGCGCCGGACTTCGCCGCGCTCCACGACGAAGCGGTGGCCTTGGTGCGCGAGCTGCTGGTGGGCAGCTCGCCGGTCGCGATCCGGATCGCGCGGCGGCCGGAAATCGACGGCGGGACGGCCGCGCCGCCCCAGCCGGAGGCCGAACGCTTCTTCCGCTTCGTGCGCGAGCTGGTCTACCTCGCCGACGCCGAGCGCTTCCTGGCGGCCGCGGTGACGCTGGACGGAGGCGTCACCCTCTTCGGCGAGACCTTCGATCCGGAGCGCCACGCGAGCGAACGGCAGATCAAGGCGGTCACCCGCCATACCTATCGCTTCGAGAAGAGCGAGCGCGGCTACCGCGTCGAGCTACTCTTCGACCTCTGAGCCCGGTTCACCCGTCGAGCAGGGCGCGCACTGCGGCGAGCAGCCGCTCCGAGCCGAACGGCTTCTCGAGCAGCGTTTCGCCCTCCGCGAGCAGGTGGCGCTCGGCGATGGCGCTGCCCGGGTAGCCCGAGACGAAGAGCACGGGCAGGCGAGGGCGCTCGCGGCGCAGCAGCTCGGCGAGGGCCGGGCCCGTCACTCCCGGCATGACCACGTCGGTGACGAGCAGGTCGAGCCGGGCGAGTCGGGCGAGCGTCGCGGCCGCCGCGGGGCCCCCTTCCACCTCGGTCACGCGGTAGCCGGCGCGCCCGAGGACGCTCACCATCAACCCGCGGAGTTGGGGGTCGTCCTCGACCACCGCGATCCGCTCGTCGCCGGCCCGCGGCTCGCCCGCCGGGCGTATCTCCGGGCGGGACGCCCCCGCCTCGCGTCGCGGCAGGTAGACACGGAAGGTGGTTCCCTGACCGGGCTCGCTGTAGACGTTGATGTAGCCCCCCGCCTGCTCGGCGATGCCCATGCAGACCGAGAGGCCGAGTCCCGTGCCCTGACCGGGAGGCTTGGTGGTGAAGAAGGGGTCGAAGATTCTCTCGAGGTGCTCGGGTGCGATGCCCGTGCCGCTGTCGCTCACCGCGAGTAGGACGTAGTCCCCGGCGGCGATCGGCCGCCCCCAGCGCATGCGCACCGGCTCCGCGAGCGTCTGATTCGAGGTCTCGATCCGCAGGCGTCCTCCGCGGGGCATGGCGTCGCGGGCGTTGACGGCGAGGTTGAGCAGCAGCTGCTCGAGCCCGCCGGGATCGGCCTCGATCGGCCAGAGGTCGGGCGCGAGCCGGGTCGCGATCTCGCACGACTCGTCGACCAGCCGGGGCAGGACTTGGAGCAGTCCGGCGATCAAGTCGTTGAGATCGATCCCCTGCGGGCGCGACGGCGCTTCGCGCGCGAGGGCGAGCAGCTTCCTCGTCAGCTCGGCGGCGCGATCGACCGCGCGGAGAGCTTCCTCCAGGTGCGCCGCGGCCGGCGCGCCGGCCGGGAGCTCCCCCTTGGCGAGATCGGCGAAGCCGCCGATCACGGTCAGCAGGTTGTTGAAGTCGTGCGCGACGCCGCTGGCGAGCCGGCCAATCGCCTCCAGCTTCTGTGCCTGACGGAGCTGCGCCTGCAGCTGCTGGCGCTCGGTGATGTCGATCGAGAGGATGGCGAGCCCGCCGCCGGTCGGCTGGACGCGCAACTCGAAGAGCGCGCGCTGGCCGTCGGGGTACTCGAACTCGTTCTGCAGCTCGGCACGCTCGCCGGTCGCCTGGCAGCGGCGCAGGAGGTCGAAGAGGGGCGTGCGGTCGATGCCGGGGTAGGCCTCGATCATGGAGCGCCCGAGCAGCGCCTCGCGCTCGCGACGCGCGTGCACCACCGCGGCGTCGTTCAGGTAGACGTAGCGAAAGTTCCGGTCGACGACCTGGAAGCCCTCGTGCAGGCGGTCGAGCACGAGGCGCAAATCGGGCGCGTCGAGGTCGGAGGGCTGGCTGGTTCGTCGCTGCTCTTCTTCCCGCACGATTCGAGGCCTGCAAGCGAAACGGACGAACCTAGTCTACCAGCTCCGCCCGCGCGGGGGATTCCGCTCCGGATCCGGAGGGACTACCCTTCCCCTGAGGGAACCATGGCGACGAAGCTCGAGCTCGAGCGGATCGACGACTGGCGCTGGCGGCTGCCGCGCGCCGGGGCGATGCGCACCGACGGGCTGGTCTTCGCCTCGGCGGCGCAGGTGCGCGATCTCGAGGGGGAGCAGGCGCTCCTCCAGGTGGCCAACGTCGCCTGCCTCCCGGGCATCGTCGGGCCCTCGATCGCCATGCCCGATCTGCATTGGGGCTACGGCTTCCCGATCGGTGGAGTCGCGGCGTTCGATCCGCGCGACGGAGTGATCTCGCCGGGCGGAGTCGGCTACGACATCAACTGCGGCGTGCGGCTGCTCGAGGTGCCGCTCGGGGTCTCCGACCTGCGGCCCCGGCGCGTCGAGATCGCCGAGGAGCTCTTCCGCTGCGTCCCATCGGGCGTCGGCTCGTCCCGATCGGACCTGCGGCTGACCGACCGGGAGCTCGACCGGGTCTTCGAGCGGGGCGCGGCGCGGGCGGTCGACCTCGGCTTCGGCCGCGAGGAGGATCTCGAGGCGATCGAGGCCGGCGGGCAGCTCCCGGGCGCGGAGCCGAAGCGGGTGTCGAAGCGGGCGCGGGAGCGGGGCCGCGATCAGCTCGGCACGCTCGGGTCCGGCAACCACTTCGTCGAGGTCCAGTGGGTCGACGAGGTCTACGACGCGACGCTCGCCGCGCGGCTCGGTCTCGCCGTGGGCGGGGTGACCGTACTGATCCACACCGGCTCGCGCGGCCTCGGCCACCAGGTCTGCGACGACCACCTCGACGCGATGCTGGCGGCCGCCGCGCGCTACGACATCCGCCTGCCCGACCCGCAGCTCTGCTGCGCGCCGCTCGGCAGCCCGGAGGCGGCCGCCTACTGGGGGGCGATGGGCTCGGCGGCCAACTTCGCCTTCGCCAACCGCCAACTGATCACGCACCACGTGCGGCGCGCCTTCGGCCGGCTGTTCGGCGCCGCGGTCGAGGCGGGCGTCACGATCGTCTACGACGTCGCGCACAACATCGCCAAGCTCGAGGAGCACGACATCGATGGGCGGCGTCGGCGCCTCTGCGTTCACCGCAAGGGCGCGACGCGCGCCTTCCCGCCCGGCCACCCGGAGTTGGCGCCGCGCTTCCGGGAGACCGGCCAGCCGGTGCTGGTCCCGGGGGACATGGGTCGCTACAGCTTCGTGCTCGTCGGCTCGGCCGGCGCGGCGGCCGAGACCTTCGCCTCCTGCTGCCACGGCGCCGGCCGGCGCCTCTCGCGCCACGCGGCGAAGAAGGCGGCGCGGCCGCGCAACCTGCCGCGCGAGCTCGCGGAGCAAGGGATCGTGGTGCGCGCGGCGAGCCGCGCGACGGTCGACGAAGAGATGCCCGAGGCGTACAAGGACGTCGCGGGCGTCGTCGACGTGGTCGACCGGGCGGGGCTCGCGGTCAAGGTCGCGCGCCTCCGGCCGCTCGCCGTGGTCAAGGGCTGAGGCCCGGTCGCCGACGGCCGTCAGTAGCCCGGGGGGGGCGGCGGCGCGCCCGAGCCGACGCGCACCGAGCCCTGCATCTGGCAGCAGAAGTAGTGGCTGTTGCACTTGTAGGTGATCGTCCGTCCCGCCAGGTCGGTGCCGAAGACCCGCTCGTAGGTCGCGCCGCTCTGGGTGAAGACGAAGCCGCTGTCGAAGCTGCCGTCCTCGGCGGTCACCGTGTGGCCGGCGAGGCTGCCGCGGAAGACCCAGCGCACCCGGTCGCCGGGCTGCACGACCACCGACTTCGGCGAGTAGGCGCTGTCCTGGATCTCGACGGTGACCAGACTCGGCATGGGCGTCGCCACCGGCGCCGTCGGCGAGGAGGAGCCGCCGCCGCAAGCGACCGCGAAGAGCAGCGGGAGCGCGGCGGCCTCCACGAGAAACCGGGTGGAGCGGGGAGTCGGCATGGGAACCTCCGGATCGGCCTGTGCTCCATGAGTTCCCGCCGCGGGTCCCGCGGTTCCCCGCCCCCGAGGGGCGACTCAGGGTGGTGATGGCTGCCAGAGGCTCGTGTCGCCGCTCTCGAAACCGTCGCGGAAGATGCCGTCGAAGGCGAAGTGGTAGTACTCGCGCCAGAGGCTCTCCGCGACGCCGGCGTAGCCCGGGTCGCCGAGATGAATGCAGTCGCCGCCCAGCCACATCGCCTCGATCGGGCTGGGCAAGGCCGAATCGCCCGGCGGCAGCAGCGCGCCCGGCGGGATCGGCGGCTCGGCGCCGGGGAAGCCGAACGCGTACTGCATCAGGCCCCAATGGTGCACCACCGCGAGGCGGGGCCGGGTCGCCGCGAGCCCGTCGAGCAGGGAGCCCATGGCGACGATCGCCGAGTTCAACTGCAGCGGCGCCGGACCGCCCAGGCCGTCGTCCATCGAACAGCAATAGGCCAGGCAGAACGCGAACGAGAAGTCGACGAAGTTCGGATAGTCGTAGCCCGAGAGCAGGACGCGCAGCGCGGGATCGAGCGCCAGCACGTGGTCGACGACCGTGGCGACGTCGCTCGCGATCGCGACGTAGAGCGCGCCGGCGTCGGGCATGCCGAGGTACCAACCGCCGCCGGGTTCGCCGGCGAGGAAGTCGTTGCCGCCCAGGGTGATCTGGACGATGTCGATCGTCGGGTTGGCGGCGAGAGCGCCGTCGATGAGCCCGAGCATCGCCGGATCGACCCACTCGCTCGCCTCGGAGCCGGAGACCGTGGTCTCGCCGCCGAGCTCGACGAATTCGGGGTGGCCGTGGAGCGCGAAGGTCTCGGCGAGCGAGCGCGCCTGCCAGAGGAAGTCGGCCCAGCTGTCGCCGACCAGCAGGACGCGCGGGGTCTGGGCGCCGGCGAGCGGGCTCAGGAAGGCGATGCAGGCGAGCGCGGCGACGATACGGGTGCGGCTGCGGCTCATCTCGACCGACTCCTCGGTTCCCCCGGGGCGCTGAGCCTAGCC
>WYBK01000263.1 GCA_011525905.1 Acidobacteriota bacterium
AGCTCCTCGGCGCTCGCCGGCGCGGGCGGCTCGAAGGCGAGCGGAATCGCCGCGAGCTCGGCGGCGCGCTCGGCCCAGACGCGCCGCTCGCGCGCGCGCAAGTTGGTGCGCTGGGCGGGGTCGGCGACCCAGTCGTAGAGCTCGGGGTCGGGGCCCTCGATCGCGTGCCAGCGCGCGTCGACCAGCGAGCGCAGCTCGCTCCAGCCGAGGTGGAGGCGAGGGTAGAGGGTCTCGGAGTAGATCCGGCGCTCGGCGGCTTCGCCGTCGGCGAGCTCGAGCAGCGAGACCCCCGCCAGGCCGGGCGAGCGCGCGAGCCCGAGCAGGTCGGTGACCGTCGGCACGACGTCGAACAGCGCCGCGGGTGCGGCGACCCGCGTGCCGCCCCGCTCGCCGCCGGGCAGCTTGACCAGCAGCGGCACGTGCAGCGCCTCGCGGTAGAGCAGGATGCCGTGCTCCTTCTCGCCATGGTCGCCCAGCCCCTCGCCATGGTCGGAGAGGACGACGATCAGCGCCCGGTCGTAGTCGCCGCGCGCGCGCAGCGCGTCGAGCAGGCGGCCGACGGCCGCGTCGGCCGCGGCGATCTCGCCGTCGTAGGGGTCGGCGAGCCGCTCGCGAAAGGGCGACGGCGGCTCGTAGGGGGTGTGCGGCTCGAAGAGGTGGAGGAAGAGGAACCAGGGGCGGTTCGCCACGCCGGCGAGCCAGCCGAGCGCGGCGTCGACGGTCTCGGCGCCGGGCCGCTGCAGCGCCCCGAGCGTCGACGACTCGTGCACCTCCATGGCGTCGTCGTAGTGCTCGAAGGCGGCGCCGAGGCCGGTCTCCTTGCGCAGCACGTAGGCCGAGACCGCCGCCGCGGTCGCGTAGCCGGCCTCGGCGGCGAGCCGGGCCGGCAGGGTCGGGTGCGCCGCCGCGTCGAAATGGAAGCCGATGTTGCTGCGCACGCCGACCTCCGGCGGGAGGCGGCCGGTGAGCAGCGAGGCGTGCGAGGGGAGCGTGAGCGGCACCTGCGCCCAGGCGCTCTCGAAGAGGATCGCGTCGCGGGCGAGCGCCGAGAGGTGCGGCGTCGAGCCGCCCGCGTAGCCCCAGTCGGGCAGCCGGTCGGCGCGCAGCGTGTCGATCGAGATCAGCACGATCGGCGGGCGGGGCGCCTGGCGGCCGCAGGCGAGCAGACCGAGCGCGCCGGCCAGGGCGAGCGCCGCGGCGGCGGCGCGGCAGCTCATCCGGCCGTCTCCAGGCGCCGCAGCAGCCCCTCGGCGCGCCGGCGGTCGGCCTCGGGCGTCGTCGCCGGCGCGACCGCGAGGAAACGGGCGAGGGCCCGCCGGGCGAGCGGCGCGTCTCCAGCTGCGCTCGCGACCAGGCCGATGTTGAACCAGGCGTCGGCCTGCGACGGATCGAGCTCGACCGAACGCTGCCAGGCGCCGACCGCGCCGCGCGCGTCCTGCAGCCGGAGCAGCGCGACGCCGAGCGAGTTCCACGCCGAAGCCGCCTTCGGATCGAGGCGAACCGCCTCCCCGAAGGCGGCGCGGGCGCGGTCGAAGCGCTCGAGCGCGAGCAGCGCCGCGCCCAGGTTCTCGAAGAACTCGGCGCCGCTCTCGCTCGCGCGTCGGGCGCGCTCGAGCTCGGCCTCCCCCTCGGTGGCGCGGCCGGCGTCGGCGAGCGCGAGGCTCTTGAGGATTCGCGACGGCGCCTCGAGCTCGTCGGCGCCGCGATCGAGCAGGGCGAGCGCGTCGGCGGGGCGTCCGCGGCCGAGCGCGTCGAGCGCCAGGCGACGCAGCACGACCTCGCTCGCGACCCCCTCGGCCGCCGCGCGGCGCATCAGGGCCTCCGCCTCCGAACCGCGGCCTCGAGCCAGGGCGATCTGGGCCGCCAGATCGAGAGCGCCCGCCGGATCGGCCGCCTCGACGCTCGCGACGATCTGCTCGGCGCGGTCGAGATTGCCGAGCTCGACGTAGCGCTCGGCGACCAGGAGCGCCACCGAGGCGTTGCCGCCCGACAGCTCGAGCACCCGCTCCCAGGCGGCGACCGACTCGCCGGTCCGGCCGAGGCGGTCGAGGGCGCGTGCCAGGTAGGCCCAGAGGTCGGACATGCCGGGGTTCTCGGCGAGCACGCCGCGGAACTTCGCGGCGGCGGCCTCGTAGCGCTCGGCCCAGTAGTCGGCCAGCCCCTCTTCGATGCCGGCGAGCAGGTGGCGCTGGCTCTTCGGATCGGGCAGGTCGATCTCGGTGACGCTGCGCGACGCCGAGAGGTAGCCGAGCGCGGCGAGGTTCTTCGCCGTCTCGGCGTCGACCTCGTGCGGCGCGGCGAGCGGCTTCACGAGCGTGTCGAGGCGGGACGAGAGCCGGGCGAACTCGCGGCGCTGCGCGCGCAGGACGTTGGTCTGCTGGCCCGGGTCGGCCACGACGTCGAACAGCTCGGGCTCGGGCGCGCGCACCAGGTACCAGCGCGGCTCGATCAGCGCCTGCAGATCGCTCCAGCCGAAGTGGAGCCGGGGGTAGTAGGTCTCGGCGTAGAGCGCGCGGTCGGCCGGCGGCTCCTCCTCGAACAGGTCGCGGCCGTCGCCGCCGGCGGGCCAGTCGAGCCCGGCCGCGCGGGCGAGCGTCGGCGCGACGTCGACCAGACCGACCGTGCGCGCGATGCGCGTGCCGGCGCCGCCGCCTCCCGGGCGCTTGACCAGCATGGGCACGTGCAGCGTCGAGCGGTAGAGGAAGACGC
>WYBK01000035.1 GCA_011525905.1 Acidobacteriota bacterium
GAGCGGGCGTTCTGTCCCCGAGCGGGTGTCGCGGTGGCCTCGGCGGGCTCGCGGCGGCCGATTGCTAGGATCCGCTCCGAGATCGAGGGTGATGACGCGATGCTCGCTGGCCGCGCGGGGCCGGGGGGGCGACGGAGGCGCCCCGCGGTGAGCCGTTCGATCGAGCGGGCGGTGCTGCGGGTCGTGGTGCCCTACGCGCTGGTCGCGGGGCTCTGGATCCTCTTCTCCGACCGGGCCCTCGAAGCGCTGGTCGACGACCCGGAAGCGCTCGCGCGCTGGTCGACGGTCAAGGGGTGGGGGTTCGTGCTGGTCACCGCCGCCCTGCTCGCTTGGCTCCTGCGCGCCGAGCTCGCCGAGCGGGAGCGCGCGCACGCCGAACTGCGGCAGAGCGAGGAACGGTTGCGGCTGGCGCTCGACGCCGCCCGGCTCGGCACCTTCGAGTGGGAATTCGCCAGCGACCGGACCCGCTGGTCGCCGCGCCACGAGGCGATCTGGGGCTACGCGCCCGGCGAGTACCGGGGGACCCACGAAGAGTTCGAGCGCCGGGTCCACCCCGAGGACCTGCCCGGCATCCGCGCCGCGGTCGAGCGCACCCTGGCGACGCGCGAGCGCTTCGCGCACGAGTTCCGCATCGTCTGGCCCGACGGCAGCGTCCACTGGGTGCGCTCCCAGGGCGAGATCGCCCCGGAGCACGGCGAGCCTCGCCGGCTGCGCGGCGTCGTCGCCGAGATCACCGAGAGCAAGCGGCGCGAGGAGCAGCTGCGCGAGCTGCTGCGCGTCATCCAGCAGCTGGCGACCGCCCACGACCGCGAGGCGATCGGCGCGGCGGTCACCGCCGCCGCCCGCCGGCTGGTCGCGGCCGAGGGCGCCACCTTCGCGCTGCGCGAAGGAGAGGCCTGGCACGTCGTCGGCGAGGCCGGGGCCTCGTTGCTCTGGAAGGGCGAGCGCTCGCCAGTGGGCGACGGCGTCGCCGAGCGCGTGATGTCGGAACGCGAGCCGCTGGTGGTCGAGGACCTGGCGCGCGCGCCCGGCCTCTCGGGCGAATCGCCGGAGAGCGCTCCCGTGCGCGGGCTGGCTGCGGTTCCCGTGCGGGTCGGCGACCCGATCGGCGCCATCGTGGTCTACTGGGCGAGGCCGCGGCGGCTGCCGCCCGAGCAGGTGCGGCTGCTCGGGACGCTCGCCGACGCCACCTCGATCGCGGTCGACAACGTCCGCTCGCTCGCCGAGCTCGAGCGCCAGGTCGCCGAGCGCACCGCCGAACTGTCGCGCGCCGTCGCGCGCGCCGAGGCGGCGGACCGGCTGAAGTCGGCCTTCCTCGCCACCATGTCGCACGAGCTGCGCACGCCGCTCAACTCGGTCATCGGCTTCACCGGCATTCTGCTCCAGGAGCTCGCCGGCCCGATCAACGCCGAGCAGCGCAAGCAGCTCGGCATGGTGCAGGCGAGCGCCCGGCACCTGCTGGCGCTGATCAACGACGTGCTCGACTTGTCCAAGATCGAGGCCGGTCAGCTGCAGGTACACGTCGAGCCCTTCGACCTGCGCGAGACGATCGAGCGCGCCGTCGCCTCCGTGCGGCCGCAGGCCGAGGCCAAGGGGCTCGCCCTCGCCGCCGAGATCGCGCCCGAGGTCGGCGGACTGGCCAGCGACGCGCGGCGCGTCGAGCAGATCCTCCTGAACCTCCTGAACAACGCGATCAAGTTCACCGAGCGCGGCGAGGTCCGGCTCACCGCCGGCGTCGCGGGCGAGTGGGTACGCATCGCGGTCGCCGACACCGGCATGGGCATCCGCCCCGAGGACTTGGCCAAGCTCTTTCGCCCCTTCCAGCAGCTCGACGTCGGCCTCGCCCGCAACCACGAGGGGACCGGCCTCGGCCTGGCGATCTGCCGGCGACTCGCCGGGCTGCTCGATGGTGAGGTGACCGCCGAGAGCGAATGGGGACGCGGCAGCCGCTTCGTGCTGAGCCTCCCCGATCGACGCGAGGTGCCGGCGTGAACGAGCGCATCCTGATGATCGAGGACAACGAGCAGAACCGCTACCTGGCGACCTTCCTGCTCGAGGCGGCCGGCTTCCGAATGGCGCACGCCGCGACCGGGCCGGCGGGCATCGCGCGCGCCAGGGCCGAGCGATTCGACCTGATCCTGCTCGACATCCAACTGCCCGGCATGAACGGCTACGAGGTCGCCGCCGCCCTGCGCGCGCTGCCCGGCCTCGACGGCGTGCCGATCGTCGCCGTGACCTCCTACGCCATGGTCGGCGACCGCGAGAAGGCGCTCGCCGCTGGCTGCACCGGCTACATCGAGAAGCCGATCGACCCGGCGACCTTCGCGGCCGAGGTCCGCCGCCACTTGCCGCGCTCCCCGACCGGAGGTCCGCCGTGACCCGAGCGCTGATCGTCGACGACAAGCCCGACAACCTCTACCTGCTGCGCGCGCTGCTCACCGGCCAAGGCTGGGAGGTCGAGGAAGCCCGGCACGGCGCGGAGGCGCTGGTGGTCGCGCGCCGCTCGCCGCCCGATCTGGTGATCTCGGACCTGCTGATGCCGGTGATGGACGGCTACACGCTGCTGCGCCGCTTCAAGGCCGACGAACGGCTGCGCGCGATCCCCTTCGTCGTCTACACCGCGACCTACACCGAGCGGGAGGACGAACGGCTGGCGCGCGATCTCGGAGCGGACGCCTTCTTGCTCAAGCCGGCCGAGCCGGATCGCTTCCTCGCCGAGCTCGAGCGCATCCTCGCCGAGGCCGACCGCGGCTCGCTCGAGGCCTCCTCGCCCGCGACGCCCGAAGAGCCGGAGGTGCTGCGCCAGTACAGCGAGACGCTGGTGCGCAAGCTCGAGGACAAGCGCTTCGAGCTCGAGCAGCTCAACCAGGTGCTCGCCGAGAGCGAGCGGCGGCTCGCCACGCTGCTGAGCAACCTGCCCGGCATGGCCTATCGCTGCGCCAACGACCCGCAGTGGACGATGGAGTACGTGAGCGAGGGGTGCCTCGCGCTGACCGGTCACCCCGCCGAGCGGCTGCTCGGTAACGCCCAGGTGAGCTACGCCGACCTGATCCACTCGGAGGACCGCGAGGGGGTCTGGCGGGAGGTCCAGCGCGCGGTCGAAGCGCGCGACCACTTTCGTTTGCAGTATCGGCTGATCGCCGCGAACGGCGAGGAGAAGTGGGTGTGGGAGCAGGGTCAGGGCGTCTTCGGGGCCGACGGAGCGCTGCAATGTCTCGAGGGGTTCATCACCGACGTCACCGATCGGATGCGGGCCGCGGAGGCGCTGCGCGAGAGCGAAGAGCGCTTCCGGCGCCTCGCCGAGAACGCCCAGGACCTGATCTACCGCTACGAGCTGCTGCCGCAGCGCCGGTTCTCGTTCGTCAGCCCGTCGGCGACGGCGATCACCGGCTACACGCCGGAGGAGCACTACGCCGACCCCGACCTCGGCGCCGGGCTCGTGCACCCCGACGACCGGGAAGTCCTGGAGCGGATCGGGGTCGAGGGCGCGGTCTCCGGCGAGCCGATCACCCTGCGCTGGATCCGCAGGGACGGCAGGATCGTCTGGACCGAGCAGCGCAACGTCGCCGTGCGCGACGCCGAGGGACGGCTGGTGGCGATCGAGGGCATCGCGCGCGACGTCACCGCGCAGCGCGAGCTCGAGGAGCAGCTGCGCCAGTCGCAGAAGCTCGAAGCGGTCGGCCGGCTGGCCGGCGGCGTCGCCCACGACTTCAACAATCTGCTGGCCGTGATGATGATGCAGGCCGAGATGCTCCAGGGCTCGGTGCGCGATCCGGAGACGATGCGCGGCGGGCTCGCCGAGATCCGCGCGGCCGCCGAGCGCGGCGCCGCCCTCACCCGCCAGCTCCTGCTCTTCGGCCGCCGGCAGGCGCTGCAACCGCGCGACCTCGATCTGAACGAAGCGGTTACCGGCCTGGCCTCGATGCTGCGCCGTCTGCTGGGCGAGGACGTCGAGCTGCAGCTGCACCTCCACCCCGCGCCGCTCCCTCTGCACGCCGACGCCGGCATGCTCGACCAGGTGCTGATGAACCTCGCGATCAACGCCCGCGACGCCATGCCCGGCGGTGGCCGGCTGCGCATCGAGACCGCCGAGGTCGACGTTTCGGAGCCGCACGCCGGCGGCAATCCGGAGCGGGCGCCCGGGCGCTACTTCCGCCTGCGGGTGAGCGACACCGGCGCGGGCATCCCGCCCGAGGCGCTGCCGCACCTCTTCGAGCCTTTCTTCACCACCAAGGAGCCGGGCAAGGGGACCGGACTGGGGCTCGCGACCGTCTTCGGCATCGTCCGCCAGCACGGCGGCTGGATCGAGGTCGAGAGCGCGAGCGGCCAGGGAGCGCGCTTCGACGTCCACCTGCCGGCGGCGGACCCGAAGCCGACGCCGGCCGGGCCGGTCACCGAGGAGGCGCCGCCGGCGGGGGGTGGGGAGACCCTGCTGCTCGTCGAGGACGAGCCGGAGCTGCGCCGGATCACCCGCGCGGCGCTCGAGCGCGCCGGCTACCGCGTGATCGAGGCGGCGGACGGCCAGGAAGCGCTCGGCCTCTGGGAGCGAGAGCGCGACGCCATCGACCTGTTGCTCACCGACCTCGTGCTGCCCGGCCCGCTCGGCGGCCGCGCGCTCGCCGCGCGCCTGCGCGCGCGCTCGCCCGGTCTGAAGGTGCTCCTGACCAGCGGCTACAGCGCCGAGCTGGCCGATTCCGAGCACACTCTCGCGCCCTGGGAGGCCTTCCTCCAGAAGCCGGCCGCGTCGCGCGACCTGCTCGCCGCCGTCCGAAACGCGCTCGACGGCGGACGCTGACGCGGCGCCCTCAACGCGCCGCGCGGGCGAGCTCGCGGGCTTTCGCGACGAAGGCCTTGCGACTGCGGCAGCCGCCGGCGGCGGTGACCAGGGCGCTGCCGACGACGACGCCGTCGGCAAGCTTGGCGACGGCGCGCACCTGCTCGGGCGTCGAGACGCCGAAGCCGACGGCGACCGGCAGGCGAAGCCGCTTGCGCAGCGCCCTGACTTCTTTCGCCAGCTCGCGGCGGACGCTTCCGCGCTCGCCGGTCACGCCCGCGCGGCTGACGTAGTAGACGAAGCCGGAGCCGGCGCGGGCCACCTGCTTCACCCTGGCCGCGGTGCTGGTCGGCGCCAACAGGAAGATCGGATCGAGGGCGTGGCGCCGGAGCGCCTCGAGGTAGGAGCCCGCGGCCTCCTCCGGCGGCAGGTCGACCGCCAGCACGCCATCCACGCCGCAGCCGGCGGCGTGCTCGGCGAAGCGCTCGACGCCGTAGGCGTGGATCGGGTTGAAGTAGCTGAACAACACGATCGGCAGGCGCAACCCGCGCTCGCTGCGCAGCCGGGAGACCAGGCCTAGAACCCGTTCGAGCGTCGCCCCCTCGGCCAGAGCGCGCTGCGCCGCGGCCTGGATCGTCGCCCCGTCGGCGATCGGATCGGAGAAGGGGACGCCGACCTCGAGCAGGTCGGCGCCCGCCTCGGCCAGCGCGTCGTACAGCTCTTCGCTCCCCTGGAGCGTCGGATCGCCGGCGACCAGGAAGGGGACGAAGGCGGCGCGCTTCTCGCGCCGGCAGCGGGCGAAAGCCTCGGCGATGGCGCTCATCGCGACAGCCTCCGGCCGAACCAGCCGCGGCCGCGCGGCGGATCGGGGATCTCCACCCAGTCTTCGTGCTCCGGGCCCGGCGCCTCGACGAAGCGCTCCGGAGGCGCCGGCGCGGCGTCGGCCGAAGCCGCGTCGGGCGACACCGGCTGCGGGCGCGCCGGGCGCCGGGCCCGCGGCCCGCGCCCGCGCCCCGAAGTCGCCGGCGCGCTCGCGGCGCGCGCGGCGTCCCAGGCGAGCACCGACTCGAGGTCCTTGTCGCCGCGGCCGGAGAGATTGACCAGGATCGCGTGCCGGCGCGGCAGGTCGCGGGCGCGCTTCATCGCCTCGGCGAGCGCGTGCGCGGTCTCGAGCGCCGGCAGGATCCCCTCGCTCTCGGCGATCCGGTGGAAAGCGTCGATCGCCTCCGGGTCGCTCACGGCGACGTACTCGACCCGCCCCTGGTCGTGCAGCAGGGCGTGCTCCGGGCCGACCGCCGGATAGTCGAGGCCGGCCGAGATCGAATGGGTCGGCGCCACCAGGCCATGGGCGTCCTGCAGCAGGTAGGTGCGCGTGCCGTGCAGCACGCCGACGGAACTTCCCCCGCCCTCGGCGGGGGCGAAGCGCGCGGCGTGCTCGCCGAGCGCGGCGCCCCGGCCCCCCGCCTCGACGCCGATCAGACGCACGCGCCGGTCGCCGAGGAAGGGGGCGAAGAGGCCGATGGCGTTCGAGCCGCCGCCGACGCAGGCGATCGCGAGGTCGGGGTAGGGGCGTCCGAGGCGCTTCTTCAACTGCTTCTTCGCCTCCTCGCCGATCACCCGCTGGAAGTCGCGCACCATGCGCGGGAAGGGATCGGGGCCGAGGACGGAGCCGAGGACGTAGTGCGTGGTGGCGACATTCGTCACCCAGTCGCGCATCGCCTCGTTTATCGCGTCCTTGAGCGTGCGGCTCCCCGACTCGACGCCGACCACCGTCGCACCCAGCAGGCGCATGCGCTCGACGTTCGGGTGCTGGCGGCGCATGTCCTCGGTGCCCATGTAGACGACACACTCGAGGCCGAAGAGCGCGCAGGCAGTGGCGGTCGCCACCCCGTGCTGGCCGGCGCCGGTCTCGGCGATCACCCGGCGCTTGCCCATGCGCAGCGTGAGCAACGCCTGGCCGAGCGCGTTGTTGATCTTGTGCGCGCCGGTGTGCAGCAGGTCCTCGCGCTTCAGGAAGAGGCGCGCGCCGCCCAGCTCGCGCGACAGACGGTCGGCGTAGTAGAGCGGCGTCGGCCGGCCGGCGTAGTTCTGCAGGAGCTCGGCGAGCTCGGCCAGGAAGCGGCGGTCGCGGCGGGCCTTGTCGTAGGCGCGGGCGAGCGCCTCGAGCGGCGCCATCAGCGTCTCGGGCGCGAAGCGGCCGCCGTAGGGGCCGAAGTGGCCGCTAGCGTCCGGCTGGGTTCCTCGTCTCGGCACGTCGGATCTCCTCGATCAACGCTCTCATTCTCTCCCGGTCCTTGATCCCTGGCGCGAGCTCGACGCCCGAGGCGACGTCGACGCCGTCGGCGCCGCTCGCGGCGAGCGCCGCGGCGGCGAGGCCCGGGCGGATCCCGCCGGCGAGCAGGAGCGGCCGCGGCCCGCGCCAGCCGGCGAGCGCCGCGAAGTCCCAGCGCTCGCCGGTACCACCGTATCGCAGGTCGATCGGGGAGCTGGCGGGCGCATCGACCAGCACCCCCCAGACCGGCGGCGTGGCGCGCGCCGTCGAACGATCGGGCAGCCCGCGGAAGACCCGGATCGAGCGCCCCTCGAGCGCCGCGTGGGCGGCCGCCGGCTCGTCGCCGTGGAGCTGAGCCAGATCGAGGCCGACCTCCTCGAGGATCGCCCGCACCCGTTCGACGGGGGCATCGACGAAGACGCCGACCAGCAGCGCCCCCCGGCCGCGCACCGCGTCGGCGATGGCCCGAGCGCGGTCGAGGCCGACGCACCGGGAACTGCCGGGCCAGAAATTCAGGCCGACCAGGTCGGCGCCCAGGTCGACGGCCGCGACCGCATCCTCGACGCGAGTGACGCCGCAGATCTTGACGACCTTCCTCATCGCCTCGGGGACACCCACCGGGGACACGTGCGGGGGACACGTACCGGGGACACCTTCCGGGGACACACACGGGGGACACTTGCGCGCACGTGTCCCGGGCGCGTGTCCCCGGTGCATGTCCCCGAGGGGGTCGCGGCGCTGGCCGAGCCGGCCCGCCGGCAGATCGCAGGGAGGCGAGGCCGGTCCGTCAAGGGGGAAGTCTCCGAGCACGGACCGACAGGTCCGCGCGCAGGAGAGCTTCTCCCCCAATCCGGTAGAGAACGGCCGAGGCAGTCTGCGGGCCGGCAAACCTCACGGGCCGGGCGCTGGGACGGGGACATGGACCCAGCTGCGCTGGGACCATGTCCCCGAGAAGGCGCCGAGGCACGCTGGCGAGCGGTCATCCGAAGAGCTCCGCGATCTTGGCTCCCGGGTCGCCGCCGGTGAGCAGCGCTTCGCCGACCAGGAAGGCGTCGAAGCCGGCGGCGCGCAGGCGCTCGACGTCCGCGCGGGTCCGGATGCCGCTCTCGGCGACCGCCAGCGCCGAGGCTGGCAGCCGAGGCCGCAGGGCGATCGCGCGCTCGAGCGAGACCTCGAAGGTGCGCAGGTCCCGGTTGTTGACGCCGACCAGTTCCCACTCCGAGCCTTCGAGCAGGTCGAGGTCCCGCTCGTCGTGCGTCTCGATCAGCGGCACCAAGCCACGACTCCGTGCCGCCGCCGCCCAGGCCGCGAGCTCGGCGCGCGAGTAGAGCGCGGCGATCAGCAGGATCGCCGAAGCGCCCGCCGCCGACGCCTCGTCGAGCTGCCGCTCGGAGACGACGAAGTCCTTGGCGATCGCCGGCAGCCCCGACGCTTCCCGACAGCGCGCCAGCAGCTCGCAGGAGCCGAAGAAGAAGTCGGGCTCGACGACCACCGAGAGCGCCGCGGCGCCCGACTCGGCGTAGGCGCGTGCCTGGCGTTCGGGGTCGACGCGGGCGACGAGCGAGCCGAGGCGAGGGGAGCCGAGCTTCACTTCGGCGATCAACGCCGCGCCGCTTCGAGCGCTCAAAGCTGCATAGAAGGGGTTGTGTTGAGTGAGCGGCGGCGCCGCCGTCGTCGCTTCGCTCGGGCAGGCGCCGCTCGCCGCTCCGAAGCACTCGCGTCGGCGCGCGACGATCTCGCGCAGGACGTCCGGAAGCTCGGTGCCCTTCCCCATCGCCCTCACTTGAAGGCTCGCAGCTTCTCGAGCACCGCGCGCGCTTCGCCCGAGGCGAGGATCTCCTTCGCGCGCCGGTAGCCGCTCTGGAGGTCGGGAGCGGCGCCGCCGACGTAGAGCGCCGCGCCGGCGTTGACAGCGACGATCTCGGCGAGCGCGCTCCCCTCGCCGGCGAGTAGCGACTCGAGCGCCGCGGCGTTCTCCGCGGGGCTGCCGCCGGCGAGCTCGGCGCTCGCTGCGCGGGGGGCGCCGAGCTCGGCGGCGTCGAGCTCGTAGGAGGAGACCTCGCCGTCGCGCACCTCGGCGACGAAGGTGCGGCCGGCGGTGGTGATCTCGTCGGTGCCGTCCTCGCCGTGCACCACCAGCGCGTGGTCGGCGCCGAGCTCGGCGAGCACCTGTGCGACCGGCTCGACCCGCTCGCGCGCGAAGACGCCGAGCACCTGCCGGCGCGCGCCCGCGGGGTTGGTCAGCGGTCCGAGCAGGTTGAAGACCGTCCGCACGCCGAGCGCCCGGCGCACGGGAGCGACCGCTTTCATCGCCGGGTGGAGCCTCGGCGCGAACAGGAAAGCGAGGCCGATCTCCTCGAGCTGCCGCCCCGCCTCCTCCGGTTCGATCTCGATCCTGACGCCGAGCGCCGCGAGCACGTCGGCGCTGCCCGAGCGGGAAGAGATCGCGCGGTTGCCGTGCTTGGCGACCGGCACCCCCGCCGCCGCGGCGACGAAGGCGGCGGCGGTCGAGACATTGAAGGTGCCGCGGCCGTCGCCGCCGGTGCCGCAGGTGTCGACCACCCCGGCGACGGCGTGCGGCACAGCGCGCACGCGCGCGCGCATTGCCGCGGCCGCGCCGGCGATCTCCTCCGGCGTCTCCCCCTTCATCGCCAGAGCGACCAGCAGCGCGGCGATCTGCGCCTCCTCGACCTCGCCGTCCATGATCCGGCCGAAGAGCGCGGCGACCTCCTCGCGCGTCAGATGCTCGCTCGCCAGCAGCCGCTTGAGGTAGAGCGCGGGATCGCTCATCGGACAGCGCTCGCCCGCTCGGCGCAGAGCGCCAGGAAGTTCTCGACCAGCCGCGGTCCGGCGAGCGTCAGCACCGACTCGGGGTGGAACTGCACGCCCCAGTAAGGCAGCTCGCGGTGGCGCAGCCCCATCACCAGACCGTCGTCCTCGCTCCAGGCTACCGCCTCGAGCTCGGGCGGCAGGCTCGCCTCGCGCACCTCGAGCGAGTGGTATCGGGTCGCCTCGAAGGGGCTCGGCAGGCCGGCGAAGAGGCCCTCGCCGGCGTGGCGGATCCGCGAGGTCTTGCCGTGGCGGGGCGCCGGCGCGCGGCCAACCTCGGCGCCGAACGAGACCCCGAGCGCTTGATGGCCGAGGCAGACGCCGAAGATCGGCAGCCGCGGCCGGCGCGCCAGCAGCGGCAGGCAGACCCCCGCCTCCTCCGGCCGCCCCGGGCCGGGCGACAGCACGATGCCGCCGGGCGAGCGCGCGAGCAGCTCGTCGACGCTCGCCGCGTCGTTGCGCACGACCTGGTAGTCGACTCCGGTCGCGGCGATCAGCTGCACCAGGTTGTAAGTGAAGGAGTCGTAGTTGTCGACCACCAGGATCATCGTTCGAGCTCCTCGGCGAGCGCCACCGCCGCGAGCAGCGCGGCCGCCTTGTTCTCGGTCTCCCGCTGCTCGAGGGCCGGATCGGAGTCGGCGACGATCCCCGCGCCGGCGGTCACGCTCACCTCCGCCGCGCCCTCCCCCGGGCGGACGCAGAGCGTGCGGATGGTGATGCAGGTGTCGAGGTCGCCGGTGAAGGAGAGGTAGCCGATCGCGCCGGAGTAGGGGCCGCGCGCCTCGGGCTCGAGCGCGTCGAGGATCTCGATGGCGCGGATCTTCGGCGCGCCCGAGACGGTGCCCGCCGGGAAGGCGGCGAGCAGCGCGTCGAGCGCCGCGCAGTCGGCCGCGAGCTCCCCTTCGACGCTCGAGACCAGGTGCATGACGTGACTGTAGCGCTCGACCTCGAGAAAGGTCGCCACCTCGACCGAGCCGGGGCGGCAGATGCGGCCGAGGTCGTTGCGTCCGAGGTCGACCAGCATGACGTGCTCGGCGCGCTCCTTGGGATCGGCGGCGAGCTCGGCGGCGATCGCCGCGTCCTCCTCCGCCGAGCCGCCGCGATGGCGGGTGCCGGCAATCGGCCGGGTGACCACGCGGCTGCCGCTCTTCTTGACCAGCATCTCGGGCGAGGCGCCGACGAGCGCGACGTCCGGCAGCTCGACGAGCACCATGTAGGGGCTCGGATTGACCCGGCGCAGCGCCCGGTAGAGCGCCTCGGGGGAGGCCCGCGAGCGCAGCCGGAAGCGGCGCGCGAGGACGACCTGGAAGATGTCGCCCGCGGCGATGTGCTCCTTCGCCGCGCGTACCGCCGCCTGGAACGCCTCGCCCGAGAGCGTCGTCTCGGGCTCGCGGTCGAGGCGGGGCGGCGACGGAGGCAGGCGCACCGCCTGCACGCCGACCTCGCGCGCGAGCGCGTCTTCGAGCCGGTCGAGCGCCGCCTCGGCGTCGGCGGCGGTCGTCTCCCCCTCGACCTCGTTGGCGACCAGCAGCAGCCGCTGCTGCGCGTGGTCGAAGGCGACGACGCTGTCGAAGCGGCCGAGGGTGGCGATCGGCAGGCCCCAGGGATCGGGCGGCCGCGACGGGATGCGCTCGACCAGCCGGACGAGGTCGAAGCCGAAGCTGCCGACGAAGCCGCCGGCGAACGGGACGGGCGACGGCGGCGCCGAGAAGCGCTCGACCTCGGCGCGCAGCGCGTCGAGCGGCGGGCCGGGCAGGGTCCGGCGTGCTCCCGCGCGCTCGACCTCGAGGCGGTCGGAGTGGAGCCGATAGAGCGCCGAGGGCGCGGCGCCGAGGAAGCTGTAGCGCGCCACCTGCTCGCCACCGGTCACGCTCTCGAACAGGAAGCGCACCGGCGAGAGCTCACGCAGCCGGTGGTAGACGGCGAGCGGCGTCAGCGTCTCGGCGAGCAGCTCGCGCGTGTGCGGCACGACCCGGCGCCGGACACTCTCCTCGATCCTCGTCATCCTCAGCTCGTCCTCCTCCGCAGGTGACAGTTACCCAAAGGTAACTGTCACCCTAGCCTCGGTGGCGGGCGGCCAGCTCGGCCGCGACGTCCTCGACCGACACGCCGCGCGCACGCAGTAGCACGGCGAGATGGAAGAGCAGGTCGCTCGTCTCCTCGACGAGCCGCGCCCTCGCCGCGCCGTCGTCCTGCGTGGGCGCGAGCGCCGCCACGACCACCTCGGTCGCTTCTTCGCCGACCTTCTGCGCGATCCGCCCGAATCCCTCGCGCAAGAGGCGGGCCGTGTAGCTGCTCTTCGGATCGGCCTCCCGCCGGGCCTCGACGATCCGCTCGAGCGCGCCCAGGTCGAGCCCGCCGGGCGCACCGGCAAAGCAGCTCGCCGCCCCGGTGTGGCAGGCCGGGCCGGCGGGAACCACCGCCAGCAGCAGCGCATCGCCGTCGCAGTCGGTGCTCGCGCCGACCACCGCCAGGGTGTTGCCGGAGGTCGCCCCCTTGCGCCAGAGCTCGCCGCGCGCGCGCGACCAGAACCAGGCCTCGCCGCTGGCGAGCGTGCGCTCGACCGCTTCGCGATTGGCCCAGGCGAGCATCAGCACCCGCCCGGTGAACGCGTCCTGGACGATCGCCGCGACCAGGCCGCGCTCGTCGAAGCGGAGCGCGTCGAGGTCGAGCCTCGGCTGGCCGCCACTCATCTCGCCCTCCCCTCCTCCCGCTCCCAGGTCCGTCGCACGGAATAGCCGCGCGCCGCCAGCGCGCGGTGGATCTCGGCGGTCGTCGTCTCCCCGGAGTGGAAGACCGAGGCCGCGAGCACCGCCGCCGCGCCGGCGTCGAGCGCCGCGGCGAAGTCGTTGACCGTCGCGCCCCCGCCCGAGGCGATCACCGGCACCTCGACCCGGGCGCAGGCTTCTGCCAGCAGCTCGAGGTCGTAGCCGGAACGGGTGCCGTCCCGGTCGATCGAGGTGAGCAGGACCTCCCCCGCCCCGGCCGCGACGGCCGTCTCGAGCCACTCGAGGGCGTCCAGGCCGGCCGGCCGCCGCCCGCCGTGCGTCACCACCTCCCACCCCCCCTCCGGCCGCCGCCGCGCGTCGACCGAAAGCACGACGCACTGGCTGCCGAAGCGCGCGGCGAGCTCCCCGAGCCGCTCGGGCCGCTCGACCGCGGCGCTGTTGACGGCGACCTTGTCGGCGCCCGCCTCGAGCAGCGCGCGCGCATCGTCGGCCGAGCGCACGCCCCCGCCGACGGTGAGCGGCACGAAGACCCGCTCGGCGACCCGCTCGACCCAGGCGAGCGCCGGGCCGCGCCGCTCGTGCGACGCCGCGACGTCGAGGAAGACGAGCTCGTCCGCCCCCTCGGCCGCGTAGCGCGCCGCCTGCTCGGCCGGCTCGCCGACGTCGGCGAGCCCCTGGAAGCGCACCCCCTTGACCACCCGCCCGCCGGCGACGTCGAGGCAGGGGATCACCCGCCGGCAGAGGCCGCTCGGGCCGGGGAAGCGCGCGCCCGGCGCCGCGCCGGCGAGCAGGCCGGCCTCGCGCGGCGAGCTCATCCCGCCACCTCCGCCGGAAGACCGCGCGACGCCGCGAGCGCCGCCTCGAGGGTCACCCGCCCTTCGTAGAAGGCGCGCCCGAGGATCGCCGCGCCGACGCCCGGCGTCGCCGCGGCACGCGCCAGGTCGTCGACCGACGCCACGCCGCCCGAGACGATCGCCGGGATCCCGCTCGCGCCCGCCACCCCGGCGGCGAGCTCGAGGTTGGGCCCCGAGAGCATGCCGTCGCGCTCGACGTCGGTCACCAGGATCGCGGCGCAGGGCAGGCCGCGCAGATCGTTCGCCGTTGTTTGCCATTCGAGGGACGTGGCCTCGGACCACCCGGCGATCCGGACCGTCTCGCCCGAGCAATCGAGGGCGGGCACGATGCGACCCGGATTCACTCTGGCGAGCCGCGCGAACCCTTTCGGATCCCGCACTACCATCGACCCGACGACCGCCCGCTCGAACCCCCACGCCAGCGCCTGCTCGACGGCCTCGACGGTTCTCAGCCCACCCCCTAATTGGCAGCTTCTCACCACGCGCGCCCCGGCGAGGCGGCGCAGCGACTCCACCTGCTGCGCCTCGCCGAAGGCGGCATCGAGATCGACGACGTGAACGCGGGCGACGCCCGCCGCGGCGAAGCGTTCGAGCAGCGCCAGCGGATCGGGCGGGTAGACGGTCGCCCGCGCGTCGTCGCCGCGTTCGAGCCGCACCACGCGGCCGCGTCGCAGGTCGATCGACGGGATCAGCTCCACGCGCCCTCCCAGGCGAGGAAGTTGCCGAGCAGGCGCAGCCCGGCCGCGCCGCTCTTCTCGGGATGGAACTGCGCGCCGGCGACGCGCCGCCACCCCGCCATCGCCGCGAACTCCCGGCCGTGGAGCGCGGTGGCGAGCGTCGCCGCCTCCGGCACCCCCTCCGGCGCATAGCCGTGGACGAAGTAGACCTCGGGCGCCTCGCCGAGCCCGTCGAGCAGGGGGTGGGCGCGCCTCGCGGCCAGCCGGTTCCAGCCGATCTGCGGCCGGGGCACCGTCGGCGGCAGCGCCGTGACCCGGCCGGGAAGCAGCCCGAGGCCGTCGCAGTCGCCATGCTCCTCGCCGCGGCCGAACAGGAGCTGATAGCCGACACAGATGCCGAGCAGCGTCGCGCCCCGGTCGAGCGCCTCGATCAGCGCCCGCTCGAGCGGGCCGCGCAGCCGCTCGCGCGGCGGCCGGAAGGCGCCGACTCCGGGCAGCACGATCCGCCGCGCCGCCGCCACCTCGGCGGGGTCTTCGGTCACCCGCGGCGAGCCCCCGGCGACGGCGAGCGCACGGCGGACGTTGCCGAGGTTGCCGACGCCGAGGTCGACGATCGTGACTTCGGCGCTCGTGCGGCCACTCATGCGGTCAACGTCCCTTTGGTGCTCGGCGCCCCGCCTTCCGGCGCGCGCACCGCGACCGCCTGCCGAAGCGCGAGCGCGACCGCCTTCGCGACCGCTTCGGCGACGTGGTGCGGGTTGCGGCCGGCGAGCACGTCGACGTGCAGGGTCAAGCGGCCCCGGTCGGCGAACGCCTGCAGGAAGTCGACCAGCAGCGTCAGCGGAAAGGCGCGCGTCACCCAGCTCGCCTCGAGCGCCTCCGGGCAGCGCCAGGCGAGGTGGCCGCGCCCCGAGAGGTCGACCACGGCGCGCGCCAGGGCCTCGTCGAGCGGCGCGTAGGCATGCGCGAAGCGGACGATGCCGCGCCGCTCGCCGAGCGCGCCCGCGAGCGCCTCGCCGAGCGCGAGGCCGACGTCCTCGACCGTGTGGTGGAGATCGACGTGGGTGTCGCCGGTGGCGCGCAGATCGAGCGCGAGGGCGCCGTGGGTGGCGAGCGCCTCGAGCAGGTGGCCGAAGAAGCCGTCGGGGACGTCGATGCGACGCGCGCCCTCGACCGAAGCGTCCAGGCCGAGCGTCAGCTCGATCGACGTCTCTCGGGTCGTGCGCTCGATGCGGCAGCGGCGTTCGGGCGGGGTCATCCCGGCACCTCCTCGAGGGCGCGCTCGAGCGCGCGCAACGCCGCGCCGCCGGCCAGCGAGACGCGCAGGCAGCGCTCGAGGCCGGGGTCGCCCGAGACGTCGCGCAGCCGGATACCGTGCGCGTCGAGCGCCGCGCGGACGCGCGGGAGGGCCTCCGCGCTCCAGCGCGCGAGCAGGAAGTTGGCCTCCGACGGGAAGACCTCCGCTCCGGCCCGTTCGAGCGCGCGCCGGTAGCCGTCGCGCCGCGCCACCAACTGGCGGACCCGCCGCGCCGCCGCCGCGGCGTGCTCCGGCTCGAGCGCCAGCTCGCCGATCACCGCGCCGGCGTGTCCCAGGTTGTAGGGCAGCTTCACCTTGACGATCTCGGCGACCAGGCCGGGGTCGGCGAGCAGGTAGCCGAGTCGCGCCCCGGCGAGCGACCAGGCCTTCGAGAAGGTCCGGAAGAGCACCAGGTGGCGGTGCCGGCCGAGCAGCGGCCGGTAGTCGTGGCGGCAGAACTCGCCGTAGGCGTTGTCGAGCAGCAGCGGCGCCTCGAGCCGCTCGAGCAGCCGCTCGAGGCGCTCCGGCGCCACCGCCTCGCCGGTCGGGTTGTTGGGCGAGGCGACGAGCACCGGCCGGCGCGGGTCGCGCGCGACCTCGGCCTCGAGCTCCTCGAAGGGGAGGGCGAGGTCGGCACGCGGCCCGAGCGGCGCCAGCCGCGCGCCCGAGGCCAGGGCGAAGACCGGGTAGAGCCCGAAGCCGGGCAGCAGTCCCAGCACCTCGCGGCCGGGGCCGGCGACGGTGGCGAGCGTGGCGCCGAGCAGCTCGTTCGAACCGTTGCCCACCAGCATGCCGGCGGCCGTCCAGCCGTGCCGCGCCGCCAGCGCCGCGCGCAGCCGCTCGGCGTGGAAGTCGGGGTAGCGCGCCCAGGGGCGTTCGAGCAGCCGCCGCGCCGCCTCCCGCTTGAAGCGCGCCGAGGGTTCCCAGGGGACCTCGTTCTGATCGAGCTTGTGACGGCAGGGCGCGAGATCGAGGGCGTAGGCGGCGAGCGCCCGCACCTCGGGTCGCGCCAGCTGGGCGCCGGCGGGAGCGCGCGCGACGCTCACGCCGCGCCCCGCGCGCCGAGCGCCGCGTCGACGCGGCGCAGACGCGCCGCCTCGGCGTGCGCCGGCAGCCCCTCGGCGCGCGCGAGCGCCTCGGCGGCGCGCGCCAGCGGCTCGAGCCCGTCGCGATCGGCCAGCTCGATCCGGTGCGAGCGGCGCAGGAAGGTCTCGACGCCGAGCGCCGAGGCGAAGCGGGCGCTGCCGCAGGTCGGCAGCACGTGGCTCGGTCCGGCGACGTAGTCGCCGAGGACCTCGGGCGTCGCCGCGCCGACGAACAGCGCCCCGACGCGCCGGAAGCGCTCGCTCGCCGCTGCGGCCTCGCCGCCCACGAGCTGCAGGTGCTCGGGCGCGAGCTGCTCGGCCAGGGCGACCGCCTCGTCGAGATCGGCGACGACCAGCGCGCCGCCGCAGGCCGCGAGCGCCGCGCGCGCCGTCGCCGCGGTCGGCAGCCCCTCGAGCCGGCGCTCGACCGCGCGCGCGACCGCGCGCGCCAGCTCGCGCGACGGCGTGACGAGCAGCGCCGAGGCCGCCGGGTCGTGCTCGGCCTGCGCGAGCAGGTCGGCGGCGATCCACTCGGCATCGCAGGCGCCGGCCGCGACGATCACGACCTCGCTCGGGCCCATCAGGCCGTCGATCGCCACCCGCCCCACGACCTGCCTCTTGGCCGCGGTCATCCAGGCGTTGCCGGGGCCGGCGATCAGGTCGACGCGGCGCACCGACTCGGTGCCGAAGGCGAAGGCCGCGACCGCCTGCGCGCCCCCCATTCCCCAGATCTCGCTGACGCCCAGCCGCTCGAGCGTGTAGCGCAGCGCCGGCTGCGCGCGGTAGGTGGGCGCCGGCGTCGCCACGGCGATCTCGCGGACGCCGGCCACGCGTGCCGGCACCACGGTCATCACCGCCGTGGACGGGTAGCTCGCCCGCCCGCCGGGGACGTAGAGGCCGACGCGCGCGAGCGGCTCGATGCGCTCCTCGAGCGCGACGCCGGCGACGGTCGCGCGGAATCCTCTCGGCCGCTGCCGCTGGGCCCAGGCCTCGACCGCGGCGATCGTCCGCTCGAGGGCCTCGGCGAAGCCGTCGGGCAGGGCGCCCGCGGCGTCCGCCCCCGGCGGCGGCGCCAGCCGCAGCTCTTCGATCCTCGCGGGGCGCCAGCCGTCGTGCGCGTCGACTTCGGCGAGCAGCGCCCGGTCGCCGCCCCGGCGCACCCGCTCGACGATCGCCGCCGCGCGCCGCTCGACGCGCCGGTCGAGGACGCCGTCGAAGCGCGCGGCCAGCCGCGCGCGGAGCCGCGCGCCGGCGCGGCTCGAGGCCTCGGTGACGAGCAGCGCCCGCCTCACGCCGCCACCCCCGCGGCCTCGAGGCGCGCCACCAGCTCGCCGATCTCGGCGCGCAGCGTCTGCCAGGCGGCGCGGTGCACGACCAGGCAGGGAGCGATCTCGCGCACCCGCTCGATCTCGACCAAGCCGTGCGCCGCGAGCGTCGCGCCGGTCTGGACGATGTCGATCGCGAAGTCGGCCAGCCCGAGCAGGGGCGCGAGCTCGATCGAACCGGAGAGCTCGATCAGCTCGGCGCTCCAGGCCTGGGTATCGAGGTAGCGCGCGGCGCTCTTCGGATACTTCGTGGCGATCCGCGCCTGCTCGCCCGGACGCGGTGCGGGCCGGCCGGCGGGCGCGATCAGCGAGAGCCGGCAGCGCCCCTCGGCGAGCTCGAGGGGCACGAGCAGATCGCCGTCGACCTCGTCGAGCACGTCGCGGCCGACCACGCCACAGTCGGCCACGCCCCGTTCGACGTAGAGCGGCAGGTCGCGGTCCTTGAGCAGCAGCACCTCGAGCGCCGCGCCCGGCAGCCGGTGCGACAGCCGTCGCGGGTCGGCGTCGAGACCGGCGAGGTCGAGGCCGCTCCGCTCGAGCGCCGCGCGCGCGACGCCCAAGCTGCGCCCCTTGGGCAGCGCCAGCCGGATCATCGCCGCCGCTCCTCGGCGAGCGCGTCGAGGCGCAGCGAGAAGCCGATCGCCGCCACCGGCGCGCCGAGCGCCGCGAACAGCCGGTCGTAGCGGCCGCCGGCGGCGACCGGGCGAGCGAGCCCCGGCAGGTACGCGCGCAGGACCGGCCCGTCGTAGTAGGGGCGCAGGTCGCGCCCCCGCCGCTCGGCGGCGAGCGGCGAGAAGTCGGCGAACTCGGCGAGGTCGAGGGTCGCGGCGACACCGGGCGTCTGCGCGCCGAGCGCCGCCACGATCTGCTCGAGCCGCGCCAGGATCTCGGCCCCCTGCGGCCCCAGCGCCTCGGCACGCTCCGGCACGCCCCGCTCGACGATCTCGGCGACCGCGGCGCCGGCGCCGCGCGCCGCGCCCCGCTCGCGGCGCGCCACC
>WYBK01000264.1 GCA_011525905.1 Acidobacteriota bacterium
GGACGTGGAACCGGGCGCCCACTCGGCGGGCTGGCCACGAGCGGACGAGGGGAGGGTAGGCTGGCGCTCTCGTGGTCGAGGAGCGATCGGGCGGAGAGCGGCGGGCGGCGGCTTCCTGGCGGCTCGGAGGCGTGGCGGCGGGCCTCGTGCTCGTCGCCCTGGTGGTGGCGACTCGTCTCGCCATCCCGCTCGAGCCGCTCGACGACGCTTTCCTGCTGCTCGCCGTGGTGCGCAACTTCCTGCTGGGGGGCGGGCCCCATCTCCTGTTCGGCGGTGAGGACGCGGCGCTCTCGACGCTCGCCTGGCCGGTGCTGGTGGCGCTGCCAGCGGCGCTCGGCGTCGACCTGCCGCGCGCGCTCGCCGGGATGGGGCTCGCCGCCGAGATCGGCGCGGCGCTCGCGGTGCGGCGCCTGGCGCTGGCGCTCTCGGGCTCGAGCGCGGCCGCGCTCTTCGCCGCCGCCGCGTTCGCGACGCAGCCGGTCTACCTGCTCTCGACGCTCGGCGGCATGGAGACGGCGCTCTACTGCGCGGCGCTCGCTTGGGGGGCGCGCGCGGCGATCGAGCGACGGGGGGGCGAGCTCGCCGCCGCCGCAGCGCTGCTCGCCTGGACGCGGGTCGAGGGGGTCGCGCTCGCCCTGCTCCTGCTCGCGCTGGGTGGCTGGGAGCGGCGGCGCGCGCGACGGGCTCTCGCTCCGATCGCCGGGGGCGCCGCGCTGGTCCTCGCGGCGCCGTGGGCTCACCTCGCGATCTTCGGCTCCTGGCTGCCGTCGACGGTGGCGGCGAAGGCGGCAGCGGGGGGATCGAGCCTCGAAGGAGCGGCGAGCGTCGCGCTCGAGCTGGCGCGGGCACCGCTCGGGATGTCGGCCTACTGGTTGGTCAGGCCGAGCGTGCACGCGGTGGTCGCGCTGGTGGCGGTCGCCGGCCTCGTCCGGCTCGGGCGCGACGACGGCGGACTCCGCCGAGCCGCGCCCGCCCTCTTGCCGGCGCTACTCCACGGCGCGCTCTTCGTCGTCGCGGGTCGCGGCTACGCGACGAACTTCCCCTGGTACTTCGCGCCGCCGCTGGTGGCGGTGGCGGCACTGACGGCGGTCGGCGCGGCGCGGCCGCTCGCCCGGCTCGAGCGTTGGGCCGCGGCGCGCGCGCTCGGCGCTCCCGCGGTCCCGGCGGTCGTGGCGCTCGCGCTCTGGCTCGCGGCGGCGCCGTCGCTCCATCTCGGGATCGGCCGGGTGCGCGCCTCCTTCACCGCGCACCGGGAGCGCGCTTACGCCGCGGCGGCGCTCTGGCTGACCCGGGTGGGCGAGGTCCGCTCGATCGCCAGCAACGAAGTGGGGACGCTCGCCTTCTTCGCGCCCCCCGGCACCGAGATCGTCGATCTCTTCGGCATCGCCCGCCCGCGCGGGCTCGCGGGCGCTTCCTGGCTCGAGCTGGTCGACGCCACGCGGCCGGCGGCGGTGGTCACGCGCGCCGACTTCCGCTACCGGCGCGAGCTCGAGCGGCTGCGGCCGGAAGCGTTCGTCTGGGCCCGCGTGGGCGCGCTCGACCTCGGCCTGCGCCCGTCGCTCGCCGAGCGGCTGCGGCCGGCGAGCGACGAGCTGACCCGCCTCTACCTCACCCTCGACCTCGAGCGCGATCCTCCCGAGACTCGGCGAGCGCCGGCCCGAGCCCCGGCGCGGGACTCAGCGGGCGGTGAGTAGGCGCAGCTCGCCCCGCTCGTCGAGCAGCACGAGCGCGATCCGGCCGGCCTCGAGCTCGACGATGCGGTCGAGCTCGAGCCGCGGCAACTGCGCGAAGCGCTCGGCGGCCTCGCCGACCAGTCCCGGCGGCTCGATGGGCAGGAACTCCACCGCGACGCGACGGGAGCCGGCGGGCGCGGGCAGCGTCGCGTCGAACGCCAGCGGGCGCGTGCGCCGCCATCCCGCGGGCGTCAGCGTGCGGGCGAGGCGCTCCTCGCCGTCGATCGCCACCCGCAGCCGGTACTCGAGCGCGGTCTCTTCGCAGGAGGCGAGCGGCCGCATGTGGGCGGGCAGGCCCGCGACCTCCGCCGCGGTCGGCTCGTGGCAGACCTCGATGCGCCCCTGCGCGGTGCGCAGCGCGACGCGCAGCGCGCTCTCGGCGGGCGGCTCGCCGAGCGGCAACCGGGCGCCGAGCGCGACGGCGACGAAGAGGAGCAGAGTCGCGACGCCGGAGAGCGCGAGACGAAGGAGCGTGCGCATGCGGTCAGCCAGACGCCACCTCCTCGGCGCCGGCGCGGGCGCAGGCGGCGACCAGATCGAAGCCGGCTTCGGGCTCGGTCGCCAACCCCCGCAGGCGCTCGGCGAAGCGCGCGATCTCGCGGCGGGCGGCGGCGGCTTCGGACACCGAGAAGGCGGCGACGGCGACGCGGCGGCGGTCGACCCGGTCGTGGAGCTCGGCTTCGCGCCCCTCGAAGACCCGTGCGGCGAGCCACTTGGGCCCCTCGCGGAAGCGGCAGTCGCGGCTCGGGCAGGTGAGCAGGAAGACGCCGCCGAGTCCATGACGCAGGGCGATCTCGACCGTCGAGGTGTGAATCGATCCGGCGCAGCCGACGGCGCGCACCAGCACGCCCTCGCCGGCGAGCGGTGCGGGGCGCGCGGCCAGGCCGTTGCCGCAGCCGAGGACCAGGACCTCGCGGCCGCTCGCGCGGACGCCCGCGAGGAAGTCGCGCAGCTCGGCGAGCTGATCGCGGCCGGTGGCGCCCGGCGGACCGACGCCCATCGGCGCGCAGGCGGCCGCGCAGATGCCGCAGCCGACGCAGCGCGCCGGATCGACTCGCGCCACGGTGGCCGAGCGCGCGAGGCCGGTGGTGCGCGGCACCATCGCGATCGCCTCGTAGGGGCAGTCGCGCCAGCAGGACTCGCAGCCGGTGCAGCGGTCGGGGTCGACCGTGGAAGCGCGGATCGCCCGCCGCGGCCGCCACCACCAGGGCGCGGCGGCGAGCAGCAGGAAGGCACCCACCCAGAGCGCGAGGTGGACGGCGGGGGAGACGCGGCGCGCGACCGGCAGCCAGAAGGCGTAGAGCAGATCGAGCGGCACCCGGCCGGGCAGCGCGAGCGGGTCGGCCTCGGGCGCCAATCCGGCCGGCACGAGCGCCGCGGCGATCGCCAGCGCGGCGAGCGCGAAGCGCCGGATCGGCTTCGGCGGCAGCCAGGTGGGGCGGGCGACGCGCGAGACGTGCAGCCAGAGCAGCGCGGCGAGGCCGAGCGGCAGCGCCACGTGCAGGAAGAGGTTCATGAAGAAGAAGGAGGAGGGCACCGGAGCGGAGCCGTCGAACGAGCGCGCCAGCGGCTGCGAGAGGACCGGGACGAGATCGACCAGGCGTGCGCCGAGGTCGGCGATCTCGAGCGCTTGCGCGTCCCAGACCATCACCAGGCCGGTCCAGCCGCAGAGCAGCACGGTGCCGAGCAGGAAGACTCCGCTCACCCAGGCGAGCGCGCGCGGCCCGTGCGCGTGCCCCTGGAGGAGCTTGCGCAGCAGGTGGACGACCAGCGCCACCATCGCGAGCTCGGCGCTCAGGCGATGGAGCGCGCGCACCCAGGAGCCGAGGAAGAGGTCGTTCTCGATCCGCTCGACCGAGGCGTAGGGAGCGGCGATCTGGTAGAAGAGGAAGAGGTAGAGCCCGGTCGCCAGCGACACCGCGAGGAAGAGGGTGACCAGGTTGCCGCTCTGATAGAGCGGGTTCCAGCGCGAGCCGTAGATCCGGTCGAAGAGCCGGTCGAGCGGCGCGAGGAGCGCGCGCAGCAGGCCCGCCGCGGCCGGCGGCGCGGCGGGCCCTTCGCTCATGCCCGTTCCCGCTCGAGCCGGGCGACCGCGTCGACCAGCCAGCTGGCCGGCGGGTTCAGGAACCGGAAGGCGATGCGCCCCTCGGCGTCGAGCACGAAAACCAGCCCCGGGTGGGTGATCTCGCCGGTCGTCTCGTCGCGCACCGCGCCGAGCCCGTAGCCCTCGTGCACGGCGAGGACCTCCTCGATGCCGCCCGAAAGCATGCGCGCCCCGGGGATGTCGCCGAGCCCCCAGGCCTCGGCGAGCGAGGGGAGCGAGGAGGGGGTATCGCGCCAGGGATCGAGCGTCACGACCAGCGCCGAAGCGCGCGTCCCGAGCCTCTCGGCGGCGCCGCGCACCGAGTAGACCAGGCCGGGACAGACGGTGCGGCAGTGCGCGTAGGCGAAGGTGACGATCGCCGGGCGGCCGGCGATCGCCGACGGCTCGAGGCGGGCGCCGTGCTGGTCGAGCAGCGGAATCGGCGGCGCGGCCTCGGAGGAGCGCGGGTAGCCCTCGGGCAGGCGCTCCCCTTCGGGGGCGGCGAGCGTCGCCGGACCGGCCGTCGCCCGGCCGACCGCCGCCACCCGTTCGGCGAGCCAGGCGACGCCGAGCAGCGGCGGCAGCAACAGCAGGCCGAAGAGCAGCACGCCGGGAATGGTGCCGGCCAGCCGACGCGCCCAGGCGGCGAGGTCGCGCCCCCAGACCACGGCCAGGAAGGCGAGCAGCGAGGCCGGCCCGAGCGCCAGCAGCATCCACCCCCAGGTGTCGGGCAGCCC
>WYBK01000265.1 GCA_011525905.1 Acidobacteriota bacterium
ACAAATAATTTGACAATTAAAGTAACATGATTCAGAGTTTCATCGTTTCCTCCGGAGGTGTCATGGATCCGCTGCCGCTCCCCCCGTCCGCGCCGCCCGCTGCCGTGCCCTTCGCGGGGGCCGACGTCGCCTGGGTGCTGGTCGCGACCGCGCTGGTGCTGCTGATGACCCCCGGGCTCGCCTTCTTCTACGGCGGGCTGGTGCGGGCCAAGAACGCCCTCAACACGATGATGATGAGCCTGGGCGCGCTCGCCGCGGCCGGCCTCGCCTGGGCGCTCGTCGGCTACAGCCTCGCTTTCGACGGCGAGGGCGCGCTGCTCGGCGGCCTCGGCCACCTGGCGCTCGGAGGCGTCGGGCTCGAGGCGCGCGACGCGCTGCCGCACCTGCTCTTCTTCACCTTCCAGGCGACCTTCGCGGGGATCACCGTGGCGCTGGTCTCCGGCGCGCTGGTCGAGCGGCTGCGCTTCGGCCCCTGGCTCGCCTTCGCCGCCCTCTGGACGCTCGTCGTCTACGCCCCGGTCTGCCACTGGGTCTGGGGGGGCGGCTTCCTCGCCGGGCTCGGCGCGCTCGACTACGCCGGCGGCACCGTCGTCCACGTCAACGCCGGCGCGGCGGCGCTGGTCGCGGCGCTCGTGCTCGGGCCGCGCCGCGACTGGGGGCGCCAGGCGCTGCTGCCGCACTCGGTCCCGCTCGTGCTGCTCGGCGCGGGGCTGCTCTGGTTCGGCTGGTTCGGCTTCAACGCCGGCAGCGCCCTGGGCGCCCACGGCGCCGCGGTTCTCGCCTTCGCCAACACGCTGCTCGCGCCGCTCGCGGCGCTCGCGGTCTGGATGGCGCTCGACGCGAAGCGCACCGGCCACGTGACCGCGGTCGGCGCGGCGACCGCGATCGTCGTCGGGCTGGTCGCGGTGACCCCAGCCGCCGGCTTCGTCTCGCCGCGCGGCGCGCTCGCGATCGGCGCGCTCGCGGCGCTGCCCTCCTACTTCGGCCTGCTCGCGCGCGCCCGCACCCGGCTCGACGACTCGCTCGACGTGGTCGCCGCGCACGGCCTCGGCGGGATCTCCGGGGCGCTCCTGACCGGCGTCTTCGCGAGCGCCGCCTGGGGGGGGACGCCCGGGCTGCTCGAGGGCAATCCCGGCCTGGTGCTGCGCCAGGCCGCGGCGCTGCTGGCGACGATCGCCTGGTCCGCGGGGGGCACCTGGGGGGTCCTCAAGGCGATCGCGCTCGTCTCTCCGCTCGCCGCCGCCGAGCGCGCCCAGGGGCGCGGCCTCGACGTCGAGCTGCACGGCGAGGAGGCCTACGGCAGCGGCGAGGGGGCGATCCTCGTCCTCTCCGAGAGCGCGAGCCCCGAAGCGCACCGGCCGGCGCTCGCGCCGCGGGCCGCGGGCGCCGAGGCGTGAGCCGGAAGGCGAGGCAACGGGAGGGAGCGCCATGAAGCTGATCGTCGCCATCGTCCGCCCCGAGCGGGTCAACGCGGTGCTCGAGTCGCTCTACCGCCGCGAAGTGCGCGGGCTGACACTCTCGCGCGTCCAGGGGCATGGCGGCGAGACCGCCGCGGTCGAGACTTACCGGGGCACCACGGTCAAGATGGAGCTGGTCGAGAAGGTCCGCTTCGAGATCGGCGTCTCGGAGCCGTTCGTCGAGGTCACGGTCGACGCCATCCGGCAGGCCGCCGCGACCGGCGAGGTCGGCGACGGCAAGATCTTCGTCCTGCCGGTCGAGTCGGTCGTGCGCATCCGCACCGCCGAGCGCGACGTCGACGCCGTCACGCCGGTCTCTTCGGAAACCCCGGTCGCGGCCATCGGCGCCGGCACGCCCTAGGCCGGCCGCTCGCGGTCGCCGTAGACGCGGTTGAAGGCGGGGACGGCCATCAGGGTGGTGACGACCGCCATCAGGACGAGCATGGTGAAGAGCGTCTGGGTGATCAGGCCGCGCTCGTAGGCGATGTTCAAGAGGATCAGCTCCATCAGGCCGCGGGCGTTCATCAGCGCGCCGATCGCCACGGCGTCTCGCGGCGGCTCGCCGCAGAGGCGCGCCGCGACCCCGCAGGCCACTCCCTTGCCGAGGATGGCGACCGCGAGCACCAGCAGGGCCACGCCCCACATCGCCCAGGAGTCGAGCAGGCCGATCGCGGTGTTCAACCCCGAGTTGACGAAGAACATCGGCAGCAGCAGCGTCGTGGTGAGCGGCCCGATGCGGCCCTCGAGCCGCCCGGCGAGCGTGCCGCCCGGCATCGCCGTGCCCAGAACGCCCCGCGGCATCGCCGCGCCCAGAACGAAGGCCCCGAAGACCGCGTAGATGCCGAGCGAGTCGGTCGTCCAGGCGGCGAGCGCGAGCAACACCAGCGTCGCCGGCAGCTCGAGCTCGGCGCGCTCGCTGCGCGCGCCGATCCAGGCGAAGAGCCGGCCGAGCGCGCGCCGGCCGAGCGTCAGCATGCCGAAAAGGTAGACCGCGCCGCCGCCCACCGCGAGCAGCGCGATCGAGAGGTCGCCGGTGAAGCCGGAGAGGACGACGGCGAGCAGGCACCAGGCCGCGGCGTCGTCGAGCGAGCCGGCGGCGAGCGCGAGCGTCCCGAGCGAGGTGCCGGCGAGGCCGCGCTCCGAGATGATCCGCGCGAGCATCGGGAAGGCGGTGATCGAGAGCGCCGCGCCGAAGAAGAGCATCGCCTGGAGCGACGAGACGCCGGGCGCGAAGAGAGGGAAACGCTCGCGCAAGGCGAACGCCAGCCCCGCGCCCAGCACGAACGGGGTCGCGATGCCCGCCCAGGAGACCGCCACTGCGCTCCGGACCCGATGACGGATCAGGTCGAGGTCGAGCTCGAGGCCGATCAGGAACATGTAGAGCGCCAGCCCGATCTGGGCGAGGACGTAGATCGTCGGCTTCGAGGCGTCGGGAAAGAGTCGGGCCTGCGCGACCGGGGCGAGCAGGCCGAGCAGCGAGGGCCCGAGCAGCACGCCGGTGATCATCTCGGCGACCACCTGAGGCTGGCCGAGCGGCCGCACCAGCCAGCCGACCAGCCGGCAGGCGGCCAGGATGACCGCGAGCTGCAGGAAGAGCTGGACCGAGAGCTCGAAGGGGGTCATGTGCGGAGGGAAGGGGGAGCGGCGGCGCAGCAGCGTACTACGGGTCTCCGCCCGCCGGACCGTGCCGCGGGCTGCGGTTAGGATCGGGCCATGCCGAAGACGATCGGGACCCGGCGAGCCGCTCGCGCGGCCCTTCTTCTCCTCTTCTCTCTCGCCCCCTCGCCCGCCCTGGCCGCACAGCGGCCGTTCGACCTCGCGGCCGCGCTCGAGGGGGCGCGCAGCGACCTGCGGATCGAGGCCGGCGAGCTCGCCGGGCCGGGCGCCGCGCGGCTGGGCGAGGCGGCGGCCGACGCCCAGTTCGTGCTGCTCGGCGAGGACCATGGCCTGGCCGAGATCCCCGCCTTCGCCACCGCGCTCCATCGCGTCCTGCAGCCGGCCGGCTTCGACACTCTGGCGATCGAGACCGGCCCGCGCGCCGCCTCCGAGGTCGAGAGGATCCTCGGGCTGCCGGAGCGGCGCGCCCGCTTCCAGGCCTTTCTCTCCGAGTACCCCTTCGCGCTCGCCTTCTACGACCTCGCCGAGGAGCTCGCCTTCCTCGAGAGCGCCGCCGACCGGTCGGGCCCGCACTTCCGCCTGATCGGCTTCGACCAGGAGCTGATGGGCGCCGGCAAGCTGCTGCTGCGCCAGGCGCGCGCGCTCGCCCGGGGCGCCGCGACGGCGGCCCGCCTCGACGCCCTGCTCGAGGCCGAGGCGCAGGCCTACGCCCGTGCCGCCAGATCGGGCAATCCGGCGGAGCTCTTCCTGATGACCGCGCCGCGCGCCGAGCTCGAGGGGGTGCGCGACGCGCTCGCCGCCGAGAGCGCCGCGGCGGCGCGGCCGCTCGACGCGCTGCTCGCGAGCCGCGCGATCTACGAGCTCCACTCGACCGACGGCTACCGCTCGAACCTCGACCGCGCCGCGCTGATGCGCGAGAACCTGCGCGCGGCGCTCCCCGGCGTCTGGCCGAAGCTGCTGGTCAAGGCCGGCGCCTTCCACGCCTACAAGGGGATCAATCCGCTCGGCAGCCGCGAGATCGGCAACTTCCTCGCCGAGATCGCCGAGCTCACCGGCGGCCGCTCGCTCCACCTGCTGGTGGTCGGCGCCGCCGGCGAGCAGGCGCGTTTCGCCGGCATCGGCCGCCCGCCGGCGGTCGCGCCGATCGAGGTCGCGGCCCCGGGGAGCCCGCTCGCCGCGCTGGCACCCCTGCTCGAGGTCGCCGCCCGGCACGAGCCCTGGTCGCTCTTCGACCTGCGCCCCCTGCGTCCCCGCCTGCTGCGCGCCGAGCCGCGCGACCCCGAGCTCGAGCGGATCGTCTTCGGCTTCGACTTCGCGCTGGTCTTCCCCCGCGCCACCGCCGCCCGGCCACTCGTCGTACCGGTCGCCGAGTAGTCCGGCCGGCGCCGGCTGCCCGAGCGGGCGCGACCGAGGCCCCATCGCGCGCGCCGATTGCGCGATTCACCCCCGGTTCGACGTGTCAGAGGGTGGAGGAATGGTCCGATGCCCCCCGCCATCGTTCGGTGGCCCGACTCTACTCCGCGGCGAGCTCGCCGCCGCCGATCTCGCGCCGCAGCCAGGCGCGGGCGAGGAGCCAGTCGCGGCGCACGGTCTTCTCGTTCACGGCGAGCGCCGCCGCGGTCTCGTCGAGCGTCAGGCCAGCGAAGACACGCAGCTCGACGACCCGGCGGGCGCGCGGCGTCACCTCGCCCAGCCGGTCGAGGGCGGCGTCGATCGCCAGGATCTCCTCGGCTTCGCGGTCGGAGAGCCAACCGTCGAGAGCTTCGAGCTCTTCGGCCGCTTCGAGCGGCACTCGCTCGGCCTCGCCGCCGCGCTTGACCCGGCGCCTCCGGCGCGCCGACTCGACCAAGATCCGGCGCATCGCGGTCGCGGCGACGGCGAAGAACTCCCCCCGGTCCTCGACGCCGATTCGGCGCTCGCGGGAGAGGCGCAGGTAGGCCTCGTGGACGAGAGCGGTGGGGGTCAGCGTGTGCCCCTCTCGCTCGCTCTCCATCAGCCGGCGCGCGAGCGCGCGCAGCTCGTCGTAGAGCATCGGCACCAGCCGGTCGAGCGCCGCGCCGTCGCCCGACCTGAGCCGCGCCAGCCAGGCGGTGATCTCGCCGCTCAGGGCGCGCTCCTCCCAGACCCGGCGGCGCCCGCCGTGGCCAGGCTCGCTTCGAGGGCGGCGATCCGCTCGGCGGCGTCGGCGCGGTGAGGATGGGCGTCGGCGAGCGTCGCGGCGTCGATCGCGGCCGAGCGGCGCGCCGCCTCGAGCGCGCCGGCGAGGTCGCCCCGCGCCTCGAGCGCCCGCGAGAGCCCCCAGAGCCCGCTCGAGACGCGCGGGTGCTCGGCGCCCAGGGTGGCCGTCCAGACGCGGATCGCCTCGCGGAAGAGCGGCTCGGCGGCGCCGGCCCGGCCGAGGTCGAGCAGCACGTTGCCGAGGTTGCTCCGGCTGTTGGCGATCCAGGGGTGCTCCAGGCCGAGCTGGCGCTCCCGGATCGCCAGCGCCTCACGCAGGTGGCGCTCGGCGAGCTCGAGGTCGCCCGGACTGCGCCGCTGGTAGTAGAAGACGGCGAGATTGTTGACGCTCTGCGCGGTGTCGAGGTGGTCCTCGCCCGAGAGGCGGCGGCGCAGCTCGAGACCGCGGCGCAGAAGGCGCTCGACCTCGTCCTGGTCGGCCTCCCGCCCGCGCAGGGAGAGGACGACCGCGAGGTTGTTGACGCTCTCGGCGCTCTCCTCGTGCAGCTCGCCGAGCTCGGCGACGCGCAGCGCGAGCGCCTCACGGAAGAGCGGCTCGGCGGCGTCGAAGTCCCCCCGCTCCTGGAGCGCCGTGGCGAGGATGTTCAGGCTCTCGGCGAGATCGCGCGGCGCCGCCCCGGGGAGCGCGCGCAGCGCGGCGACCGCCTCGCCGGCGAGGGTAACGGCGGGATCGTGGCGGCCGAGGTTGGCGTGCAGCCGGCCGAGCAGCGTCAGCAGGCGGGCGCGCAGCGCGGGGCGGTCGGTGAGCTCGGTGCGCACCGCCTCCTCGCTCGCCGCGAGGAACTCGCCGAGCGTCGTCGCGTCGCGCGTGCGCCCCCGCTCGGCGTACGGGTCGGCTTCGAAGAGCGAGACCAGGAACTCGGTCACCTCGCGCGCCGCGTCGCGCTCCCGGCGCGCGGCGTCGCGCTCGCGCGCGGCAATCGCCGACTGGCGCGCGGTCTCGACGCCGGCCGCCAGGAGAGCGACGAGCGCCAGCAGGAGCGCCGCGGCGGCCGCGCGGTGGCGCCCCACCAGCTTGCGGAAGCGGTAGGCGAGCGAGTCGGGGCGCGCCCGGATCGTGTGCCCGGCGCGAAAGCGCGCGACATCCTCGGCCAGCCGCTCGACCGACGGGTAGCGGCGCGCCGGCTCCTTGGCGAGGGCGGTCGCGAGGATCGTGTCGAAGTCGCCCGCCAGCGCGCGCGCGAGCTCGCGCGGCGTCGTCCGGCGCGCCGCGGCGCGCGCCGCTCGCTCCGGTTCGGCGGCGCGCGCGGCCGCCTCGCTGGCGCGCGGCGGCTCGACCTCGGCGATGGCGCGGGCGAGCGCGAGCGAAGAGCTCTCGTGCTCGGCGAAGGGGCGGCGGCCGGTCGCCAGCTCGTAGAGCAGCGCGCCCAGGGCGTGGACGTCGGTCGCGGTGGTCACCACGCCCCCCGCGACCTGCTCGGGGCTGGCGTACTCGGGGGTCGCGAGCGCCTGGCGCGTGCGCGTCCGCGGCTGGGAGGTCTCCGCCGACTCGGGATCGAGGATCTTGGCGATGCCGAAGTCGAGGAGTCGGACCTCCCCCGCCTCGGTCAGGAAGATGTTCGAAGGCTTGAGGTCGCGGTGGACGACCAGGTTGGCGTGGGCGTAGGCGACCGCCCGGCAGATCTCCTCGAAGAGCTCGAGCCGGCGAGCGAGCGGCAGTCGCGCGGCGTCGCAGGCCTCGCTGACCGGCCGGCCGGCGACGTGCTCGAGGACCAGGTAGGGGACTCCCTCGGCGTCGACGCCGCCATCGAGGAGCCGCGCGATCGAGCGGTGGGCGAGGCGCGCGAGCGCCTGGCGCTCGACCCGGAAGCGCGCGAGCAGCTCCTCGCTCTCGAGGCCGCGGCGGATCCGCTTGACCGCCACTCGGCGCCGGTAGCCCGCCTCGTCCCGCTCGGCGAGCCAGACCTCCCCCATGCCGCCCACGGCGATCCGCTCGACGAGCTCGTAGGGGCCGAGCCTCCCGCCCGCGACGAACGCCCCCGGGAGGTCGTCGCGCAGGCGCCCCTCGACGGCGAGCCGGCCCTCGCCGTCGTGCGCCGCGAGCAGCTCGGCGACCCCGCGGGCCTCTTCCGCCGGGAGTGCCGCGGCCGCGAGGCGTTGCGCACGCTCGCCGGCTGGCCGATCCGCGAGGTCGGCGAACAGGGCCTCGATCCGCTGCCAGCGCTCCCGATCCACCGATCCTCCCGGCTCCTCCCGCGAGCCTAGGGGCCGAAGCCGCACGGGTCAACGTGGGAGCGGAGCGCGCGGGCAGGCGGGATCGATGTCCGGATTCCGCCGGCCACGACGCCACCCCTGGAGGAGGACCCGACCATGTCCCGCGAGAATTCCGTTCCGCCCGCCTCTTCGCTCGTTCGCGCCGCCGCCCTCGCCGGCTCGCTGCTCGCTCTCGCCAGCGCAGCGAGGGCAGCGACCCTCTCCGTGACCACCGCGGCCGACACCGACGTCGCCGATGCAGACTGTTCGCTGCGCGAGGCGATCGTCGCCGCCAACGGCGACGCCGCCCACCAGGGCTGCCCAGCCGGCGCGGGCGCCGACCGCATCGTGTTCGCCCTGGCGCTCCCCGCGACGATCGCGCTCGACAGCGACCTGCCGACGATCACTTCGACCCTCTCGATCCAGGGCCCCGGCGCCGCCGACCTCACGATCGACGGCCAAGACCTCCACCGGCTACTCGAGCTCGACTCCCCGTCGGGAGGCCAGTGGCTCGGGGTCGAGGAGCTGACGCTCACTCGCGGCTTGGCTTCCGCGCACGGCGGCGGCGCCTACGTCGCCGCGGGCGAGACCGGCTGGTTCCGGCGGGTCCACTTCCTCGAGAATCGGGCGTCGAACGGCGGCGGTGGGCTCGCGGTGCGCGGCGACGCGGGCGCCGCGGTCGCCGGCATCGACGAGTGCTGGTTCGAGGGCAACGCGGCGCTCGGCGCGGCCGGCGGCGGCGGCCTGCTCGCGATCGGCCCGGACACCACCGTGATCATCGACCGTTCGACCTTCTCGGCCAATCGCTCCGACTCCTCGAGCGGCCATGGCGGTGGCGTGCTGGTCAACCGCTCTGCGGTCACGATCCTGCGCACCACGATCTCGGGCAACTTCGCCAACGGCAGTGGCGGCGGCCTCCATCTGCTCACCTCGACCGCGCCCGCGACGCTCGTCCTGCGCGACTCGACGGTGACGGCCAATCAGGCGGAGGCCAACGCCGACGGTGTCGGCGACGGCGGGGGGCTCCACACATCGATCGCCATCGGCTTCCCGGGCACGCTCGAGCTCGCCAACACCATCCTCGCCGGCAACTTCGACTCGGGGCTCCAAACCTACCCGGACGTCTCGAGCTTCGCCGACCTGACCCTCGTCACCCACGGCTTCAACCTGATCGGCTCGAACGCCGGGGGCACCGCCTTCTTCGTCGCCGGCTCGCCCAACGCCGACGGCGATTGGATCGGCACCGCCGCGGCCCCGATCGACCCCCATCTCGAGGCGCTCGCGCCGAATGGCGGCTTCGCCCCCGACCACCGCCCGGCGGCGGTCGTCGGCACGCCGGTGATCGACCAGGGCTCCTGCCCCGGCGCCGGCGGCGACCAGCGCGGCCACGGCGACGCCGTCGCCCACGTGCGCGCCGTCGACACCATGGTGCCCGACGCCGCCGGCGGCGACGGCTGCGATATCGGCGCCCACGAGCGGGCCGGCGATCCGCAGGCCGAACCCGCCCTCTTCGCCGACGACTTCGAGGCCGGCCACGCGCTCTACTGGTCGAGCGCGGTCCCCTGATCGAGCGGCCGCTTCACCCGCGGAAGCCGCGGTCGCGCGCGAGCACGATCGCCTGGGCGCGGGTCGAGACGCCGAGCTTGGCGAAGAGGTTCGAGAGGTGGTTGCGCACGGTCTTCTCGCCGATGGCGAGGCGCGCGGCG
>WYBK01000266.1 GCA_011525905.1 Acidobacteriota bacterium
GCGGGGGCCGACGCGCCGCCGGCCGCCGGCGTCGCCGCGCGAACCGAGCCTGCCGCCGCGGCGGCCGCCGAACCGGCCGGCGCGCCGCGCGCCACGCGTCTCGACGAGATCGAGTGGACCGAGGCGACCGGCACGACGGTCGTCACCCTCTCGGGCGACGGCCCCTTCCCCGCCGGCTCCTACGGCTACTTCGAGATGGCCGGCGACAAGCCCCGCGTGCTGATCAAGCTGCGCGGCCTCGACCAGCCCTACCGGCGCGGCGCGCTCGCCGTCGGCACGGCGGCGGTCGTCGGCATCCGCACCGGCTGGCACGTCAAGGAAACCGGCAACGAGCAGCACGTCGTCGTCGACCTCGTCCCCGGCGGCGCCCGCCTCGACGGCTTCGAGGCGATCGGCAGCCGCATCGTCCTCAAGCTGGCGCCCCGCTGAAGCGCGCCCTCAGGGGCAGGCGTCGAGCGCGTCGACGTCGGCAATCGTCTCGAAGGGCCGCCCGAGCGTGTTCTGGTAGGTGGCGACCGCGCCGCGCAGCGTGTCGGTCACGGTGAGCGTCACCCCGAGGTCGGTCAGGCCGCCGGCGTAGACCCAGAAGCGCTCGTTGACCGGGCAGCCGTCGAGGACCTTGACCACCGTCTCGACGTTGGCCGGATCGAAGAACCAGAAGTAGCCGGTGTCGTCGGTCAGCGCGACCGCGAAGCCCGGCCCGCTGGTGCCGAGCCCGGTCACCCAGTCGGCGGTCGCCCGGAAGCGCCCGCCGCGCAGGCAGAGGATGCCGGGCGCCGGCACGCAGGCGCCGCCGCCGCTGCTCGCGGGCGCGAAGCTGACCTGGTCGTAGCGCCCGGTGAGGGTTCCCGCGCCGGTCTTGATCGTCTCGAGCTTCAGGCGCGCCGAGGCGACCCCCTCCGGAACCACGACGTCGACCGCCTGGAGCGGCGTCCAGACCTCGCGCGCCGTGCCGACCGCCAGCACACGATTGTCGACCACCGCGCCGTCGGGGCAGCCGGGCGCGGAGAAGAGCCGCAGCTCGACGTTGGCCGTGCCGACCGGCGTCTCCCCGAGCAGGCGGTACCGGGCGGCGAAATCGTAGGTGCCGGGCGCGATCGCGAAGCACTGGTGCGCGTCCTCGTCGCCGATCGGATCGTCCTCGTCGTTGCGGATCTCGAGCGAGCCGGAGGCGGGGTTGCCGGAGGCGTCGTCGCCCGAGAAGACGACGTCCTCGTCGTGCTCCCAGCCGGCGATGCCGGCGTCGAACTGGCCGTTGACCACCAGCTCGCCCCCGGCCTCGGCGCTCTCGCCGAGCGGCCCGAAGAAGGCGCGGTCGAAGAGCGACTGCAGCGTCCACTCCCCCGCCTCGAGCTTCTCGAGGCCGAGCCGGAACTCCGCCGCGGCCGCGCCGGCGGGCGCGGCCGCCTCGCCGGTCAGGATCAGCCAGAACCAGTAGCGCTCGTCGGACTCGGCGAGGCGGACGATCTCGAGCGGCTCGCCCGCGCAATCGGCCGCGGCGTGCCAGGCGATCTCCAGGAAGACGGCGCCGCGCGGATGGTCGGGTCCGAGCAGGGCGGCGCGCACCGCCCCTTCGTAGAGCGCGCCCGGCTCGATCGCGACACACTGCCGGCCGGTGAAGGCGAGGCCGGACTGCGGCGCCGGGTGGTCGATCTGCATCGAGCCCGAGTCCGGGGAGAAGCCCGAATCGGCGCCCGAGTAATGGACCTGCGGGAAGTCGACGCGCCAGCCCGAGAGACCGGTGTCGAACTCGGGGTTGGCGAGCCGGTTGGCCGCGGCGCGCGCGGGCGCGGCGACCGCGAGCAACAGCAGAAGAGCGAGCGCCGGCGGCAGGCTGCGGGCGAAGCGGCGGGTCGGTCCCATGGTGACCTCCGGGCCGGCGGGAGGACGCCTCGCCGGCCCGCCGATCTTACGCCCGCCGCCCGCCGGGGTCAGTCGCGCGCGAAGCGGGCGCCCACGACGGGCAGCTCGCGCCGGCGCAGCCAGAGGACCGTCAGGCTCCCGGCGAGCACCACGAGGGCGAGCGCGAAGAGTAGCCCGCCATCCCCTTGCACCTCGATGCCGAGCCGGGTCAGGTGCGCCCCGATCGCGCCGAGGATCACGCCCAGCGCGATCAGCGCGCCGAGCGCCGCGGTCGCCGGCAGCAGCAGGAGGATCGACGCGGCCAGCTCGGCGATCCCCGAGCCGATTCGGCCCCAGGGCTCGAGACCGAGCGTCTCGAAGATGTAGACCGATTCGGGCGCCCCGGTGAACTTGAAGAAGAGGGTCTGCAGCAGGATCGCCGCAACCACGATCTGCGCCGCCCAGCTCACCCGCTTCGCCGCTCCGCTCACCTGCGTGCCCATGCGCCCTCCTCGAGGTCTCTCCTCCGCTCCGATGCGCGGCGACCGCTCAGGGTTTCGGCCGGTACGGGGACACGCAGCGCCCACCAAACCCCCGAGCGTGGGCCCCCGTATGATCCGCGAAAGGCAACCGGCCCCGACACCCGATCGGCCCACGCCAGGGAGCGCGATGATCCCGAGCCACGGCTGGAAGGACACCAACGAGCAGCGCAAGCGCGAGATCCTCGACGCGATCCGCGCCGGCACGGCGACCGCGGGCCCCGTCCACGCCGAGCTCGACCTCACCGATCGCTGCAACGTCGCCTGCTACTTCTGCAACCAGCAGGACGTGCGCACCACGAAGCAAGTGCCGCTCGAGCGGGTCGTCGAGCTGCTCGACGATCTCGCCGCCGGCGGGCTCAAGTCGGTGCGCCTCTCCGGCGGCGGCGATCCGCTCGCCTACCGCGGCGTCGATCGGGTGCTCGACGAGCTGGCCGAGCGCGACATCGTCGTCGACAACCTGACCACCAACGCCGCGCTGCTCTCCGAGCCGATCGCCGAGCGCCTGGTCGCGCCCGGCCGCTGCCGCGAAGTCCTGGTCTCGCTCAACGCCGCCGACGCCGAGGACTACCGGCGCATGATGCGGGTCAAGCGCGAGACCTTCGGCAGGGTGCTCGAGAACGTCGAGCGCCTGGTCGCCTTGCGCGGCGAGCGCGCGCAGCCGGCGCTCTCGATCCAGTTCCTGCTCGACACGGAGAACTTCCGCCGCCTGCCCGAGATGTACGCGATCGGCCGGCGGCTCGGCGCTGACCGGATCGCCGTCAACACCGTCCTGCCGATTCCCAACGAGCGGATCGCGAACGAGCAGATGCTCGGGCCTCCCGACTTCCACCGCGTCTCCCCCTACCTCGAGCAGGTGCTGCGCGCCGATCGCGAAGCCGGGCGGCTCTTCCTCTGCTTCGTCTTTCCCGAGTGGAACTGGGAGCTCGACCGGATGCGCGAGCGCCTGTCGGCGCCGCTGCCGGTGCTCTACCCCACCGCGCCCTCCTTCCGCGAGGAGAACGGCAGCTGCTTCTTCGCCTGGTACTCGGCGACCGTGCGCGGCAACGGCGACCTCTACCCCTGCTGCATGCTGCTCAATCCGGAGTACCGGCCGCTCGGCAACCTGCTCGACGGCGGCGGCGGCGCCGAGGAGCGGGACGCGAACGGCGGCTTCGCCGCGCACTGGCACGGGCCCGCCTTCTCCCGCCTGCGCCAGGAGATGCGCGACCTGCTGCTCGCCGGCGGCCGCATCCTCTGGTCGGAGAAACGCTTCCGCGCGGCCGGGCGCGCCTGCGTCGAGCCGGGCGCCTGCGGCATGAAGAACATGTACTTCCGCGGCGACGAGGCCTTCTACCGCGAGCTCGGCGCGCTGCTCGACGAGCGGCGCCGCGCCGAAGTCGGCTGGCGCGCCGGGGCGAGAGGAATCGCGCGTTGGTGGGAGATCCAGCGTTTCCGGGTCCACCACGGCGTGCGCGTCCGCCTCCGCCCGCTGCTGCGCCCGCTCGCCCGCTGGCTCGGCCGCCGCGGCGCCGGTCTCGCCCACACCGCCGACCGTCTGGCGCGCTTCTGAGGCGCTCCGCGCCCGCCCGGATCAGACCAGGACGAGGTTGGCCTCGGCGGCTCCGGGAACCGCCGAGAGCGGCACGCTGCGGTCGAAGGTGACCAAGCGCCCCCCGCGGGCGACGGCGAGCGCGAGGAGATAGGCATCGGTGACCTGGCGCGAGGCCAGGAGCTGATCGCCCGAGATCGAAACGCCGTCGAGCAGCGAGAGGTCGCAGGCCCAGAACTCGTGGTGCGCGGTCGAGGTCGCCCGCGATAGGCGCCGGATCGCCTCGGCCGTCGAGATCGGGCTGGGGTACCGAGGCTGGCTGACGATGCGGACGAAGCCGTTCTCGGTGATCGGACAGGAAGCCCAACCGGCTCCGATCTCGGCTGCCAGCCAGGCGCGCGCCCGGCCGTGGTCGACGTGGTCGGCGTCGAGCAGCGCGATCAGGACGTTGACGTCGAGGAGCGCCCTCACCCCTCGGGCTCGTCCTCGCGCAGGCGGTCGATCCACTCGTTCGACACCGCGGGGCCGCGCCGCGGAAGCGGCTCGAAACCGTAGAGCGCCCCCTCATCGGCGACCTCTCCGGAGCGGTCGCCGGCGAGCAGCGCCGAGCGGGCAAGGCTCGAGATCACCGCGCCGGCGCTGCGCCGCTCGCGCCGAGCCCGCTCCTTGACCGCCATCAGGACGTCCTCGTCGATGTCGAGCGTGGTGCGCACGCATCAGATGCTAGCACATCGAAGGGCTACCCCAGCCCGTACACCGGCAGCGCCACGCCGGTGATCGCGCGGGCGGCGGGCGAGGCGAGGAAGAGCAGGGCGTCGACCAGGGCCTCCGGCGCCACCCACTTCGACGGGTCGGCGCCGGGCATCGCCTCGCGGTTGGCGGCGGTGTCGATCGTGCCAGGCAGGACGCAGTTGACGCGCACGCCGTGGGCCTTGCCCTCCGCGGCCAAGCTCTCGGTCAACCGGACCACGGCGGCCTTGGCGACCGAGTAGGCGGCCACACCGGCGTCTCCCCGGAGCGCGCCGCGCGAGCCGACGTTGACGATCGTCCCCTCTCCTCGCCGCTTGAGCAGAGGCATCGCCACTCGGCAGACCTGGAGCACCGTGCGGAAGTTGGCCTCCCACAACCTCGACCAGAGCTCGTCCGAGGTCGCCTCGACCGACTCGGCGCTGCCGAAGGCGCCCGCGACGTTGAAGACGTGGTGGATCGCGCCGTGGCGCGCCAGGGCCTCGTCGACGGCGCGCGCCACCCTCTCGGCGTCGGCGAAGTCGACGGCGTGCAGCGTGAGCCTCTCGGACGGCGCGCGCCCCGACGCGGCGAGCGACTCGGCCAGCGCTTCGGGACGCCGCTCGAGCGCCGCGACGCGCGCCCCGCCGTCGACCAGCCGGGCGAGCAGCGCGCCGCCGAGCGCGCCCGAGGCTCCGGTGAGCAGCGCCACGCGATCGCGGAAGTCGAACATCCCCACTCTCCTTCTCGCCGCCGGTCTCGCCTCAGGCCGGGCGCGCGGCCAGGATCGCCTGCACCAGCTCCTCGGGGAGCTCGGATGGCTCGATTTCGGCCGGCGCCGCCGACTCGCGGGCGAGCGCGATCGTGAGCCGGTAGCTCTCGAGATAGGCGACGCAAGAGGGGCAGCGCTCCAGATGGCGCTCGAAGAGCCGCCGCCGGTCCTCCGCGAGCTCGCCGTCCAGGTACTCGTGCAGGAAGTCGATCAACTCCTCGCAGGTCACCCAGGTCTCCCCGTCGCGCACGACGAAACGCCGTCCCATCACCCCTCCCCTCGCCGCAGCGTCGGATCGAGCAGCTCGCGCAGCGCCTGGCGCGCGCGATGCAGCCGGATCTTGACGGCGTTCGGCGTGACCCCCAGCAGCTGCGCCGTCTCCGCCGTGTCGAGCTCCTCGATGTCGCGCAGCAGCAGCACCGTCCGGTAGGTGGCGGGCAGCCGATGGATGGCCGCGCGCACCGACCGGCGCAGCTGCGCCCGCGCCGCCAGCTCGTCGGCCGGCACGGGCCAAGGGCGGAAGCGCTCGGCCGGATGGCCGTCCTCGAGAAAGGCCGGCAGGAGGGGCTCTAGCGGCTCCTCCGGCCGCGCGCGCCGCGAGCGCAGGGCCATCAACGCCTCGTTGACCACGATGCGATGGAGCCAAGTGGAAAGACGCGCCCCCTCGCGGAAGCGGGGCAGCGCGCGAAAGGCCTTGACGAAGGCCTCTTGGAGGCAGTCGCGCGCCTCCTCCTCCCCTGGCAGGTAGCGGCGGGCGACCGCGAGCAGGCGCGGACCCTGTTCGCGCACGAGGCGGGAGTAGGCGGAGTCGTCGCCGGCGCGCAGCGCGGCGACCAGCCGCCGCTCGCTCTCCGCCGCCTCGTCCCGCTGCCGTCGCGCGTCACCGGCCGGCGCCTCGTCGCCCCGCTCCATCCCCCTCCCGGGCCCTCACTCCGCCGCGGCGAGCTCGGGCCAGTTCGCGTCCGCCTTGGCGATGTTACCGGGGATGTCCGCGCTCCACCTCGCCTGCACTTTCAGATCGTAGTTGAGGTAGAGCTTCCCCTCGTGGATCGTCCAGGCCTCCGGATCGATACCCGCCGTGTACCCCTGGGAAACCGCCCAGGCGCAGTAGCCGCCGTACCGGGGCGCGTACTTCTCGGGGTCGGCGGCGAAGAGGTCGCGGTGCGCCGCCGAGGCAAAGCGCCAGGTGGCGCCCCGCCACTCGAAGACGTGCTCCTTGCTGCCCGCCACCGGCCTGCCCTCGGTGAAGTAGGCGACCGGATCGGTCCCCTCGATCGCGACGCCGCCGAAGAAGCTCTTGTTGACCGGCGAGAGCGCCAGCGCCGCGGAGCCACCGAGCGCGAGCACGAAGGCCAGCGCCAACGGGATCCTCTTCATGGTCGGTCCCTCCCTTTCCGGCGCCCGGCGAACCGTTCGTTCCTGCCCTGCAGCCGAGCGTCACCCTCTCCGATGCGCCCCGCCCGTCGAGGTTTCCCACCGGACAGCTGACCGCCGGGGAGCGGACGTCCGTCCGGACACCGGGCCGGCCGCCGCCGCAAGTCCCTGATTTCGCTACGTCGGCGCTCGCGGCCCGAATGGCCCGGGCCTTGCTCTCACCGAGCGGCGTGATGCCCGGGATCCGCGACAGCTCCTCGATGGACCGGCCGATCGAGCGTCGGCGGCGGCCGCTCGCCTTCTGGCTGCTCGCCGCCGGCGCCGGCGCGTTGGCGCTCTTCCTCGCCCTGCAGCCGCTGGCGCGCCGCTGGGCGGCGGCCGACCGCGGCGTCGAGCTCGAGCGGCTGCGCCTCGGCACGGTGACGCGCGGCGAGCTGATCCACGACGTCGCCGCGCAAGGGCGGGTCGTCGCGGCGTCGCGCCCGACGCTGTTCAGCCCGGCGCCCGGCATCGTCGCCGTGCGCGTCGAGGAGGGGCGCCAGGTCGCCGCCGGCGACCTGCTCGCCGTGGTCTCCAGCCCCGAGCTCGAGAACCGCCTGCAGCAGGAGCGCGCCACGCTCGAGGCCTTCCGCTCCGAGGCCGGCCGCCTCGAGCTCGCCGCGCGCCAGCAGAACCTGGCCAACGAGCAGCGCGTCGCCCTGGGCGAGGTCGAGCTGCGCTCGGCCGAGCGCGACGTCGCGCGCGCCGAGCGGCTCGCCGCCGAGGGGCTGATGAACCAGATCGACCTCGAGCGGGCCAAGGACAGTCTCGCCATCCGCTCGCTCGAGCTCGTGCAGGCGCGCCAGCGGGTCGAGATCGAGCGCGAGATGCTCGAGCTCCAGGCGCGCGACGCCCGCGCCCGCGCCGACCGGCAGCGCCTGGTCGTCGCCGACGTCGAGCGCCAGGTCGCCGAGCTCGAGATCCGCGCCCCCTTCTCCGGTCTGGTCTCCACTCTGAGCGTCGAGGACGCCGACGCCGTCGTGCGCGGCCAGCCGCTGATCGGCGTGGTCGATCTCTCCGACCTCGAGATCGAGGTCGCGATCCCCGAGAGCTACGCCGACGACGTCGCGCCCGGCATCCCGGCGCGCGTGCGCGTCGACGGCGGCGAGGTCGCGGGCCGGCTGATCCGCGTCGCCCCCGAGGTGCGCAACTCCCAGGTCGCCGGCCGCATCGCCTTCGACGGGGGGCCGCCGCGCGGACTGCGGCAGAACCAGCGGGTGAGCGCCCGCCTGCTGCTCGACGAGAAGCGCGACGTGCTCAAGGTGCCGCGCGGCCCCTTCCTCGAGTCGGGCGGCGGGCGGCGCGTCTACGTCGTCGCCGACGGCCTCGCCCGCCGCCGAGAGATCGTGACCGGCGCCGTCTCCGTCACCGAGGTCGAGATCCTCGAGGGGCTCGCGGAGGGGGAGCAGATCGTGCTGTCCGACCTGAGCGCGTTCGAGGGCGCCGAGACGCTACTCGTCCGCGACTGACCGACCATCCGAGGAGGACCATTTCGTGCCCACCCTGCAGATGACCGACGTCACCAAGAGCTACCGGACCGACCTGGTCGAGACCCGGGCGCTCAACAAGATCTCGCTCACCGTCGAGACCGGGGAGTTCGTCGCCGTTTCCGGGCCGTCGGGCTCGGGCAAGACGACCTTCCTGAACGTCACCGGCCTGCTCGACGGCTTCGAGTCGGGCACCTACCGGCTCGACGACGTCGACGTCTCGCGGCTCTCCGACCGCGAGCAGTCGCGCATCCGCAACGAGAAGATCGGCTTCGTCTTCCAGAGCTTCAACTTGATCCCCGATCTCGACGTCTTCGACAACGTCGACGTGCCGCTGCGCTACCGGGGGCTGGCGGGCGCCGAGCGCAAGCGCCGGATCGAGTCGGCGATCGAGCGGGTCGGGCTCGCCGCGCGCCTGCGCCACCTGCCCTCGCAGCTCTCGGGCGGCCAGCAGCAGCGCGTGGCGATCGCGCGCGCGCTCGCCGGCTCCCCCAGCCTGATCCTGGCCGACGAGCCGACCGGCAACCTCGACTCCTCGACCGCGCACGAGATCATGAACCTCCTGCACGAGGTCAACGAGGCCGGCACGACCATCGTCATGGTCACCCACGACCCGAGCTGCGCCGCCCACGCTGCGCGCCAAGTGCACATCCTCGACGGCCGGCTGATCGACGTGCGCGAGGAGATGCCGTCGATCCCGCCCCGCCAGCTCAGCTCGGTCGCCGCCCGGGCGGAGGCCACGGCCGCCCGCACTCCGGCCGCGCGCTGAGGCCGAGGCGACCCATGCTCCCCTACTACCTCCGTCTCGCCGCCAAGAGCGCGCTCGCGACCCCGGGCCTCACTCTGCTGACCATCGGCGCGATCGCGCTCGGCGTCGCCGTGCCGACCGCGCTCCTCTCGGTGCGCCAGGTGGTCGCCCAGGACCCGATCCCGGAGAAGAGCGACCGGCTCTACAACGTCCGGGTCGACAACTGGGACCCCGCGAGCGAGTTCTTCGACATCCAGCCCGGCGACCCGCCCAAGCACATCGCCTACCGCGACATGCGCGGGCTGATGGCGAGCGACGTGCCCCGCCATCGCACCGGGGTGGCGGCGGCGCGCGCCTTCGTCTTCCCCGAGCGCGATGACCTGCGCCCCTATCCGGCAGTCGTCCGCCTCTGCCACGCCGATTTCTTCCCGATGTTCGACTTCCCCTTCCGCTACGGCGGCGGCTGGAGCCGCGCCGCCGACGAGGCGCAGGAGCGGGTGGTCGTCCTCTCGGACGCCTCCAATCAGAAGCTGTTCGGCGGCTCGGACAGCGTCGGCGAGAAGGTGCGGCTCGGCACCGAGTCGTTCACCGTGGTCGGCGTGCTCGCGCCGCACCGGCCGACGCCGCAGTTCTACGACGTGATCAACAACGCCATGGGCGAGGTGCGCGAGTTCTTCGTCCCCTTCGACCTGATCCGCAACCAGGGGATCGGCCTGACCCAGACCGGCGACACCGACGGCTGGGGCCCCTTCCCGCGCAACGACTACCTGGCGATCCTCGACAGCGCCGAGTTCAACTGGATCCAGTACTGGGTGGAGCTCGAGCCGGAGCGGGTCGCGGACTACGAGCGCTTCGTCGACAACTACGCGCTCTCGCAAAAGGAGCTCGGCCGCTTCCCCAAGCCGCTCAACAACCGGGTCACGCCGCTGATGGAGTGGATGCGGGTACGCGAGGTCGTGCCGCCCGCGGTCAACGGCTTGGTGATCCTGTCCGTGCTCTTCCTGGTCGTCTGCTGCCTCAACCTGACCGGCCTGCTGCTCGGCAAGTTCCTGGCCAAGTCGGGAATCCTCGGCGTCCACCGCGCGCTCGGCGCGCCGCGCTCGGCGATCTTCCTGCAGCGGCTGGTCGAGTGCGAGCTGCTCGGCCTCGGGGGCGGCCTGGTCGGGCTCGCCCTGGCGGCGCTCGCGCTGCGGTGGATCGAGAAGCTCGCGCCGGGCGCCCCGATGACCGCTGGAATGTTCGCCGCCAACGGCTACACCTTCGGCGTCGCCTTCCTGCTCGCCCTCGCGGCCGGCCTGCTCTCCGGCCTCTACCCGGCCTGGCGCGCCTGCCGCATCCCGCCGGCCCTGCAGCTGAAGCTCCAGTGAGGAGGACGTGATGGAAATCGGACCGATCTTCCGGGCGATGGCCCGCAACAAGACCAAGGTCGCCCTCCTGGTGCTCGAAATCGCGGTGACGACGGCGATCGTGCTCAACTGCATGGCGCTGATTCTCGAGCAGCGCGCGCGCATCGGCCGGCCGAGCGGCATCGACGAGGCGAACCTGCTGTCCGTGATGATCCGCCCCTGGGGCGCCGACTACGAGGACGGCGACTTCCGCAAAGACCTGGTGCTGCGCGACGTCGCGGCGCTCGCCGCGATTCCCGGGGTCGCCGCGGCCTCGGCGATCAGCCCGACGCCGCTCCAGGGGGGCGGCAGCTCGTCGCAGTTCAAGCCGCTGGGCGCGCCCGACAGCGCCAAGGTGCGCGCGCCGGTCTACCGCGCCGACCCGCGGGTGATCGAGACGCTCGGCCTCGAGCTGGTCGAGGGGCGCGCGCTCGAGGAGAGCGACGTCCCGGTCCAGGACGGGCCGCAGATCCTCAACTGCCTGGTGACGCGGGACTTCGCCGAGGCGCTCTGGCCCGGAGAGTCGCCGATCGGCAAGCTGATCGACAGCGGCAGCGACCAGTACCCGGACGTCGTGGTCGGCGTGATCGCGCGCATGGTCACGCCCTACGGCGGCGGCCCGATGGAGAGCCGGATCGTCATCTACCCCTCCCGCCCCGCCGCGCCCTCGTTCATGAGCTATCTGGTGCGCGCCGCGCCGGGCGAGCGCGACCGGGTGTTCGCCGCGCTCGACGAGGCGCTGCTCGCCACCCAGGCGGAGCGCCAGATCACGGTGCGCACGCTCGAGGAGATCAAGGGGGGCGGCTACTCGCTCGAAGTCTTCCTGGCCAAGGTGCTGGCGATCCTGATGTTCCTGCTGCTGGCCGTCACCGCGCTCGGCATCTTCGGCACGACCTCGTTCTCGGTCGCCCAGCGCACCAAGCAGATCGGCACCCGCCGGGCGCTGGGCGCCTCGCGCGCCGAGATCCTGCGCCACTTCCTGGTCGAGAACACCCTGATCGCGGCGATGGGCATGGCGCTCGGCCTGATCGGCGCCTTCGCTCTCAACGTCGTCCTGGTCACCCAGTTCGAGGGGGGCAAGCTCTCCGCGGCGCTCACCCTCGCCGGCGTCCTGCTCATCTGGGCGATCGGCGTCGCGGCGACCATCGTCCCGGCGCGCAAGGCCTCGAGACTCTCCCCGGCGCTCGCCACGCGCACGGTCTGA
>WYBK01000267.1 GCA_011525905.1 Acidobacteriota bacterium
AAGGTCAAGGTCCTCGACTTCGGGCTCGCCAAGGCGATGGACCCGACCGCGGGCGCCTCCGGGGCGGGCGAGCTCGCGCACTCGCCGACGCTCACCCTGGGCGCGACCGTCCAAGGAGTGATCCTCGGCACGGCCGGGTACATGGCGCCCGAGCAGGCGAAGGCGCTTCCCGTCGACAAGCGGGCCGACATCTGGGCGTTCGGCGTCATCCTCCACGAGATGCTGACCGGCCGCGCGCTCTTCGCCGGCGACACGGTCGGCGACACGCTCGCCGCGGTGATCCGCGCCGACCTCGATCTCGAAACGCTGCCCGAGTCGACGCCGGCCGCGATCCGCCGGCTGCTACGCCGCTGCCTCGAGCGCAAGCCAGCCAACCGCCTGCGCGACATCGGCGATGCGCGCATCGTGCTCGACGAGCTGCTCGCCGGAGGCGTCGAGCCGGAGCGGGTTGCGCCCGTCGCGCTCGCCACGCGCCCTCGCGGCGGCTGGGTGCCCTGGGCGCTCGCGGGTCTCGCCGCCGCCCTCGCGGTCTGGGGCTGGCTGCGCCCGGCCGGCGGTGGGTCGGCTCCCCGGCCGCTGGCCGCGGACCTCGCGCTGACCTCCGGCCAGCGCTACTTCTTCCAAGGCGACTGGGGGTCGCCGGTCGTCCTCGCGCCCGACGGCGAGTCGATCGTCTTCGGCGCGCAGGCGACCGAGGGGAGCACGGCCGCCGTGCTCTGGACCCGGTCGCTCGCGACCGGTGCCGAGCACCCGATCGAAGGCACATCCGGAGCCTTCGCGCCCTTCCTCTCCCCCGACGGACGGTCGGTCGGATTCTTCGCCGAGGGGAAGCTCAAGGTCGCGCCGATCGAGGGCGGGCCGGCGCTCACCCTGGCCGACGCGCCCAACGGCCGGGGCGGCGCCTGGGCGCCCGACGGGACGATCGTCTACTCGCCGGCGTACCGCGCGGGGCTCTTCGCGGTGTCGGCGCGCGGCGGGGAGCCGCGGCCCCTGACGAAGGTGGACGCGAGTCGGCATTCGAGCCACCGCTGGCCGGCGTTGACGGCGGACGGCAAGGGGGTCGTCTTCCTCGCCGTCCACCACTCTCCCGAGTTCGAGAAGGACGCGGGCCTGCGCTTCGTGCGGCTCGACGGCAGCGACGAGCACGCGCTCGTGCCCGCGCGCGTCAACGGCGCGGTCGTGGGCGATCGGCTCCTCTACCTGCGCGAGACGACGCTCTTCGCGCAGGCGTTCGACGGCGCTTCGGGGACCCTGCGCGGCGAGCCGGCGTCGGTCGCCCGCAACGTGCTGGTCGACTCGACGACCTGGCGCGCGACTTTCGCGGCGACGCCGCGACGCCTGATCTACGCGACCGGCAGCGCGTCGGGCGGGTCGCGGCTCTCCTGGCTCGACCGCACCGGCCGCCCGGTCGCCGAAGTCGCGAAGACGGGCGTGCGCGGCGACCTCCGCCTCTCGCCCGACGGCGCGCGCGTCGTCGAATCGCGCGGCGACCGGACCGAGGACCTCTGGATGATCGACCTCGAGCGGGGAGCGGAGAGCCGCTTCACCTTCGACGACACCTCGGAGTGGTCGCCCGTTTGGTCTCCCGACGGCCGCTTCGTCTACTACGCCTCGACCAACCACCCCGACGGGCGCGATCGACTCTTCCGCAAGCGTGCCGACAGCACCGGGACGGCCGAGCTCCTCTACGAGGCGACGCCGCCGGAGCTCGACCTGAGGCCGGACGCGATCTCGCCGGACGGCCGGGTCCTCGCTCTGGTCGTGGGAACGGGGCCGTTCGACAGCGACGCGGACCTCGCGCTGCTGCCGCTCGACGGCTCGGGCGAGCTGCGTCGTCTCTTCGAGACTCCCTACCAGGAAGGCTGGCTGCGCTTCTCGCACGACGGCCGCTTCCTGGCCTTCGCGACCACGGAGTCGGGCGTCGTCCAGGTGGTGGTCGTGGCGCTCGACCGGTCGGGCGAGGAGCCGCGCGTGACCTCGAAGTGGCAGGTCTCGCTCGAAGGGGGTGGCCAAGCGGTCTGGTCGGCGAAGGACGACGAGATCGTCTTCCTCGACACCCACAACAACCTCATGAGCGTCGCCGTCTCCCACGTCGGCGACGGCTCGCTCCGCTTCGGCACGCCGACGGTGCTCTTCTCGACCAGCGCCATCGCCATCCGCAACTCCTTCGACCTCGCGGCCGACGGACGCTTCCTGGTCAACCACTACGGCGAGGAGCAGTCCGAGCCGCTCGAGCTGATCGAGAACTGGACCAGCGGTCTTCCGGACTGAGCTGCGGCCGCGCGGCCTCGGATAGAGTCGGCCGACCTTGACCGGACGGCAGATCGCGCACTACCGGCTGACCGCCAAGCTCGGCGAGGGGGGCATGGGCGAGGTCTGGCGCGCCCAGGACACCAAGCTCGCCCGCGAGGTGGCGGTGAAGCTGCTGCCCGCGGCGTTCACCGCGGACGCCGAGCGGCTCGCCCGCTTCGAGCGCGAGGCGCAGCTGCTGGCGCAGCTCAATCATCCGAACATCGCGCAGATCTACGGCTTCGAAGCATCCGACGACACGCGCGTTCTGGTCATGGAGCTGGTCGAGGGGCCCACCCTGGCGGAGCGCCTGGAATCCGGTCCTTTTCCCATAGATGAAGCTTTGCTTCTGGCCCGACAGATCGCCGAGGCCCTGGAGGAAGCCCATGGCAAGGGAATCGTCCACCGGGATCTCAAGCCGCACAACGTCAAGGTGACCGACGAGGGCAAGGTCAAGGTCCTCGACTTCGGCCTCGCGCGCGCGGTCGATCCCGGGGCCTCGGGCTCGGCCCGCGACCTCGCGCACTCGCCGACGCTCACCTCGGCGGGCACCCAGCTCGGCGTCATCCTCGGCACCGCGGCCTACATGAGCCCGGAGCAGGCGAAGGGGAAGGCCGTCGACAAGCGCGCGGACATCTGGGCCTTCGGCGTCGTCCTCTTCGAGATGCTCGCGGGCGAGCGTCTGTTCGCCGGCGAGACGGCGACCGAGACGCTGGCGGGAGTGCTCAAGGGCGAGGTCGACTTCGCGCAACTGCCGCCCGCGACGCCGCCGCGGATCCGGCGGCTGCTCAAGCGCTGCCTCGAGCGCGACCCGAGGAACCGCCTGCACGACATCGCGGACGCCCGCATCGTCCTCGACGAAGTGCTCGGCGGCGCCGTCGACGCCGAGGCCGGGCCGCAGGCGCCGGCGGTTGCGCCCGCGGCCCGCCCGCTCCTGCCCTGGCTCGTCGCGCTCGCGGCGGCCGGCGCCGCGCTCGCCGCCGGCTACTGGCTCGGGCACCGGGGCGCCGGCGCGCCGGCCGGGCGCACGACGGAGTCGCGCACGCCGCATTTCCAGAAGCTCACCTTCCGGCCCGGCACCGAGAGCGACGCCACCCTCTCGCCCGACGGCAAGTCGCTCTTCTTCGCGGCCGCCAAGGAGGGGAGCGACGACGACCTCGACATCTTCTTCGTGCCGGTCGGCGGCAAGCGGCCGATCGATCTCACCGCGGACTCGCTGGACGACGACTCCTATCCCGCGGTCTCGCCGGACGGACGCACCGTCGCGTTCCGGTCCGATCGTGCGGGGGGCGGGATCTACCTGATGGGAACGACGGGCGAGTCGCCGCGCCGGCTGATCGATGGCTGCTTCGATCCCGCCTGGTCGCCGGGCGGCGATCGGATCGTCTGCACCACCGTCCCGGCGGCGAGCCCGTTCGGCCGGGGCAACCGCGGCAGGCTCCGGATCGTCGACGTCGCCTCCGGCGCGGCGACCGACCTCGAGACGGGCGACGCCGCGGCGCCCGCCTGGTCGCCCGACGGCCGGCGGATCGCCTACTGGGGCCTGCGCGACGACGAGAGCGGCCGGCGCGACCTCTGGAGCGTCGCGGTCGACGGCGGCGAGCCGGTCGAGCTGACGAGCGACGATCCCTACGATTGGAATCCGGTCTGGTCGGACGACGGCTCGCAGCTCTACTTCCTGAGCGACCGCGGCGGCGCGCCGAACCTCTGGCGCCTGACCGTCGACTCCGCGAGCGGCCGGCCGCTCGGAGCCCCCGCGAGCGTCGGCCTGCCCACGGAGTTCGCGCTCTCGGCGCACCGCGGCGGGGGGCGCTGGGTCTACACGTCGCGCACGATGCGTTCGACCGTCGAGCGCCGCGACTTCGATCCGGAGCGTCGCGTCGTCACCGAGAAGCCACGACGGATCCTCGAGACGACGACGCTGCTGCAGAGCCTGAACCCCTCGCCCGACGGCGCGACGATCGCCTACACGACCGTCTTCCCGCGGCAGGACCTGTTCGTCGCGAAGGTCGACGGCGGCACGCCGGTCCAGCTGACCGACGACCCGGCCCGCGACCGCTTCGCCTCCTGGGATCCGGACGGCAGTCGGATCCTCTTCATGTCGAGCCGCGGCGGCCGCTACGAGCAGTGGGCGATCCGGCCGGACGGCAGCGGGCTCGAGCAGCTCACCCGCTCGCGCGAAGAGTCGCAGTGGAGCCCGGTCCTCTCGCCCGACCGCACCCAGCTCGCGACGAGCTCGGAGCGCGGCACGCTGATCTACGCCACGGCCGGAGCGCCCCCCTGGGAGACCTTCGAACGGATCTCCGGCCCGACCGGCTCGCCGGGCCTCGGGTTCCAGGGATTCCTCTGGTCCCCTTCGGGCGACCGTCTGGCCGGCGTGGTCCGAGACGAATCGAGCGATCCGCGGACGGCGATCTGGAGCTTTGCCGAGCGGCGGTTGAGCGTGCTCGAGCGCGCAGGAACGCCGGTCGGCTGGTATCCGGACGGCCGGCAGCTGCTCGTCCACCGCCCGGCGGGGCTCTTCGTCCTCGAGGTCGCGAGCGGCGCGCTGCGCCCCGTCTCCGGCGGGGAGCCCGCCGAGGCCTACATCTCCGGACCCGAGCTGCGGACGCTCTTCGCGCTGCACATCGACGACGAGGCCGACGTCTGGCTCGCCGAGGGGCTCGAGTGAGCCTCGCCCCCGGCGCCCGTCTCGGCCCCCATGAAGTCGCCGCTCAGGCGCCGGGATTGAGGCGCCAGATCGCGAAGTTGAGCGCCGCGGCGAACGTCACCCAGAGCCAGTAGGGAACGAACAGGCCCGCCGCGGCGCGGCGGACCGGCCACGCGGCGAGAACGAAGGCGCCGATCGCCGCCCAGAGCAGGGCGATGTCGACCAGCGCGAGGTCCGGGCGGTGGAGCCCGAAGAAGAGCCAGGACCAGATCGCGTTGAGCACCAGCTGCGCAGACCAGAGCGCGAGCGGCGCTGCGCGCCGGCGCGGCGAGCCGCGCCAGACGAGCCAGCCGGCGACCGCGATGGCGACGTAGAGGAGAGTCCAGACCGGAGCGAACAGCCATCCGGGAGGAGTCCAGGCGGGCTTGGCCAGGGCGAGGTACCAATCGCCCGGCTGGAACCGCGCGCCGCTCAGCGCCGCGACGGCGACCAGTGCGACGAAGACGAGGAGCGAGGCCATCCTCTCGAGGGCTCCGTTGGACCCTGGCGCCGACGAGCCGGCCGACGCGCGCCGATCGCACCGATCGCGCCCATCGCGGCCGCCCCCAGGCCAGGGCGCCGACAACACGAGACAGCCTACGCCACGTCGCGCGCGCCGGCTCGCCGCACCGCGAGCGCTGTCGTACCGGAATGCGCCGACAACGTCGCTGGCCCCGATTCCGGAGAAGCCCGCCGGCCTTCGGCGCGGGCCCGCTCCCGCACTTCGGCGCTCCCGTTTCCCTTGGGCCCGCGCGCGTTTTCCCCTACACTCGGCTCCTCACGGGGGAAAGGGCCGGGGGTTGGCGGGCGCGCCGCGTCCGGATGGCGGCGCGCACCGCCGCGGGCCCCTCGTCGCAGTCGCGGTCCGCTCCCGCGGCCGTCGGCCGAGTCTCTCTGCGGAGGTCCCCTGCCTCATCCGACCCGAGGAGGATTCTGCGATGAAGCCACGACCCGGATTCCGCGCCGCCCTCGGGCGGACCCTGGCGATCGCCGCCGTGACCGTCAGCGCCTGCGCCGCACCGGTGCTCGCCTGCGACGACCCCGCGAACCTCGTCCCCAACTGCGGCTTCGACACCGACCTGTCGGAGTGGACCTTCTCCGCCGACGCCACCGCTCACGTGCCGGGGGACGGCGTGACCGCTCCGGGCTGCGCGGAGGTGGATCGCCACGACCCGTCGATGACGTTCGAGGTCTTCACCGCCTGCGTCGAGGTCGATCCGTCGACGACCTACAAGCTCGCGATCGCCGCCCGCGTCGTCTCCGGCCCGGGCCCGGACGGCTGCGTCGTCTCGTTCGTCGAGTACTCCGGCACCGGCTGCAGCGGCTTCGTCGCCGAGCCGGTCCTCCCGGTCCTGTTCGGCGCTTCCTGGCACCCGATCCTCTGGAGCCGAACCACCGGCGCGACGACCCAGTCCGCCGTTCTGCGGCTCGCCTGCAACGCCGAGAACGACTTCACGGTGCACGTCGACGACGGCGAGGTCCTCCCCGCGGTCTTCGCCGACGGCTTCGAAGCCGGCGACACCACGGCCTGGTCCCTCACCGTCGGGATAGGGTGACAGTTACCTTTCGATAGCGGTACCTGGGGATCAGGTGACAGTTACCCTTCGAGAAAGGTAACTGTCACCCTCGAATCCGACGAGGTGCCAGCCGGGGTGGTTCCCTCCGGGCTACACTGCGATTCTCGGATTTCTGAGATCCTGTAGCCCTCCGTGGCGCCCCGAGCGTGGCGCCGAAGACCGAGCGGGGAAGCGGCATGACGGCGAATCGACGAGATGGGGGAGGCCGGAGCGGCGGGGGAGCGAGGCCGAGCGCTCCGCTCGACCCCGACGCCCGGCACGCGGCGATCTATTCGGGGCCGATTCCCGACTTCGACCTCTGGCCCGCCGGGCCGCGCCTGCTCGCCGGCCGCAACCCGCTCTCCGAGCGCGACGTCTCCGACCTCGCCGAGCGCGGCGTCACCCACGTTCTGGACCTGCGCGAGGCTCGGGAGTGGGACGGCCCGGGGCGCGAAGGGCGCGACGCCGTCGAGGCCCTCGCGCGGCGCGGCATCGCGCGCGAGAGCGTGCCGATCGGCGACTTCCAGGCCCCGACCGCCGCCGACCTCACCCGGGCCGCCGACTGGCTCGACCGCGCCTACGAGACGCCCGGCGCCACCCTCTACGTCCACTGCCGCGCCGGAGTCCAGCGCACCGCGACCGTGCTCGCCGCCTGGACCGCCCGCCGCCACGGGATCTCCTACTCCGAGGCCGAGCGCCGCCTCGCCGCCGCCGGCTACCCCGGCGCCGCCATGCCCCACCAACGCGCCGCCGCCGAAGCCTGGCTCGACGAATCCTGCGGGCGTTGAAGCGGCCGTCGCTCGGCCTCAGCGCTCGACGTCGGCGAGGACCAGCACCGAGAGCGTGACCCGGTAGCGGTCGTCGAATCGCCCGTCGTCGCGGAAGGGCAGGGTGCCGGTGACCAGGACGTCCCAGAGGTCGCCCGAGTTGCGGATGGTCGGAGCGGCGAGGCGGATGCCGATCTGCCGGACGTGGTGATCCTGGTTCAGGAAGGCGATGTCGAACGAGGCGATCGCGCAGAACGCCTGCCGGATGCTGCGCACGCCGCGAAAGGGCGCGGCGAGCGCGATGGGCGTCGCCGCCGCCTCGTTGCGCCCGCCCTCGAACACGACGTTCAACTGCTGAATCTCCCAGGCCATGGTCTCGACTCCTTTCTCCGTCTGGACCTCGCGGCGCCGCGACGCCTCGGCGCCGCGCGCACGCGCCCGCCCGAGGGGCTCGGATCCCGAGCTCCAGCGGCTGCGATCCGCTGGCGGCCTCGGAAGGGTCTCCGGTAGCTTGCGGGATCAGGGTACTCCAGCCGCCCGTACCCGGAAAGCGAGCCCTCCCTAGAGCGGACCGGGACCCGAGGCCCGACTCCCCGTCGCCTGCCCACTGTCAGTTCCTGTCAGTCGCTCGTGTTAGGAATCCGGCCGAGGGTGTGGCGCGCCGCGCCGGCCGGGCGACGCGCCGGGGTGGTGGCCCGCGGCGGAGCCAGCGCCTAGACTCGGTCCTCTTGAAGTCCTGCAGTCCGGCAGCGTTCCCAGGCGCCCCGGGGGTGGCGCCGAATCGAGAGCGGGGAAGCGACGTGGGGGGAGACCCGGAGGGACCTGTCGTAGCCGAGGGAGTCGTGGGCGCCGACCGCCCGGACCCCGAGCGGCCCCCGCCGGCGCACTCCCGAGACGAGCCCCGGCCCGACCTCCAGCGCCGCCTGCGCGGCTCGCTCCTGGCCGGCGCCCTGGGCGACGCCCTCGGCGCCCCCATCGAGTTCCTCTCGCTCGCCGAGATCCGTTCCAGGTATCCGGAGGGCGGCCCGCGCGGCCTCGACCGCCTCGCCCCCGCCTACGGCCGCCTCGGCGCGATCACCGACGACACCCAGATGACCCTCTTCACCGCCGAGGGGCTGATCCGCGCCTGGGTACGCGGCAAGAGCCGCGGCATCGGCCACCCGCCCTCGGTCGTCCACCACGCCTACCTGCGCTGGCTCCACACCCAGGGCGTGCCCTGGCGAAAAGTGGCTGGCACCTTCGCCTC
>WYBK01000268.1 GCA_011525905.1 Acidobacteriota bacterium
AGAGTCGAGCCGACCGCGGTGAGGAGGCTCGGGCTCGAGCCGGTGGCGCCGGCGCGAATGTCCTCGACGAGACCCGTCCCGGGGCCGGTGCCATCGCTCTTCCAGAGCTCCGAACCCGTCGCCGCGCCGGTGGCGACGAAGTAGAGGGTCGAGCCGACGACCAGGAAGCCGCTCGGGTTCGAGCTCGCGGTTCCGGCATTGAGATCGGCGACCGCCTCCGTCCCGCCCGGGGTGCCGTCGGTCTTCCAGAGCTCGCAACCCGAGGTGGCGTCGCAACCATTGAAGTAGAGCGCTCCCTGGAAAGCGACGAACTGGTTGCCGGAGGCCGTCACGGTGCCCGCGGGCGGCGCGGTCGAGTCGATGTCCTCGACCAGGAAGACCTCCTGGGCCTCGGCTGGAGCTCCAGCGACGACCAGGGCGAGCAAGAGCGCTACAGGGGAGCCGCAATGTCGGACCGGGGGATTCACCATCGAAAAGCCTCCTGGTAAGCGGCCCGCAGCCTCGTGCCTCGAGCCCAGCCGATTGGACGGACCCGTCGCCGCGTTTCCGGCGCCGGGTCGCGGCGCTCTCCAGCAGCTCGTCCTGCCTTCGTCGTCCCCCAAACGGGGTACGCGCAACGGAATCAGCCGGGGGCTAACCGCGCGCTCGCGATACCGTCTAATCGGGGCGAAATGGAACCGATCGAGCTGGCGGCGATTCGCAGGGTCCGGGAGGGGGACGCCGACGCCTTCGAAGCGTTGGTGGCGGCCCACTCCCGCTCCGTCTACCGGATCTGCCACCGGATCGTCGGCGACGCCGCGGCCGCCGAGGACGCCGTGCAGGAGACCTTCCTGCGCGCCTTCCGCTTCCTCGCCCGCTTCGACGATCGCGCCGAGTTCTCGACCTGGCTGCACCGGATCGCGGTCAACGCGGCGATCGACGAGCTGCGCAAGCGGCGGCGCCACCGCCTCGAGGTCCCTCCCGCGGCCGAGGCGCCCGGCCTCGAAGAGGTGCTGGCGAGCGCCGAGCCGGCGCCCGACCGCCGGGCCTTGTCGAGCGAGCTCGGGCGCGCCACGGCGACGGCGCTCGCCGGGCTGACGCCGGTCGAGCGCGCCGCCTTCGTGCTGCGCCACTACGAGGGGCGTTCGATCGCCGAGATCTCGGCGGCGCTCGGCAAGCGCGAGAACGCCACCAAGCAGTCGATCTTCCGCGCCGTGCGCAAGCTGCGCGCCGCGCTCGCTCCGCTCCTGGAGAGTCCCCATGAAGCGCTTCCGTGACGACGACCTGATCCTCTTCCGCTACGGGGAGAGCCGAGACGCCGAGGCGATCCGCGCGGCGCTCGCCGACGATCCGGAGCTCGCCCGGCGCTACGCCGAGCTCGAGCGGCTGCTCGACGCCGCCGAGCGCTGGGCGGAGGCCGAGCCGATGCCCGGCCTCGAGAACCGGATCTGGCGACGGGTGCGGCCCCGCCTCGAGGGCGCCTCGCCGCTGCCGGCGCGCCGCTTCGCCGCAGCCGACGTCCCCTGGCGGCTCGCCGCGCTCGGCGCCATGGGCCTGCTCGTGCTGGCCGTCGCCTTCGCGCTGGGCCGCTGGAGCGGCCCGCAGCTCGCGCCTTCCGAGCTGGCCAGCGCCGCGCCGGCGGTCGCCGAGGGCTTCGGCAGCGAGGCGCGCGAGCGCGTCCTGCTCGCCTCGGTGGCCGGCCACCTCGATGCTTCCGAGCGCCTGTTGACCGAGCTGGTGAACCGGACGGAGCTCGAGAGCCCGGAGGCGGAACGCGAGCTCGCCGAGGCGCTGCTCGCCTCCAACCGGCTCTACCGCAAGGCGGCCGAGCGGGCCGGGCAGCGGCGGATCGTCGCCCTGCTCGACCAGCTCGAGCCGGTGCTGATCGAGCTCGCCAACGCTCCCGCCGGCGCGGCCGTCGCCGGCGACGTCCGGCGGCTCGTCGAATCCGAGGACCTGCTGTTCAAGGTCCGCATCGTCGGCGGCCGGCTCGAGCCCCGTGCGCTCGGTCCGATGCCGCTCTTTCCCACCACGCAGCTCTGACCGGAGACCCGACAATGAACTCTCCGTCGCGATTCCTCATTCCGACCGTCGCTCTCGCCGCGCTGCTCGCCGCGGCGTCGGGCGCTCCCGCCGGCGCGATCGCCTCGCCCTTCGCCACCGAGGACGCCGCCAGCGGCCGCAGCGAGCTCTACCGGCAGGGGCAGCGCGCGCTCGCCGAGAAGCGCTGGTCCGACGCCATCGAGCTGTTCGGCGAGCTCGCCCGCGAGCCCGGGCCCGAGACGGACGCCGCCGTCTACTGGCAGGCCTACGCCGCCGCCAAGGGGGGTCGCAAGGCCGAGGCCCTGGCGGGCATCCGTCGGCTGCTTGCCGAGTTTCCCGCGAGCGCCTGGGCCGACGACGCCGCCGCGCTCGAGCTCACGCTGCGCGACGCCTCGCACATCGAGCGCGAAGCTGCGCGGATCGAGCGGGAGGCCGAGCGGATGGCGCGCGACGCCGAGCGGCAGGCCGAGCAGCTGGCGCGCGAGGGCGACCGTCTCGCCCGCGAGGGGGAGCGCATGGCGCGCGAGGTGGGGCGGGCGGCGCGCGACGTCGCCCGTGTCGCTCCGCTCGACGAGGGAGAGGAGCTCAAGCTCTACGCGCTCGACGGGCTGCTCCAGGTCGATCCCGAGCGCGCCGTGCCGGTGCTCGAGCGCTTCCTCTCCGGCGAGCATTCGCTGCGCCTGAAGGAGCGTGCGCTGTTCGTCCTGTCGCAGAGCGACTCGCCCCGGGCCCGCCAGATCCTGCTCGATCTGGCCCGCTCCGGGCGGCCCGCCGAGCTGCAGCTCAAGGCGGTCCAGATGTTCGGCATCGCCGGCGACGAGGAGGACCTCGCCGCCCTCGCCCAGCTCTACCGCGAGACCGGCACTCCCCAGATCCGCAGCGCGATCCTCGACGCCTGGATGATCGCCGGCGCGGTCGACCCGGTGCTCGCCGCCGCCAGGTCGGAGACCGATCCGGCGCTGCGCGGGCGGGCGATCGAGATGCTCGGCGTGATGGATGCCGGCTCGGCGCTCGCCGCGCTCTGGGCCAACGAGAAGGATCCGGCGCTGCGCGCGCGGCTGCTCGACGCCTTCGCGCTCGCCGGCGACACCGCCACGCTGGCGCGCGCCGCCCGCGGCGAGAGCGATCCGGCCCTGCGCCACAAGGCGATCCAGGGGCTCGGCCTGATCGACGGCGAGGAGGCCGGGCGCGAGCTGCTCGCCCTCTACGACTCGCTCCCCGACCCGGCCGGCAGGATGGCGGTGGTCGACGGGCTGATGCTGCGCGACGACGCCTCGTCGCTCGTCTCGCTCTTCCGCAAGGAGCAGGACCCGGCGGTCAAGCGGGCGATCGTCCAGCGCCTCTCGCTGCTCGATTCCGAAGAGGCGACCGCCGAGCTGATGCGCCTGTTGGAGGCCGAGCCGTGAGCCTGCACGCCGCGCGGTTCGCTCGTCGCCTCGCTCTCCTGCCGCTGCTCGGCGCCGCCGCGGCGACCGGTGCCGAACCGGCGCTCGAGGGCGGGCGCCTGGAGCGGCGGGCCGCCGCCGACCCGGCGGCGCTGGCACGCTCCCTGGGCGCCGCCGGGCCGGAGTGGCTCGGTTACTCGGTCCCGGGCGTCGCGGATGCCGAAGATCTCTGCTGCCACTCCCGGCGCGGCCGCGAGCGCGTCTGTTCGCTCGCAGAGGAGAGCGGCGGCTGGGGGAGCGAACGCGAGCAGGGCGCCGCCGAGGCCTCGGCCGACCTGATCGTGCTCGCCGAGGTCGAGCGCGGCCGGGTCCTGCGCCTGCTGCCGATCGGCGCGAGCTGCCCGGTGCGCGCCGAAGGGCGCACGCTCCACTGGCTCGCAGGCACCGACACCGAGGCGAGCCTCGACTGGCTCGTCTCGGTCGCCGCCGGCGGCGCTCCGGAGCGGGTCTCCGGCACCGCGGTCGCCGCGGTCGCGCACCACGAAGGGCCGGGCGCCGACCGCCGGCTGCGCGTGCTCGCGCTCGACTCCGACGGCGAGCTGGAGCCGCGGCAGGGCGCGATCTTCTGGTCGGGTGCCGCTCGCGGCGCGGGCGGCTACGCCCTGCTCGCCGAAGTGCTCGACGGCGAGCCCGACGCCGAGCTGCGGCGTCACGCGCTGTTCGCCCTGACCCTCTCGACGCACCCGGTCGCCCTCGCGCGCCTCCATCGGGCCGCCACCGCCGATCGCGATCCGGAGGTCCGGGGCCAGGCGCTCTTCTGGCTCGCGCAGACCGGCGACGACCGCGCGGCCGGCTGGATCCTCGAAGCGATCGAGCGGGATGCCGACCGGCAAGTGCGCGAGCAGGGGGTGTTCGCCCTCGCCCAGCTCGACGACGGCGCCGACCACCTGATGCGGCTGCTGCGCGAAGCGGCGGAGCCCGGCGCCCGGCGACAGGCGCTCTTCTGGCTCGGCCAGTCGGCCGACCCGCGCGCGCTCGCGGCTCTCGAGAAGGTGCTCGGCACCGACTCCCCCTGACCGGGGGCGCGACTTGACCCGCGTCCGGGCGAGCGCTACGGTTCCGGGCGACCGGGAGCCACGCCGCTCCCCCCGGAGCCGACGTCCATGCGGATCACGGTCCTCGCCCTCGCCCTTCTCCTCACCCTCGCCTGCGCCACCGGGACGCCGGGCGGACCGGCCGCGCCGGCCACCCCGGTAACTCCGGCGCCGGAGGCCGCCGCGGCGCCGGACGACACTCCCGTCCTGGCGCGCGTTGGCGGCCAACCGGTCACCGCGGCGATGCTGCGCGCCGAGATGGAACGCCGCGGCGGCCGGATCCCCGGGCGCTTCGCCACGCCGGAGGAGCGCCGGGCGCTGCTCGACGAGCTGGTGCGCGAGCGGGCGGTGCTCGCCGCGGCGCGCGCGGCGGGGTTGGACCGCGACCCGGAGTACGTCGCCGCGGTCGAGCGGATGCTGCGCGCGCGCTATCTCGACGAGCACCTCGACGCCGAGCTCGAGCGCCTCGAGGTCTCGGACGCCGACATCGAGGCCTTCTACCGGGAGCACGCCGCCGAGTTCCTGGTGCCGGCGCGCGCGCGCGGCGCCTGGATCTTCCTCGCCGTGCCGGCCAAGGCGACGCCCGAGAAGGTCGAGGAGGCGCGGCAGCGCGCCGAGAACGTCCGCGCGGAGGCGCTCGCGCTGCCCGCCGACGCGCGCAACCTCGGGCCGGTCGCGCTACGTCACTCCGAGGACCCGGGCACGCGCTACATCGGCGGCGAGCTCGGTTGGGTGACCGAGGTCGATGTCGAGGGCTTCCGCTTCGGCCCGGAGGTCGCCCGCACGCTGCTCGCGCTCGCTGAGCCGGGCGAGGTGAGCCCGGTCCTGCGCATCGAGAAGGGCTTCGCAATCGTCAAGCTGGTCGCGCGCGAGGAGGCCGCGCCGGCGCCGCTCGAGAAGATCGCTCCCGGGATCCGCAACCGGCTCCTGCGCGAGCGGCGCGACGAGGTGCGGGCCGCCTTCTACGCCGATCTGTTGCGCGGGGTGGAAGTCGAAGTCGATGTCGAGGCCCTGGCGGCGGTCGAGCCGCTCTCGCCCCCGAAGCCGGTCGAGCCGCAATCGCCGCCGCCGCTGCCGGGCGGCGACTGAGCTTCCACTCGATGGTCGCCCGCGCCGAAGAGCGCGTCTACAGCGCCGAATCGGGCCCGGGTCGCCTGCGCCGTCTCGGGCGCGAGATGCGCCGCGGCCTAGCGGCCGCGCCGCCGCTCGCCGCGCTCGAGCTCGGGCGGCGCCTGCGCGCCCGCTACCGGGGGTCGCGGCTCGGTTGGGTCTGGGCGCTCGCGCCCGCGGTGGTGGTCACGCTCTGGGCGACCCTCGCGGCACGCGCCCGCGTGCTCGGCGCGGGCGAGGTCGGCGCGCCCTATCCCCTCTACGCGCTCTGGGGCCTGGTGCTCTGGCAGGGGTTGGTGGAGTCGCTGACCTTCCAGGTCGAGGGGCTGGCGGCCGAGCGGCCGCTGCTCGCCCGCGTCGCCCTGCCGCCCGAGGCGATCATCCTGTCGCGCGCCGGCGAGGCCGCGTTCGGCACCGGGGTGAAGCTCGCGGTGGCGAGCGCCGCCTTCCTGCCGTTCGGCTTCGTGCCCCCGGCGACCCTGCTGCTCGCGCCGCTCGGCGCGCTGCCGCTGCTCGCCCTCGGCACGGCGCTCGGGCTGACGCTCGCCCCGTTCGCGGCGCTCCAGTCCGGAGTCGGCCGCATCCTGCCGGCCGCGCTCGTGCTCTGGTTCGTGGTGACGCCGGTGCTCTTCCGCGTGCCGGAGCACGGCGCGCTGCGGCTGGTGATGCACGCCAACCCGGCGACCCCGCTGCTCGACGGGGCGCGCGGCCTGGCCCTCGGCGGCGCGCTCGGCTCCCCCTGGGCCTTCGCGCTGGTGGCGCTGCTGGCCCTCGCGGCGCTGCTGCCCGCCTGGGGCCTCTACCGTCTCGCCCTCCCCTTCCTGCTCGAACGCTCGGGAATCTGAGGCCCGCCGGTGCGCGCCGCCGACCTCGCTCGCGCCGCGGACTGGTGGCACTACAAGCTGCCGCCGCTGCTCGCCGTCGCCTACCTCGCGCTCGGGCGGGGGGAGGTGCCAGGCGTCGAGGCCGCGGCGCCGCTCGCCGCGATCGTCGCCTCGGCGATCGGCACCGCGGCCTTCGCCCACCTGCTCAACGACTGGACCGACCTCGAGGACGACCGGCGCGCCGGGCGCCCGTCGCCGCTCGCCGCCCTCGCCCCGGCGGCGCGGAGCGCCTGGCTCGCGGCGGCGCTGGCTCTGGCGCTCCTGCCCTGGCTCGCGCTCCCCCGCTCCGTCACCAATCTCTCGCTCTTCGCGGGCGAGCTGGTCCTGTTCGCCGCTTACTCGCTGCCGCCGCTGCGCCTCAAGGAGCGCGGCGCCGCCGGCGCGCTCGCCGATGCGCTCTACGGCCACGCCCTCCCCGTCGCCCTCGTCGCGGTGACCTTCCAGCTCGCGGCCGGGACCTCGGGCGCCGCCGACCGCCGCTGGCTCGGCGCGCTGGTCGCCTGGAAGCTGACGCAGGGCGTGGCGAGCGCGTTGGCCAGCCAGGCGCGCGACCGCCGCGCCGACCGGCGCGCCGGCGTGCGCAGCTTCGCCCTCGCCCTCGGCCCCGGTCGCGCCTACGCGCTCGCCCAGCGGCTGGGTGCGCTCCACGCGCTCCTCTTCGCGGCGGCGCTCGCGCTCGCCGGCGACCTCGCCCCCTGGCTGCTCGCCGCCTTCGCCCTGCACGGCGCCGCGACCGCCTGGCGCATCCACTTCCGCTGGGGCAAGAGGGCGAGCTTCTACCGGCGCGAGCTCGCCGCCTTCCCCTACCTCCACGATTTCCAGGAGCGCTGGTTCCCGCTGCTGCCACTCGCCGCCCTCGGCGCGCGCGACCCCGGCTGGCTGGCGATCGCCCTCGCCCACCTGCTGCTCTTCCGCAGCGGCCTCGATCCGCTGGCGCGCCGGAGGAGGCGGAAGGGGTGAGCGCGGGCGGCTTCGTCTTCGCGGTTTGCGGCGGCGAGCCGCAGCTCGCCCGGCTCGAGGAGGCGCTCGGATTCCTCGCCGCCTTCGCGAGCCGGCCGGTCACCATCGTCACCGATCCGCGCCGGAACCCGCGGCCCATCCCGGGAGCGCGGGTCGTCGAGGTCGACACGCCCGCCGAGCTCGACGACCGCGCCGCGGCGATCTGGCTCAAGACCTCGCTGCCCGAGCTGCTCCCCGGAGTCCGGCCCGAGCTCCTGCGAGAAGGCGCGCCCTTCTGCTACCTCGACAGCGACGTGCTCGCCGTCTCGCCCGAGGTCGACCAGATCTTCGACTTCTTCGTCCCGCCCGCGACTTTCGCCTCCGACCTCCCCTCGCCGGCGACCGACCTGCGTCGCTTCAGCCGCCATGCGGTCGCCTGCCCCTGCCGGGAGGAGGGGGAGCGGCTCGAGCGCTTCTTCGCCCGCCTCGACGCGCTCACCGCGCTCCATGGCGCGCAAGGCGAGCTCGCCGCGCTCGATGACCCCGCCTACTACCGAGGCGCGCGCTTCGAGGGCGAGCGCCGGCGCGGCCAGTGGTGGCGCGGCGTCGCGCGCGCCTGGCGCCCGGGTGGCTCGCTGCGCTTCGAGCAGGAGTTCGTCGACGGCGAACCGGTGGTCATCCGCTACTCCTTCCCCGGCACCCCCTGGCGACTCGAGAAGGTGCGCGGCGACCTCCGCGGCGTCTGGCGCGACGGCGAAGGGCACTTTCGCTGGACCGGCGAGGGGGCGCGAGGCTACTGGGAGGACGAGCGGGGGGACTCGTTCCGCCGCCTGCCCACCGCCGACGGTGGCGAGGAGGCCTGGTGGTTCCGCGCCGGCGCGCCCCGGCGGCGCTGGGTCGCGCGTCCCGACCACGACCATGGCGGCGTCTGGCTCGACCCGGCCGGCGGCGACCTCGGCGAGTGCGACCACCTCGCCGAGGCGATCGAAGACGCCTTCGGCGTCGCGATTCCCGACCGCCGCTGGGTGCCCTGGAATGGCGGCGTCTTCCTCTTCGACCCGCGCGCCCGCCCGCTCTTCGCGCGCTGGCGCGCCTTCGCCGACGCGATCCGCGACGACCCCCGCTTCGTGCCACGCGACCAGGGCGCGCTGATCGCCGCGGCGCACGCCGAGGGGCTCGCCGGCCATCCGCGCCTCCCCGGCCGCTTCAACCGGATCGTCGACCGGCGGACGCGGGGTGCTGCCGACCTCGCCACGCTGCTCGACGCCGAGCACGCCGCCTTTCTGCACCTGATCGACGGCGGTCTCGGCGGGGCGCCCCCAGCCCTCGGCGCCGCTCTCGCGGCGCATCGCGCCGCCCGCCGCCCCCGGCGCCCCGGGACCCACGGGTAGACTGCCGCCATGGCCGAGTCGCCCCTGGTCGAGGTCGAGCGGATCGCCAAGAAGTTCTGCCGCGACCTCGACCGCTCGGCGCGCCACGGCCTCCTCGACATCTTCGCCGAGGCGGTCGGCCGACGGCGGCCCGGCGAGTTGCGCCCCGGCGAGTTCTGGGCGCTCGAAGAGATCTCCTTCACGTTGGCGCGCGGCGAGGCGCTCGCGGTGATCGGACCGAACGGCGCCGGCAAGTCGACGCTGCTGCGCCTGATCGCCGGGCGGCTCGGCCCCGACCGCGGACGGATCGTGGTGCGCGGCGACGCGGCGGCGATCGGCGACCTGGGCGTCGGCTTCGACCCCCTCGCCAGCGGCCGCGACAACGCGCGCCACGCCGCGACGCTGCTCGGCCTCGGCCGGCGCGAGAGCGAGCGCCAGCTCGAGGCGATCCTCGCCTTCGCCGAGCTCGGCGAGCTCGCCGAGGCGCCGCTCGGCACCTACAGCACCGGCATGCGCGCGCGCCTCGGCTTCGCGGTGGCCGCGCACCTCGCCCCGGACGTCCTGCTGGTCGACGAGGCGCTCGCCGTCGGCGACCTGGCCTTCCGGCGCAAGTGCATGCAGCACATGGCGTCGCTGCCGGCGCGCGGGCGCGCGCTGCTGATCGTCTCGCACGACCTCTACGCGGTCCAGGTGCTTTGTCCGCGCGCGCTCTACCTCGAGCGCGGCCGCCTCGCCGCGATCGGGCCGACGCCAGAGGTCGTCGGCGCCTACTTCGAGGCGCGCCAGGGCGATCTGGTGCGCGCCCTGCCGGCCGCCGAGACGCCGGGCGCCAGCGGTCCCGCCGCCGCCGACGGACGCGCGGCGGGGCCCTTCCGGATCGAGTCGCTCGCGATCGAGCCGCTCGACCGCGAGCGGATCGAGACCGGCGGCGCCGCGCGCGTCGTCCTGCGCTACGTCGCCGAGCGCGATCTCGAGCCGGTCGCCTGGGGCTTCCAGGTCTGCGGCGTCGACCTTGCCGCGGTGCTGGCCAACGGCATCGGCGCCACCGAGGCCGACGGCGTCCGCCTGACGGCGGGGCGGGGCGAGCTCTCCTGCGAGATTCCCCGGCTGCCGCTCTTCGCCGGACGCTACGCCCTGCGCGGCGGCCTGATCGAGCCCTGGACGCGCGGCGTGTTGGCGCTCTCGGGCTTCGAGGACGCCCCCTGCTACTTTTCGATCGCGACGCCGCGCGACGAGCGCCACAACCTCGGGCGTCTGTCCGGGGCGCTGGTGCTCCTCGAAACCGAGGCGACCCGCTCCATGCCGCTGCCCGAGCAGAGCGCCCGCCACGTCACCGGCGGCCCCTGACCAGCGCGTCGATCCGCTCGGCGAGCAGGGGCTCGCAGACCTCGACGTCGAAACGGGCGCGCACGGACGCCGCCGCTCGCTCGCCGAGCCGGCGCGCGAGCCCGGGGTCGCGCGCCAGCCGAGCGATGGCGTCGGCGAGGGCGCCGACATCGCCCGCGGGCACCAGGAGCCCGTCGGCCTCCGGCTCGACCGCCTCCGGGATCGAGCCGGCGCGGCTCGCCACGATCGGCAGGCCGCACGACATCGCCTCGAGCAGCGCGGTCGGGATGCCGTCCTTGTCCCCCTCCGGCGTCTCGACCGCCGGCGCGACGAACAGATCGGCGCGCGCCAACGCCTCGACGACGCCGCGCTCGGCCAGCCAGCCGAGCCGCGCCACCGACCGCTCGAGCCCGAGCGACGCGATCCGGCGATCGAGCTCCGCCGCCGCGGCGGCGCCCGCCGCCGAGCCCCGGTCGACGCCGCCGGCGATCTCGAGCCGCGCCGCCACCCCCCGGCGCGCCAGCTCGGCCATCGCCTCGACCAGCACGACCAACCCCTTCTTCGGGTCGATGCGCGAGACCGCGAGCAGCCGCAGCGACTCGCCGGCGGCGCGCGCCGGCGGCGGGCGGCGCGGAAAGGCGGCGGTCGAGATCGCGTTCGGCTTGACCAGCGTGCGCGCCGAAGCACCTGGGCAGAGCTCGGCGACCTCCTCGGCGATGCGTCGCGAGGTCGCGACGATCAGCGCGGCGGCGCGCAGCTGGAGGCCGACCGCCTTGAGGTCCCAGTCGGCGAGCCGGTGGTCGGCGTAGCAGGTCACGCCGCGCGGCAGGTCGAGCAGCCGCGAGGCGACGTGCGCCGCCAGCCCCCCCTCGTAGAAGAAGTAGCCGTGCAGGTAGTCGGCGCGCGCGGCCTCGGCGAGGCGCGCGAAGGAGAGCGCGCGCCGGACCTCGCGCCGCGCGACGAGCGACTCCGCGCTCCGGCCGGTCGCCGCCGCGAGCTCGTCGAGCAGCGCGTCGAGACGCGCCGGTCGCGTCGCGCGGAACCAGGCGAGGTCCGCGGCCCCCGCGCTCGCCGCCGGCGCCAGCTCGAGCCCGGCCGCGGCGAGCGGCGCGAAGCGCGCGGGCAGCTCGACGCCCCGCTCCCGGCGCGACCAGACCAGCCGGACGTCGAAGCCAGCGCGGCCGAGCGCGGCGAGCTCCTCGTAGACGAAGCGCTGGCTCGGCAGCGGAAAGGACCAGGCGCCGATCGCCAGGACGCGCGGCCGGCGCGCGGGCGGCCGCTGCCGCGCGGACCGCGCGAGCGCCGCGACTCGCCGCCGGTGGCCGAGACCGCCGAGCGCGTCGACCGCCGCCGCGGGCCGCCCCGCCAGCCAGCGGAACGCTCCGAAGAGGGCCCGACGCGCCCGTCGCGCCGCCCGCGCGAGCGGGCGAACGAGCGGCGGCAGCGGCCGCGACGTCGGCGGACCCCTCACCTCGCCCCCGCGCGCACGTCCGCGGCGGCGACGACGCGTCGATAGACCTCGAGGCTGCGGCGGGCGATCGTCTCGGCGGACAGCTCCCGCTCCACGCGCGCGCGCGCCGCCGCCCCGAGGCGCTGCGCGAACTCGCGATCGTCGAGCAGGCGCTCGACCGCCCCGGCGTGGGCCGTGGCGTCGCCCACCGGCGCCAGCAAGCCGGTCCGCCCGGGCTCGATCAGCTCGGGCAAGCCGCTGCCGTCGCTCGCGACGATCGCCCGGCCGGCGGCCATCGCCTCGAGCACGACGTAAGGGCAGTTCTCCCAGCGGCTGGGGACGAGCACGACGTCGGCCTGAGCCAGCGCGGCACGCGCCTCGGCGAGCGGCAGGCGGCCGAGCGGGTGGAAGCTCCCCGGCCCGCCGGCTGCGGCGAGCGGCGGCGCCAGCTCGCGCTCGAGCCAGCCGAACAGGTCGTCGCCGACGAAGACGCAGGCCAGCGCTCGCCGCGGCAGCAGACGCGCGGCGACCGCGGCGGCGACATCCGCCCCCTTGCGCCGCTCGATGCGGCCGGCGAACAGGACGACCGGCGTCGCCGGCCCGAGCCCGAGCCGCGCGCGCAGGTCGAAGCTCGCCTCGCCGGCGCTCGCGGCGAGCTCGATGCCGTTCGGGATCGCCTCGATCGGCGCCGGCACGCCGAGGCGCACGCGCGCCTCGCGCGCGAGAAACTCCGACGCCGCGGTGAACGCCGCGCCCGAGCGCAGCGCGCGCCGTTCGAGCCAGGAGCAGAGGCGGCGGTCCAACGGCGGCACGTCGTAGAAAGGGAGAATCAGCTCGGCCGGCGAGTGGAAGCGGACGACGATCCGGCCGGGCAGCAGGCGCGCCAGCCGCAGGCCCTCGGCGCCGCACTCGGGCACCTCGACGACGTCGAGCGGATGTCGATCGAGCAGCCGCGCGAGCGCCCGCGCCATGTCGAGGCCGTTCTCCAGCCGGTTGCGCGTCCAGAAGAGGCGCAGCCGGCCGAGCGCCGCCGCCCAGCGGCGCGGCCCCCCCCGGAAGCGCCAGATCTCGACCCCCTCCTCGAGCCGCCGTGCGAGCGGGCGCGGCGCGGTGGCGCCAGCCAGCACGTGGACCTCGTGACCGAGAGCGGCGAGCGCGCGCGCCTGCGTGCGCGTGTAGGTGCCGATGCCGCCGAAGCCGGTCTCGGGTGGGTACTCGAAGGAAAGCAGGCCGATGCGCACGACGAGCGACGCTACTCGACTTCGCTGCTCGGCGCGCCGGCGGTCGCGACCGCGGCCTCGAGCGCCGCCAACGCGCCCGCCTCGCTCGGCAGGGCCGCCGCGCGGGCGCGCGCGAGGACGCGCGCCGCCGTTCCCGCATCGCCGTGGGCCAGGGCGAACAGGGTGACGTCGCGCTGCGCCCCGTACGACCCGGGAGCGCCGCGGGCCACGCTCTCGAGGAGGCGCGCCGCGCGCGCTCCGTCCATGCGCGCCGCCTCGCCGAAGGCGGCGAGCGCGCCCTCGAGATCCCCCGCCGCGGCGCGCGCCCGGCCGAGCAGCAGCGCCGACTCCAGGGAACGGGGAGCGAGGGCGGCGCTCCGCTCCGCTTCCGCGCGGGCGCCTTCGACGTCGCCGAGGTCGAGCCGCACGGCGGCCAGAGCGCGCGCCACCGAGGCGCTCGCCGGGGCGCGCTCTGCGGCGGTCGTGAGCCGCGCGCGAGCCTCTTCGAGGCGCGCGCGGCGCGCCGCCGGATCGGGCGTGCGCTCCGCCCAGCGCGCGAGCAGCAGCGCCGACTCGGGGTCGAGGTCGGGATCCTCCGGATGGCGGGCGCGCGCGCCGTCGAGCCGCGCCAGCGCCGCAGCGAAGCGGCGCGCGCGCAGGTCCTCCGGCCGGGTCGCGGCGGCCAGGCTGGCGGCCGCGCGCGCCTCCCACCGGATCGGCGCGACCAGCCCCGGCGCGCGCGCCGCCGCTCCGGCGAAGGCCGCGGCGGCGAGATCCGCCTCGTCGCGCGCGAGCGCGGCTCGGCCGTGACCGAAGGCGACGCCCGCGGCGAGCGGCCGGGCCACGCTCCACGCGAGCGCCGCGCCGAGGAGCGGCAGCGCCGCGAGCGCGACCAGGATCGCTGCGCGGCGGGTCGCCACGGGCCGCGCGAGCCGGCGCGGGACGGCACTCGCCACTCCGAGCACGACGAACAGGAGCGGCGCGAGCGCGGCGGCGGCCTGCGCCTCGCCGGGCGACGCCGTGCCGCGGGCGGCGGCGCCGGCGCCCCAACCGAGAGCGAGCGCGAGCAGAGCGATCGGCAGCGCCCGGCCGAGCAGCTCGCGCCGCGGCAGGCCGCGCCAGAGCGCGAGCGCCGCCGCCCCCCCGGCGGCGAGCAGCACGAGCGCGCCCTCGCGCGACGGCCGCGGCGCCGTGGCGAAAGCCTGCGCGAGTAGCGCCAGTGCGCCGCCGGCGAGCCAGCCGACGAGCGCGCCCGCGGGCTCGCGCGCGGCGCCCTCGGGCGCGTCGCGTCCGCGTGGCGCGGTCGCCAGCCCGAGGAGCAGCGCCGCGAGCGCCCCGGTCGCCGCCGTGCGGAAGCCGAACTGGAGCTCGACCAGGTGCGCCGCGAGCGCCGCAGCGGCCGCGGCGTCGAGCCAGCGCTCCGCCGTCCGCGCGGGCTCGCCGCGCCCGAGCCCGCAGCGGGCGAGGGGCCGGGCGAGGCCGAGCAGCGCCAGCGCGGCGGCCGCCGCGAGCCCCGGCAGCCCGAGCGTGGCGAGCGTGTCGAGCGTGGCGTTGTGCGCCCGGTCCTGCGTCCGCCCGGGCTCCCAGACCAGCGGCGGCAGCTCTTCGGGGAGATGGCGCGGCAAGACCAGCGCGAGGCTTTCCGGACCCCAGCCGACGAGCAGCCGCTCCGGGTGCGCCGCGACGAGCTCGAGCGTGGCGCGCCAGAGCAGCACCCGCTGCCGCGCCGTGCCGGTCGCCGGGTCGAGGCCGGGCAGCGGGCGGCCGGCGAGGGGGGGCAACAGCACCAGCGCCACGCCGAGCGCCGCGACGCCCAGGATCAACCGGCGCGCGAGGGCGCGCCGCCCGGCCGAGGCGAGGGCCGCGCCCGTGAAGATCAGCGCGCCGGCCGCGGCGCCGAGCAGCGCGCCGCGCCCGCGTGATGCGACCAGCGCCAGCGCGATGGCGAGCGCCGGCAGCGCCGCGAGCGCGGCCGCCCGGCGCCGCCCGCTCGCGAGCGGGACGGCGACCTCCGCGGCCGCGAAGGGCAGGACGAGCAGCAGCGCACCGGCCAGGAAGACCGGGTTGCCCTGGGCGCCGATCGGCCGACCCGGCCAGGCGCTTCCCCAGGCGAACGGGTCAACGCCCGCCCACTGCGCGAGGGCATAGGCCGCCCCGGCCGCGCCGGCGCCGACGAGCGCGCGCGCCAGGCGCCGGCGCCGGCCGCCGTCCGCCGCCAGCGCTCGCGTGGCGAGGAAGAGCGCGACGGTCGCGGCCAGCGCCAACGCGCCGTCGAGACGGGGCAACGCACCGAGGAGCGAGCGCAACGGATCGGGCGCCAGCGCGCTCGAGAGCGCGGCGACTCCGAGGAGCACGAGCGCGAGCCAGGCCTCGGGCGCCGGCCGGCGGAGCGCCTCGCGCGGCGCGCGACCTCGCGCCCAGGCCGCGACCAGGACGCCCGCGGCAGCGAGCAGCGCGAGCGCCCGCAACGCGAGCGCGCGGTCGGCCTCCGGTCCGAAGCCGCTCGCCGGCGCCAGGAAGAGCAGCGCCGCGCAGGGCGTGACCAGCAGCGCCGCCTCGGCGAGCGCCTCGCCGAGCGCGGCGAGGCGCGGCGCGCTCATCGTGCGCCTCCCGGTTCGTTCGCCGCGTGCCGCTCGCGCCAGGGCACGAGGCTCGCGGCCAGGAAGCCGAGACCCCAGGCGCCGTGCATCGTGGCGAGGACCGCCGGCAGCCGCACGAGGTGGCGCAGGCCGTGGCGCAAGGAGAGCTGGAGGCTCACCCCGAGCGCCACGGCGAGATAGGAGCCGGCGAGCGCCGGCAGGGGGAGCGCCGCCGCGTGCGGCAGCGCTCCGAGCGCGGCGCCGCCGGCCCCGGCCACGCCGCCGAGCAGCGTCAGCACGAAGAGCGGCGCCACCAGCTGCCGCGGGCGCAGCGAGCGCGGATGGAGCGCGAGCATCCGGCGCTTCCAGAAGCCGTAGTCGAAGTACTGGCGCCCGACCTCCCCGAGCGTCGAGCGCGTCAGGTAGGTCGAGCGGATCGCCGGGTCGACGACGATCCGTCCGCCGGCTCGCCGGATCCGCCAGTTCAGCTCGTAGTCCTGGTTGCGCACCAGCCGTTCCTCGAAGGGGCCGACTCGCTCGAGCGCCGCGCGCGGAAAGGCGCCGAGGTAGACCGTGTCGACCGCTTCGCGCCGCCGCGCGTAGCGGAAGCGCGCCGGCCCGACGCCGAAGGGGTGGCGCATCGCCAGTGCCACCGCCTCCCCCACGGGCGTCCGGCCTTCGGCCGACATCGGACCGCCGACGCACCAGGCGCCGGTCTCGGCGAGCGCCGCGACCGAGCGCTCGAGATAGTCGGCGTCGGGCAGGGTGTGCGCGTCGATGCGCACCAGGATCTCGCCGAACGCCGCAGCGATGCCGAGGTTGAGGGCGCGGGAGACCAGGCCGCCCGGATTGTCGAGCAGCCGGAAGCGTGGGTCGCGCGCGCACCAGCCCTCGGCGATCGCCCGCGTACCGTCGCGCGAGCCCCCTTCGACCAGCAGCACTTCGAGGCGATCCGGAGGCCAGCGCAGGGCGGCGATCGCTTCGAGGCAGCGAACGAGGGTCCTCTCCTCGTTGCGCAGCGGCACGACCACCGAGAGCCGCGGCCGGGCCGGCGCGGTGGGCGGCTCGGTCATGCGGCGCGCGCCGGGCGCCCCGAGCCGCGGTAGAGCGCGAGGTGCTTCGCCGCCTCCTGCTCGGGCGGGAAGCGCCGGCGGGCGGCCTCGGCCGCGCACCGGCCGGCCGCGAGCGTGCCGCCGCGATCCGCGAGCCGCTCGGCGAGAGCGCGCACGAGGGCGGCGTCCTCCTCCGGGGGCAACGCGCAGCCGGTCTCGCCGTCGATCACCTGCTCGCCGAGGGCGCCGATCGCGCTGGCGAGCGGCAGGCGCTCGTGGCGCCAGGCTTCGACCACCACCGCGCTCGCCGAGCCCACGCGATAGGGCAGAGCGACGAGATCCGAGGCCGCGAACAGCTCCCCGGCCTCGCGCTCGTCGACGTAGCGGTCGACGCGCAGCAGACGGTCGCCCAGGCCCGCCGCCGCGAGCTGGCCGGCGAGTGGTGCGAAGCTCTCGCGGCCCCGCCCGGCGACGACCAGTCGGGCGGCGGGCAGCGAGCGCGCGACCGTCGCGAAGGCCGCGGTCAGCCGATCGACCCCCTTGTACGGGCGCACCAGCCCGAAGAAGAGGGCGACCGCCGCATCGGCCGGCAGCCCCCAGCGCCGTCGGGCCTCGGCCTGGCTGATGCGCTCCGGCTCCGGCGCCGGCACCGAGGGGGGGATCACCGCGAAGCACGGCGCTCGCGCCGGGAATCGACGCGCGAGCTCGCCGGCGACGGTCGCCCCGAGCGTCACGATAGCGTCGGCGGCGGCGAGCAGCCTCCCCTCGCCTCCGTGCCGGCCGGGGGCGTCGGCACGCGCCCGGGCGTTGTGGAAGGTGACCACGACGCCGACGCCGCGGCGGCGCAAGCGGCGCAGCCACCAGGCGTCGCAGCGCGCGTCGAGCGACCACTGGAGGTGGACGACGTCGACGCCGAGCGCGCCCAGGCGCCGCTCGAGGCGCGCCCAATCGAGCAGGTAGCTCGCGGCCCGCGCCGCACGCCGGGTGGCGGCCGACCGACCGAGCGGCGCGAGCGCCGGCGCCGCCAGCCAGCGGGCGAAGGCGAGCTCGCGCCGGAAGCCCTCCGGCGCCGGCAGCGAGCGATACGGCGAAGGAGCGCAAACCTGCAACACCTCGGCGCCCGCTGCCGCCAGACCGCGCGCCAGGCGATCGACGTAAACGGGCAGGGCGCTCGCCGGATCGACGAGCGCGACGCGCAGCCGGTCCCGACCCGTCACGCCACCAGCTCCGCGTAGAGAGCGGCGTTGGCGCCGGCCATGGCGCCGGCCGCGAACTCCCGCTCGACTCGCTCCCGGCCGCGAGCCGCGAGCCGCGCGCTGCGCTCGGGCGCAGCCAAGGCCTGGCGGAGCGCTTCGACGAGGGCGAGGACCGATCCGGGTTCGACCAGCCAGCCGGTCTCGCCGTCGATCACCAGCTCCGGCACGCCGCCGGCGGCGCACGCGACCAGCGGCCGCTCGAGCGCCAGCGCCTCGAGCGCGACGTAGGGCAGCCCCTCGCGGCGCGAGGGGAGGACGACCAGGTCGGCGGTGCGCATCAGGCCCGCGACGTCCGCCCGCTCGCCCGCCAGCACGACCGCATCGTCCAGGCCGAGCCGGGCCACGTCCCGCTCGAGCCGCGCGCGCTCGGGACCGCTGCCGGCCAGCACCAGCACGAGCCCCGGCCAGTCTCGACGCAGCGCGGCCACTGCGGGCAGCAGCAGGTCGAAGCCCTTCTGCGGCGTGAGCCGGCCCGCCGCCAGGAGCCGCGGCCCGCCCGACGCCGCGCGCCAAGTCGCCTCGGCGGCCGGCGCCTCGGCCGCGGCGCTGCGGCGCAGCCGCTCGGTGTCGAGGCCGTTGCGAACGACGCGCGGCCGGCGACCGTTGGCCAGCCGCGGCGGCAGGTCGTCGAGCAGCGCCGCGGCGACCGCCAGCACGGCGTCGCATCGGCGCAGCTCCCGGCGGTCCAGGCGGTGGTAGAGGCGCAGGCGCAGCGTCGAGCGCGTGTGCAAGTGGACGGTGGCGACCGCCGGCAAACCGGCCCGGCGCGCCGCGCGCCGGCCGACCCAGTTCGCCTTGTAGTCGTGGGCATGCAGCAGATCGTACCCGCCGCCGCCGAGGTGCTGGGCGAGCGCCGCGACCGCCGGCGCGGCCGCGCGTCCGGAATCGGGCAGCGCGAAGGCCGCGACTCCCGCGGCGCGAGCGATTCGCACCAGCGGGTGCTCCTCTAGGCGTCGAGCGGCCGCGGAGTCGAGCACCGCCAGCGTCGTCTCGACCCCTTCGTGGGCGAGCGCCGCCCCGAGCTCGACCAGGTGCCTCTCGGGACCCGCCCAGCCGGAGCTCGAGCGCAGGTGCAGGACGCGACGGCTCACGCCGCCCGCTCCCGCCGGCGCGCGGCGACCTCTTCGAGCCAGCCGCCGAGCACCGACTCGTAGCGGCGCGTCGCCGGCGCGATCGCGAACTCGCCGCGCACGCGCGCCTGGCCGGCCTCCCCCAGGGCAGCCCGTCGATCGGGGGCGGCGAGCAGCTCGAGGATCGCCGAGGCCAGCGCGGCTGGCGCGCCGGCCGGCACCAACCGCCCTTCGCGACCGTCCGTGACCGCCTCGGGCACGCCGCCCACCTCGGTCGCGACCGCCGCCCGCCCCGCGGCGAGCGCCTCGAGCAGCGCCGCGGGCAGCCCCTCGGCCAATGAGGGCAGCACGACGAGGTCCGCCGCCGCGAGCAAGTCGGGCAGGTCCTCGCGATGACCGAGGAAGCGCACCGCGGAGGCCTGGCCGAGCCCGCGTGCGAGCGCCGCCAGCGCCCCCCGCTCCGGGCCCTCCCCGGCCAGCAGCAACGTCGCCTCGGGCCGGGCGCGGCGCACTTCGGCGAGCGCCGCGATCAGGTCGCGGTGCCCCTTGGCCGGATGGAGCCGGGCCGGCGTCAGCAGCAGCGGGGCTGCCGGCGGCACGCCGAGGGCGACGCGGGTCGCGCCGCGCGCCCCGGTCGCGTAGCGCTCGACCTCGATGCCGTTGCGCACCACCTCGACCCGGCCGGGCGCCGCGCCCGCGGCGATCAGCCGGCGCGCATGAAAGTCCGAGGCCGCGACGAAGCGGGTTCCCGGGCGCAGGAGTCGATCCGCGAGACGCCGCGGCCAGGTCGGCGGCGCACCCCGTTCCCACTCGTGCGCGATCACCAGGGGCACGCCGGCGCGGCGCGCCGCGAGGCGGAGGTAGGGACTGGCGCGGCTGTAGAGCGGCACCTCGAGCGCCGCCGGAACGAGGCTCGCGAGGGCGCCCGCGAGGGCAGCGATCGCGCCTGCGTCCCACGGCCGCTCGAGCCGGCCGCAGCGGACGACCGGCACCCCCGCCGCCAGGGCGCGCGCCTCGAGGGCCCCGCCGCCGCGGGCGAGCAAGAGCGCCGGATCGAAGCGCTGCCGCGAGAGGTGGCGCAGCGTCAGCAGCGTCGCTCGCTGCGCCCCCCCTTCGGCGAGGTCGAGAAACCCCCAGGCGACCCGGTGCGGACGGGGCCCGCTCGTCACCATTCCTCGGCCCGCGGCGCCCTCCCCGTCAGGGGCCCGGGACGAAGCCGACCCAGGCGTCCCAGCCGGTGAGGTCGCCGCTCTCGAAGCCGGAGACGAAGATCGCGCCGCCGACGTTGAGGCGCAGATGATCGAACCCGGCGTCGAAGTTCGCGCCGCTCTCCCGCTCGGCGTAGAAGGAGACCCTCGCCGAGAGCGCGTCGTCCGGCGCGCTGACCGTGCCCGAGACCTCGAGCCAGGCGCCGGCGCTGTCCCCGACCACCGCCGAGGAGAACTGCAGGTCCCCCGGCAGCGGGTTCGAGCAGTTCAGAGCGCCGAAGAACTGCGCCTGACCGAAGAGGGCCGGATCGGTGCCCGAGCCGCTGTCGACTCGCACGGTGCCGAGCAGCGAGTAGTTCGTCAGCTCGGTCACCGCCACGCACTGCGTGACGCCGACGAAGAAGTCGGCCGGCGAGAAGGTCGCCGCCGCCGAGCCCGAGCTCGGCCAGCCGTCGGAGTCGTCGGCCGAGAAGGTGACGATGCCGCCGCTCGCCGGCACGAGCGTCCAGGAGCCGAGCCCGGCATCGAAGTTCGGGTTGCGCAGCAGGTTGGTCGCCGTGACTTCGAAGTCGCGCACGAAGTCGTCGCCGCCGACGCCATTGCCGTCGCCGTCGAGCGGGTTGCCGACCGTGGCGTCGACGATCGAGGTCGAGCCGCAGACCAGCAGCCGGTACTTGCCGGCGTCGAGCGCCGTGCCGGCCGCCGCGCCGCGGACGCGGACGATCGCCGTGAAGCTCGCCGCGTCGTAGGCCACCGATTCGACCACCGCCGCCTGGTCGTCCCCCGCCAGGCCGCCGCAGTTGGCGGTCTGGAAGGTGTCGTCACCGCCCGGCCGGACCAGCGGGAAGTTCGCCGGGTTGGTCACGTCGTCAGCATCCGCGTCCCCCGGTGGATCGGCTACCGGCTCGCTGAAGCTCACCAGGATCTGGGTGATCGAGACCTCGGTCGCCTCGTCCGGGTCGAGCGCGCCGTCGCCGGTGTCGGCGACGGTCGCGACCGCCGTGACGGAAGGCGGCAGCGTCTCGACCACGTACGGCCCGCGCACGGCCGGAGCCGACCAGTTGCCGGCGATGTCCACCGTGCAGAGGTGGAACCACCAGGAGCCGTCGAGCAGCGCCGTGCTGGTCACCGTGTTGACGTCCTCCTCGAGCGACTTGACCTGGTCGCAGACCGGCGTCGC
>WYBK01000269.1 GCA_011525905.1 Acidobacteriota bacterium
CCACGCCGTCGCCGACGCCGCCGGCTGGCTCGCCGGCTTCGCGCGCGCCCGCCGGCGCCGCGCCCCCGCCGAGCCGGCCTGAGCCTGGAGCGCTGCGCCGGCGGCGCCGCTGGGCGCCATTCGCTCGCGCTCTCTGCTACGGTTGGCGGGCGCGCCCGCTCGCGCGGTGCGCCCGTTCGCCGTTCCCGGAGAGTCGATGATCCGCTGCGCACGACCGCTCCACCTGCTGGCCCCGCTCGTCCTGCTGCTCGGCGCCGGCTGCGCCACGGCGCCGCGCGACGCCGAGGGGACGCGGGCTCTGGTCGAGGCGGCGCGCGCCACGCTCGAGCGCTTCGTCGCCGATCCCGACCTCGCCGGCTTCCGCGCCACGCTGGCCGAGGCGCGCGGCGTGCTGATCGTCCCGGAGGAGAACCGCGGGGGGTTCATCTTCGGCGGCTCGGGCGGCGTCGGCGTCCTGGTCGCGCGCGACGCCGCGCGCGGCGACTGGGCCGGCCCCGCCTTCTACGGCATCGGCTCGGCCTCGATCGGGCTGCAGATCGGCGGCTCGCGTTCGGAGGTGATCCTGCTGGTGATGAGCCAGCGGGCGCTCGACGCGCTCTTCGCCACCACGACCAAGCTGGGCGGCGAGGTCTCGGTCGCGGCCGGCCCGATCGGCACCGGCGCCGGCGACCTCGGCATCGACATCGCCTCCTACGCCCGCGCGCGCGGACTCTACGCCGGCATCTCGCTCGAGGGCTCGGTGCTGCGTCCCGCCGACGCGCGCAACCGCGCCTTCTACGGCCGACCGGTCACGCCGCTCGACATCCTGGTGCGACGGACGGTCGACCCGGGCGCGGGCGCCGCCCTGGTCGCGGACGTCGCCGCCGCCGCCCGCTGAGCCTTTCCAGGCGGCTCAGGGGTGGTGCCGCGCCTCGGCGTCCTGCCGGTCGAGACGGGCGCACCAGAGCGCGGCGACCAGCAGGCCGAGCCAGGGAACGAGGCCGCGCAGCGGCTCGAAGCGGGGATCGCCGACGACGTAGGGGACCAGCGGCGTCCAGAGCGAGCGCCCATCGGCGACCAGCAGGGCGTCGAGCCCGAGCAGCAGGCCGCGGTAGCTGCCCGAGAGCAGCACGCCGGCGCGCCGGAAGAGGCGCAGCGCGATCGCCTCGCGGGCGAGCGCCGCCGCCAGCACCGAGGCGAGGTAACCCCGGTCGTCGACGCGCAGCCCCGGCGCGAGGGCGGGCAGAGCGAGCGCGGCGCCGGCCACCAGGCTCGCGATCACCGCGAGCTCGGCACCCCCCGCCCTCGCCCAGGGGGCGTAGAGGCGGGCCCGCAGTCCCCACTCCCAGCCATGGACGCCGACGAACAGGACGATCGGCATCCCGACGGCGAGCGCCGCGAAACGCAGCGGCGAGAACGCCGGCAAGCCGCCCGGCGCCTGGATCCAGCCCAGCGCGTGGCCGATCAGGACCGCGCCCAGGTCGAGGAGAACCAGCGCTCCGACCATCGGCAGGTGGCGCAGCCCGGGCACCGGCACCTCGGCGCGCAGGCGCCGGCGCTCGTGCGGCTGGACGAGCAGCGACCCGAGAGCGCCCACGGTGAGCGGCAGCAGGACGAGCAGCGCCCAGCGCCAGGGGGTCGCGAGCGCCGCCGGCAGGACGCGGCCGGCGAGCGCGGCGGCGAGGCCGAGAGCGACGAGCGCGACGAAGAGGGCGCGGGGCCGGGACATGAGGAAGTGCCGGGTGGCGTTCTCTCGCACCTCGCGCCCGCTGTCAACAGGAATCTCGCGCCACGGCCGGCGGCCGCCGGTCGCGTAGAGTCGCCCCGTGGGCGACGAGTGGGTCGTGCTGGTCGACGAGGCGGATCGCGAGGTCGGGCTCGCGCGCAAGGCCGAGGTCCACCATGGCGCGACGCCGCTCCACCGCGCCTTCTCCGCCTTCCTCTTCGACCGCCGCGGGCGCCTGCTGCTGCAGCAGCGCAGCGTCGTCAAGCCGACCTGGCCGCTGGTCTGGTCGAACAGCTGCTGCGGCCACCCGGGGCCGGCCGAGCCGACCCTCTCGGCCGCCCGCCGCCGGATCGCCGACGAGCTCGGCGCGCCTCCCGACGAGCTCTGGCTCGCGCTGCCGAGCTACCGCTACCGCGCCGCGTTCGACGGCGTCGTCGAGAACGAGATCTGCCCGGTGGTCGTGGGCCGGATCGAGCCGGAGGCGCTCGCCCCCGACCCGGCCGAAGTCGCGGCGCTGCGCTGGGTCGACTGGCGGGAGTTCCTCGCCGAGCTCGAGCGCCCCGCGAGCCCCTTCTCCCCCTGGTGCCGCGAGGAGGCGGCGCTGCTCGCCGCGCTCCCCCGCTTTCAGGAGTGGCGCGGCAGGAAGTGACCGTAGGGCGACGGCGTCGCTCCGGCGGCGTGCTCCGGCGCCCAGTGGCCGAAGAAGAGCGCCGCGACCAGCTCGGAGCGCGAGGCGACTCCGGTCTTGGCGAAGACCGACTTCAGGTGATCCTGCACGGTCCACTCGGAGATCGCCAGCCGCCTGGCGATCTCGCGCGTCGCGTCGCCCAGCGCCACGCGCTCGACGATCTCGCGCTCGCGGGGGGTCAGGCCGAAGGCGCGCACGACGACGCTCGCGAGCTCGAGCGGCCGGGCGCGCTCGACCAGCACGGCGACCCGCTCCCCCAGCCGGGTCCCCGACAGGCGGAGCCAACCGCCGCCGGCCGCGGGCGCGGCGACCGACGTGGCGCGCCCCTCCCGGGTGCGGGCCGCCACCCCCTGCGCGGCGGCCGGCAGTCGCTCGGCGGCCGGGCCGCCGAGCAGCGCCTCGGCCTCGGCGCTCGCTTCCTCGAGCGCGCCGTCCGCCCCGATCAGCACCAGGCCGGGGGGAGGACCGTCGCCGACGCGGCCGGCGAGCGCCGCCGCGCGCAGCAGCGTCAGGCGCACCAGCCGGGCAAGCGGCGCCGCCAGCTCGACCGCGGCGTCGGCCTCCTGCTCGGCGAAGCGGCGCCCCGCGACGCGCAGCAGGTGAATCGAGCCCCAGGGAACGCCGCCGTCGACCAGCACCAGCCGCAGCTCGTCGTCGAAGCCGGCCGGGCGGAAGCCCTCGCGGCCGCGCACGCTGCGCTCCGGCGCGCCGCCGGTCTCGGCCGCGAGGCGCGCCACGGGCCGCTTGCGGCGAGCCACTTCGACGAGCCGCGCGACGTCGTCGCTGCGGTACTCGGCCTCGAACAGCACCCGCTCGAGCCGCGGGTCGCGCTCCAGGCCGGCCAGCGCGCAGTGGGTCCACATCGCGGTCACCGGGTCGAGCGTCGCCAGGCAGGCGGCGTCGTAGCCGACGTGGCGGGCGAGCAGCGCGCCGATCGCGCGCTCGAGCTCGCGGTGGTCGCCGCCCTCGACCACGGTCCGCTCGAGCGCCGGCAGGGCGCGTCGCAGGCGCGCGGCGAGCGTCATCGCCGGCAATCCTAGCCCCCTCGCCGCCCCCCAGATTCCTGGGATGGCCGCCGATCGCCACGCCGCTTAGCGTCCCGGCACCGTCGAGCGCTCGCGCCCGACGCGTGACCGGCGCCCGGCGCCGAGGAGGAGAGCCCCATGAACCACCCGAGTCAGAAGATCGTCCGCATCGGCTTCCGCTACCGCGGCAGCTACGCCCAGTTCGAGCCGGTCCTGCCCGCCTTCGTCGAGAGGCTGCGGGGGGTGCCGGGCCTCGTCTGGAAGATCTGGACTTACGACGAGGGGAGCGGCCGCGGCGCGGGCCTCTACCTGTTCGAGAACGAGGCCGCCGCGCGCGCCTACCTAGCCGAGATGCTGCCGGCGATGGCGACGATGGTCGAGGAGCTCGACCCGCAGGTCCTCGACTTCCACCTCGCGGCCACCGTCGGCACGCGCGGGCCGGTCGGTGATCGCCTCCCGGCCTGACTTGCGCCGCGGCGCGGCGCGACGGCCGCCGGGACCGGGACTAGACTGGGCGGCGACAATCCGCAACCCCGCGCCCGGCGCGGAGAACGAAGGAGGGGGAGATGAACTGGACGCGTGTCCTCGTCGGCGGCATCGTCGCCGGCATCGTGACCTGGGTCGCCGACTTCGTGATGCACGGCATGCTCCTCGGGGAGACCTACAAGCGCTACGACCAGGTCTTCTCGCAGACCCCGGCGAACCCGATGAGCTTCCTCGCCATCGCGGTGGTGGTGGGAATCTTCGTCGCGGTCCTGTTCGCCAAGAGCCGCGCGAGCTGGGGCGCCGGATGGAAAGGGGGCGCGACCTTCGGCCTCTTCCTCGGGCTCGCCGCCTTCTTCGGCAACTTCTACTTCCCGCTGGTGCTCGACGGCTTCCCCTACTACCTCGGCTGGTGCTGGGGCGGCATCGGGCTGATCGACGCCGTCCTCGCCGGCGCGGTCCTCGGCGCGGTCGTGCCGCGCGAGTAGCGGCGCGCCCCTCGACCGGTCGTCGAGGCCTCGGAGCGGGTTAGGCTCGCGCCGTGGCCGCCGCGCTCCCCAAGGGCACCGTCTACTCGACCGGCGCGGGGAGCGTCTGCCCGAAGTGCGGCTGGCCGGCCAGGCAGTGCCGCTGCTCGTCCCGCTTCGACGAGGAGGTGCCGGAACGGATCGTCGCCAAGCTCCGGATCGAGAAGGGGGGGCGGGGGGGCAAGACGGTGACGGTGGTCGACGGGCTCCCCCGCAACCGCGCGTTCGTCGAGGCGCTGGTCCGGGAGCTCAAGCGCCTGTGCGGCAGCGGCGGCACGGCGCGCGAGGGCGCGGTCGAGATCCAGGGGGACCACCGCGACCGCCTGCGCGCCCACCTCGCCTCTCGCGGCTGGACGGTCAAGGGCTAGCCCGGCCCGCACCCCATGGCGGCGCGAACTCCGCGCCCTGCCGCGCGTAGAGAGTCCCGGACTCGTTCGACGCGGAGGTCGACATGAGGATTCGCCTCGCCCTGTCGCTCGGGCTCGCGTTCGCTCACACCCTCCCGGCAGCCGACACGCAGCCGGCGCGCACTCAACCGCTCGCCGAGAGTCGACGCGCCGAGGACGAGCGCGCGCTGCGCGAGCTCAAGGAGGTGCTCTGGCCGAAGGCCTACTTCGAGCAGGACACCGCGCTGCTCGACCGGATCCTGGCCGAGGAGTTCCAGAGGGTCGACGGCGACGGCAACTGGTCGAGCAAGGCCGACGAGCTCGCCTGGGTGGCGAATCACCGGCCTGCCTACGACTCGCTCACCTTCGAGATTCGCCGCCTCGAAATCTTCGAGAACGGCACGGCGATCGTCGCCGGGCGCGGCGTCGTGCGCGGGCGGGACGAGCGGGGCCCCTACGTCGCCGAGTACCAGTCGACCAACGTCCTGATCCGGCGCGACGGCGTCTGGCGCGCGATCGCCTCGCACGTCTCCGGCTACAAGCGGCTCTGAGGTAGGCGGTTCTCCGCGTCTCAGGGCGCGCAGGTGGCGTCGACGCGCGCGGCCTCGGCTGCGCGGCCGGTGCGGGCGAGGAGCGCGGCCAGGTTGTAGCAGGGGAGGGCAGCGCCGGGCGCCAGCTCGAGTGCCCGGCGCAGGCTCGACTCGGCTTCGGCGGTCTCGCCCCGGCCGCCGAGCAGGAAGCCGAGGTTGTTCCAGCCGTCGGCGTCGGCCGGGTCGCGCTCGACCGCCGCGCGGAAGGCGCCGATCGCCCGCTCGCTCTCACCGAGCGCCGCGAGCAGCACGCCGGCGTTGTAGTGCGGCACGGCGCTCGCCGGGTCCGCGGCGACCGCGGCGTCGATCTCGGCGAGCGCCTCGGGGAAGCGCCGTGCCGCCGCCAGCCGGTCGGCGCGCGCCAGACGCACCGCGACGCGGCGCACCGGCAGGTCGCCCGCCGGCCACAACCCCCAGCGCGACCGTAGCTCGAGGGCGGCGAGCAGCGCGTCTCCCGGATCCTCGAGCGGGGCGCCGGGCGCGCCGCCCGCCGTCCACCGGCGCCAGGCGTGATCGCTCGCCACCTCGAGCGACCGGATCGCACCGCTGTGGGCCACGAAGAGGGCGAAGAGAGCGAGGGCAGCGCAAGCGATCCGACCGCCGTGCGTCACCCGGCCCGATTGCTTCAAGACCCAGCGCTGCCAGCGCACCTCGGGCCGGCTCGCGAGGCGTCGAGCTACCACGGCGGCGCTCGCCGCCAGCAGAGCGAGGGCGAGCGAGAGGAAGAAGGGAACCTCCCGGTAGAGCCCACGAAAAGCGGCGAGCGTCGCGACGTAGGCGAGGGCACCGAGCAACTCCTCGCCGCGCGTTCGCTCCGCTCGCCTCGGAGTCTCGCGCGGGGCGGCCAGGGGGCGTGGCGCCCGGCCGTAGACCAGCCCACCGGTCGGACAGACCGCCACGCAGTCGAGGTCCTTGAGACAGTCGCCGGAGCGCACCGTGCCGAAGCGTGCGACCTGCTCGTAGACGCTCACCCCCGAGTCGCAGGCCGCCGTGCAGCGGCCGCAGGCCGTGCAGTCGCCGGCGAGCACGATGCGTCGCGCAGCGAAGCGGTCGGCGAGCGAGAAGAGCGCTCCGTACGGGCAGAGATCGCGGCAGAAGCTGCGCGTGCCGAGCAGCCAGACGAGCAGGAAGCCGCAGACCAGGAAGGTCGCCAGGGCGATTCCCGGCCCCGGCAGATTGCGCGTCCAGTCGCTCGTCCAGAAGGAGGCCCAGCCCTGCTGGTCGTCGTGGATCCGCAGCCGGAAAGCGGGGCGCTCCCCGACCCAGGCGGCCGCCGCGGGCGCGAGCGCGACCAGGCCGCGCGCGACGTGCGGCCAGACGAACATGTAGGCGGCGACGGCGGCGGGAACCAACGCGAGCCAGCGGGCGCGCACCGGCGCCGGGCGGATGCCCAGCTTGGCCAGGAACCAAGCCGAGAGATCCTGCAGGGCGAGCAGGTGGCATCCCCAGGAGCAGAAGAAGCGACCGAGGAAGAGCACCGAGACGAGGATCGCCGCCATCAGCACGAAACCGGCGGTGACGAGCCCGAGCTCGAGCGTGTGCATCGCCTCATTGAGCTCGAGCGGCGCCAGCGTCGCGCCGGCCAGGCGCCAGTGCAGAACGTGGAGCGCGATCGCCACGTGCACCGCGAGCAGCACGGCCGCCCGCCGGCGCGCGAGGCGCCCCGGGCGCGGTCGGGAGTCGAGCCGGATCGCCAAGGAGCCTGCGACGCTGTCCGAGTCACGCCGGCGCGCCCATGACGAGCGTCATCCCGCGACGGCCGCTGTCTCTTGGAGACTGCGCGGATTCCCGGAGGTCTCGAGATGTCGCGCCCGGTCCGCGGATTCCGCCCCCTGCTCGTCCCGCTCGCGCTGGCGGCCGGCGTCGCCCTGGCCGCGCTCGTGCCGATGACCCAGGAGGACTTCCGCCTCTCCGGGACGCAGATGGGCGACGTTCCGGCCGGGGCGATGCTGCCGGCGAGCGACTGCGCCAACTGTCACGGCGGATTCGCCCCGGCGACCGAGCCCTGGTCGACCTGGGCTGGCAGCCTCATGGGCCTGGCCGGCCGCGACCCGCTCTTCTTCGCGCAGCTGACCACCGCCAACCAGGACGTCGACAACGTCGGCACCTTCTGCCTGCGCTGCCACGTGCCGCTCTCCTACGTCTCCGGCAGCGCCGCCGACCCGTCCGGCAACAGCCTGACCGATCTCGACCTCGAGGGCGTCTCCTGCCACTTCTGCCACAGCCTGGTCGATCCGGCCTACGTCCCGGGGTCGAGCCCGCCCGAGGACGAAGCGGTCCTCGACGCGCTCGACGCCGTTCCCGCCCATGCCGCCAACGCGATGTTCGTGCTCGACCCAAGCGGGCTGCGACGCGGCCCCTATGCCGACGCCGTTCCCCTGCACGACGCGATCTACTCGCCGTTCTTCGCGCAGGCCGCGCTCTGCGGCACCTGCCACGACGTCGGCAACGTCGCCGTGTCGCGCCAGCCCGATGGCACCTACCGCTACAACGCGACCGACGAAGCGGTCCCGGACGAGGATCCCTGGACGCAGTTTCCGCTCGAGCGCACGTTCACGGAATGGCGGCTCTCGGCCTTCGCCGCGGGGGGCGTCGACCTCGGCGGCCGCTTTGGCGGCAACCGGGGGGCGGTGGTCTCGAACTGCCAGGACTGCCACATGCCGACGGCGAGCGCCAAGGGTTGCCTCTACGGCCCGCAGCGTGACGACCTCGCCGTGCACGAGTTCGCAGGCGCGGCCGCGCCGTCGCTCGACCTCGTGCTCGCCGCGCTCGACGGCGACCCCGACCCGCCGGTCGACTCGGCGCTGGTCGCCGCCGGCCGGGATCGCGCCGTCTCGATGCTCGAGCGCGCCGCGACCCTGGCGCCCTTCGAGCGGGAGGGAGGGCTGGTCGTGCGCGTGGTCAACCAGACCGGCCACAAGCTGCCGACCGGGCACATCGAGGGGCGGCGCGTCTTCGTCTCGGTCCGCTTCTACGACGCCGCCGACGACCTGATCGCCGAGCACGGCCACTACGATCCGGTCGAGGCCGAGCTCGACGAGGGCTCGACCACGGTCTTCGAGATGAAGGTCGGCCTCTCCGAGGACGCTGCCGACGCGACCGGCCTGCCCGCGGGCGTCACGCACCACATGGCGCTCGCCGACACCATCGAGCTCGACAACCGGATCCCGCCCCGCGGCTTCGCCAACGCGCCGTTCGAGGCGGCCGGAGCGCCGGTGGTCGGCGCCGCCTACGCCGACGGCCAGTACTGGCACGACAGCGTCTTCGCGCTGCCGCCGGGCGCGGCGCGCGCCGAAGTCGGGCTGCACTACCAGAGCCTCCCCCGCCACTACGTCGAGGCGCTGCGCGACGGCAACGTCACCGACACGCGCGGCGACGAGCTCCACGCCCTCTGGACCGCGAGCGGACGGGGCGCGCCGATCGCGATGGCGCAAGTCGAGATCCCCGTGCGCGGCGCGCTCTTCGCCGACGCCTTCGAGTCGGGATCGACCCACGCCTGGAGCTCGGCTCTCCCCTGAGCGCCGGCTCACTCGGCTACACTCGGGGCGATCACCGACTCGAAGGGAGGTCGCCATGCGTCCCGGCACTCTCGCCGCCGCCCTCCTGCTCGCCGCCTGCGCGCTCGTCGCGCCGCCGGCGACCGCCGATTGGCTGGTCTACCGCGCCGGGGGCGTCCAGGAGATTCGCGGGGCCTGGGAGGTCGTCGGGTCGCAGGTGCGCTTTCACCTGCCCAACGGCACCTACTCGACGCTGCGCGCCGACGAGGTCGATCTCGCCGCCAGCGCCTTCCTCTCCTGGCAGGTCGGCGAGCGGCGGGCGATCGGCGCCGCGCGGCCGCCGGCCGGAGCCGAGATCGCCGCCGCGGCGGGCGGTGCGCCGGGCGGCGAGGCCCAGCCCTGGAAGGGTTGCACGCCCGCGCGGGTCGTGCGCATCGCGACCGCCGAGGCGCTCGAGATCGACGCCGGGCAGGGGCCCGAGACCGTCCACCTCGCCTGCGTCGACGCACCCGAACCGGGGCACCCGCTGCCCGAGCTCTCCACTTTCGGCGAGCAGTCGGCCGGCACCGTCTCGCTGCTCGCCCGCCCCGGCGCCGCACTCTGCGTGCGCGAGGAGGCGCCGCCGCTCGTCGACCGGGCGGGGCATCGCGTCGTCTACCTCGAGCTCGCCGACGGGCGCGACCTCGGCGAGCTGATCGTGCGGCGCGGGCTCGCCCTGGTGCGCGGCGGCGCCTGCGCCCGGCGCGACGCCTACCTCGCCGTCGAGTCGAGCGCGCTCGCCGCCGGGGTCGGACATTGGGGCAGCGTCGGCCACGACCTCTCCGTCGCGATCGTCGGCGAGGCGGTCGAGATGGGGGGGCAGGCGGTGCCGCTGCCCAAGCGCCGGCTCTCGCGCGGACGAGGTTGAGGGCGCTGACGGGAGCCCGGGCGGCTCCCTCGGGGAATCAGAAGTAGCCGAGCGCGCGCAGGCTCTTCTCGAGCTCGGGGTCGATCTCGGCTTCCACGGCCTCGCCTCGCGCGCCGAAGCGTCCGGCGGCCAAGCGCAGGTCGGCGTCGAGCCAGCGGCCGCGCAGCGGCCGGCGGGCCTCGAGGTCCTCGCGCTCGTGCGGATCGGCGACCAGGTCGTAGAGCTCGGCGGGCGTCCGCCCGAGCGGCGGCGCCCAGGCGCCGGTGAAGCGGATCCGCTTCCACCCCGAGCGCGCCGCCGAGGCGAGTGCCAGGCCCGGGCGGTCGAGCCAGGCGAAGGAGGTGCGCGGCGAAGCGAACGCCCCGTCGAGGCGGGCGAGCAGGCTAGCGCCGGGCAGCTCTCCCGGGATCTCGACGCCGGCGAGCTGGTAGAGCGTCGGCGCGACGTCGATCTGCTCGGCCGGTGGCGCCGCGATCCGCCGTCCGGCGTGCGCGCCTCCGGGCAGCCGCAGCACGAAGGGGACGCGCAGCTGCTCTTCGTAGAGCGTCCAGCCATGCTTCCAGCCGCCATGGTCGTAGAACTCCTCGCCGTGGTCGGAGGTCAGCAGCACCGCCGTCGAGGCGCCGAGGCCGCGCCGCTCGAGCTCGTCGAGCAGCGCGCCGAAGGCGGCGTCGTTCTCGGCGATCTCGGCGTCGTAGAGCGCTCCGGCTTGGCGCGCCCGCTCGCGCGCCGCGTCGGGTGCGAGCCCGGTGAGCTGGGTGCTGCGGCCGCAGCAGGCGGCGGCGACGTCGACGTCGGGCGCGAGCCTGCGGCGGAAGGGCTCGGCCGGCAGGTAGGGGTCGTGCGGGTCGAGCGTGTGGACGAAGAGGAAGAAGGGGCGCTCGGGGTCGCGCCGCTCGAGCCAGGCGAAGACCGCCTGATTGATCTCGGCCGAGGAGACGTGTTGGAAGCGCCGGCCGCGCGCGCGAGAGAGGTACTGGAAGTGATCCCACCCCTGGTCGAAGCCGAACTTCTCGGTGACGTTGGCGTTGGTGGTGAAGAGCGCCGTCTGGTAGCCGGCGGCGGCGAGCCGTTCGGCCACCGTCTCGACGCTCTCGGGGAGCCGCTGCGAGCGCTGCTGGGCGCCGTGGGTGACCGGGTAGAGTCCGGTGAGCACCGTCGCCACCGACGGCTTGGTCCAGGGGCTCTGGGCGCGCCCCTCCTCGAAGAGCACTCCCGCCTGGGCGAAGGCGTCGATCGCCGGCGAGGTCGGCCGCGCGTAGCCGTAACAGCCGAGCCGGTCGGCGCGTAGGGTGTCGATCAGGTAGACGACGAGATTCGGCCTCGCCGCGACCGCGGACGGCGCGAGCGGCGCGCCTCTCGGGGGCGGGGGCGGCGGTGCGAGCGGCGCCGCCGACGGCGCGTGCAGCGCCACGCCGTCGAGCCGCACCGACCCGGAGACTCCGAGCACGCGCAGGGCGACGCCGACCAGCCCGGGGACCTCGCCGGTCAGGCTCGCGCGGCCGGCACCCGGATCGGCGAGCGGCTCGCGCCGCTCGCCCCCCTCGCCGAATTCGGCGCGGACCGCCAGCTCGAGCCGCACCGGGCCGCGGCGCTCGATCGCCCGCCAGGCGAGCCAGGCGTCGGCCGGCAACTCGAGCGCCCAGTCGACCGCGCTGCCGGCCGGGATCTCGACGCTGCCGACGGCGAGGTCGAACCGGGGCGTCGAAGGCACCGGACGGTCGTCGAAGCGCAGGCCGTCCCAGGCCGCCGCGCGCGGCACGTCGGGCGACCCCTCCTGGTGGCGCGCGTAGGCGAGCTCGAGCCGGTTCTCTCCCGCCACCAGCCGCTCGGCCGGCAGCTCGACCCGCCAGGTCTCCGGGTCGACGTTGAAATGCCGTCGCGCGATCTCGACGCCGCCCAGCCGAAGCGTGACCTGCTGCCCCTGGCCGTCCTCGAAGGGGTAGGACCAGCCGCGCAGCGCGAGGGTCAGCGGCCGCGGCTCGACCACCTCGAAGGCGACGAGCGACGAGCTGCCGCCCCCCCAGACGAAGCTCGCCGTGCCGGTCGACTCGTCGGGCCCCCAGCCGGCCAGCAGGTGTTCGCGCGCGGCCGGCTCGCCCAGGTCGATCTCGCGGGTCTCGGCCCGCAGGCGGGCGAGCGGCGCGAGCGTCGCCAGGTCGGCGCGCACCGGCGGCAGCGGCGGCTCGGAGCCGCCGCCACAGCCCGTGAGCAGGGCGAGCGCCAGCAGCGGGCGCGCGCCCCTCACGCCGGAGCCGCCCGAGCGTCGAGCGTCGCAGCGCCCGGATCGGCGGGATCGGCCGCGTCGGCCGGCTCGAGGTAGCCGTGGCGTCGCATCCAGGCGTCGTCGAAGATGGTCGACAGGTAGCGGGCGCCGGAATCGGAGAAGAGCGTCGCGATCCGGGCGCCCGCGCCGAGGTCGCGGGCGAGCTCGCGCACTCCCCAGAGGGCGGCGCCGGAGGAACCGCCGGCGAAGATCGCCTCGCAGCGGGCGAGCTCGCGCGTCGCCAGGAAGGCGTCGCGATCGCTCACCTGGAGCATCTCGTCGAACAGCTCGAACTCCGGGCAGGCGATCACCTCTTCGTCGCCCAGCCCTTCGACTCGGTAGCGTCGCGGCGGCCCGTGCCGGCCGGTCTTCCAGTACTCGGTGAAGACCGAGCCCTCGATGTCGATGGCGAGCACGCGGACGCGGGGGTCGCGCTCCTTGAGGTAGCGCGCGACGCCGGAGATCGTCCCGCCGGTGCCGATGCCGGCGACGAACCAGTCGATCCGCCCCGCCATCTGGCGCCAGATCTCGGGACCGGTGGTCGCGTAGTGGGCCTGATTGTTCTCGCGGTTGTTGTGCTGGTCGGGGAAGAAGGCGCCGGGGATCGCGGCGGCGAGCGCGCGCGCCTTGCGGTTGTAGCTCTCGGGGTGCTCGGGCGGCAGGTCGCCGTCGACCAGCACCAGCTCGACGCCCAGCGCGCGCAGCGCCGCGAGCTTCTCCGGGCTGGTCTGACGGCGCACCACCAGGACGCAGGCGAGACCGTGCTCGATCGCCATCATCGCGAGACCCATCGCCGTGTTGCCCGACGAGGCCTCGACGAGCGTCCCGCCCGGGGCGAGCCTCCCGTCGGCGAGCGCGCGCTCGACCAGATGGCGGGCGAGGCGGTCCTTGACGCTGCCCATCGGGTTCAAGAACTCGAGCTTGGCGTAGGCCTCGCCGGCGAAGCCGGGCAGGCTCCGCCCGAGCCGCACCATCGGCGTGCCGCCGACCGCCTCGGACAACCGCTCGCAGACCCGTTCGCCGCCCACCGGGGGCGACGATACCAATCGGCGACGGCGGCGGGCGTATCCTGTCGCGGACCCCGGCCGGCGGCGCCCGGCCGCCCACCCGGCCGGACGGCGGCCGGGCGGCGCGGCTGGGCGACGATGGCGGCTCGTGAGGAGGGCTTCATGAGCTTCAATCTGCGCAACCGATCGCTGCTGACCGTCCAGGACTACACGCCGCGCGAATTCCGCTTCCTGCTCGACCTCGCGCGCGACCTGCGGCGTGCCAAGTACGCG
>WYBK01000036.1 GCA_011525905.1 Acidobacteriota bacterium
CGCTCGCGCTCGACCACCAGGGCGAGCTCCTCGGTCGGGCGGTCGGCGTTCTTCTTGGCGCCGAGCACGCCCGGCACCGCGAGCAGGAGCCTCTCGACGTCGGCGGCGACCTGCTCGAGCTGCTCCGGGTCGTCGCCGTAGAGCTCGACGGCGAACTCCCCCTTGCCGAGCTCCTCGTCCTGCCCCTCCTCGCCGGCGAGCAGGCGCCCGCCCGCCTTCTTCGGCAGCGCCGCGAGCACCCGCTCGGTGACCTGGCTGGGGGTCAGATCGTTGGTGCGCGGCGTGTTGAACCACCCCTCGATCCGTCCGAAGTTGGTGCGGTGGAAGAGGAACCAGCCGGCCAGGTCGAGCTCGTCCTTCATCCCCTCGACCACCTTCTCGCAGGCGAGGAAGTACTCCTCGGTCTCCTTGAAGGTGGCGTTGGTCGGCAGCTCGACCTCGATCTCGAACCCGCCGCGTTCCTCCTCCTGGATGCCGACGAACTCGACCCGCTGGGAGAAGACGGCGATCGTCACGCCGAAGGCGGCAAACAGGAGCAGGAGCGCCTCCGCCCGGCGGGCGAGCGCGCGCCCGAGCAGCCGTCCGTAGGCGTCGTTCAGGCGGCCGAAGCTCGCCTCGTAGCCGCGCCGCAGCACGGCGTTGACCCGGTCGTGGGCGGCGCGGAAGCGCGACGAGGAGACCTGGATGGCGCGGCCGCCGCCGCCGTCCCGGCTGCCGCCAGCGCCGTTACCCGGCAGCGTCACGTAGACGGCGAGCGGGATGAGCAGCAGCGCGACGAACAGCGAGGCGACCAGCGCCACCGAGATCGGCACCGACAGACGGAGCAGGAAGAACTGCGCCTGCCCCTCGACCAGCGAGGCGGGCAGGAAGACGATCACCGTGGTCAGCGTCGCCATGACGATCGCCAGCGCGATCTGGCTGGCGCCGCGCACGCACGCCTCCCGGCGCGGCAAGCCGTCGCGATGGAGGCGGAAGATGTTCTCGGCGACCACCACCGAGTTGTCGACCAGGAGGCCGACCGAGATCATCAGCGCGAGCAGCGAGATGATGTTCAGGCTCTCGCCCGACAGGAACATCACGGTCAGGGCCACCAGCAGCGAGAGCGGGATCGACAGCGTGATGATCAGCGTCATGCGCAGCCGGCGCAGGAAGAAGAAGAGGACGGCGATCGCGAAGAAGGCGCCGATCTCGCCGCTGCGCAGCAGGGTCGAGAGCGACTCGAGGATGACGTCGCGCTGATCGAACAGCTCGAGCGACTCGATCGAGGCGAGGCGCGGGTTCTCGCGCATCCGCTCGACCGCGTCGTTGACCCGTTTGGTGACCTCGAGAGTGTTGGCGTCTCCCTCCTTGCGCACCACGACGGCGACCGCCGGCCGGCTCATCGCGCGCACCCGGAACTTCCAGTCGGGCAGGTCGTAGGAGATCGTCGCGATGTCGCCCAGGCGGGCCGTCGGCGAGACCGGGCGGGCGCGCAGCTGGTCGAGGTCGTCGTAGATCGCCTGCGAGCGCAGCAGCAGCTTCTTGTCGGCGGTGCGCACCTGGCCGCTCGCCATGGTGAAGTTGTCCTGCCCGAGATCCTGGGCGAGGCGCCAGATGTTGACGCCCGCGGCCGCCGCGCGCTCGCGGTCGAGCTCGATCAGGATCTCCTTCTCGACCAGGCCGTCGGTGTCGACCGCGGCGACGCCGTCGATGCGCTCGAGCGGCAGGACGATCTCGTTCTCGATCAGGTCGTAGGCGTTGGCCAGCGTGTCGTCGATGGCGAGGCCGAGGACGTAGATCGGGATTCCGGTGTCGTCGTCCTTGCGCAGGTAGACGCGCTCGACGTCCTCGGGCAGCCGGCGCCGGGCGCGCTCGACCCGGTCGCGCACCTCGCGGTAGGCGACGTCCATGTCGGTGCCCTGCTTGAAGCGCATGAAGATGCGTCCCGAGCCGAGCAGCGAGATCGAGTTGATGCGGTCGATGCCGCCGACGGTGGCGAGCTCCTCCTCGAGCGGCCGCACGATCTTGTCGAGCACCTCGGGCGCCGGCGCATCGCGCCAGGGGACGATGACGCGCAGGAAGGGCTCCTCGAAGCCGCGTGGCACCAGCTCGACCGGGATGCCGAGCGTCGCCACCAGGCCGAGCACGAGCGCGCTCGCCAGCAGCACGGTGACCGCGATCGGCCGCCGCAGCGAGAGCGAGACGAGCCGCCCGGTGCGGTCCTGCTCGCCCGGGCTCATGCCTCCACCCCTTCGCCGGCGGCGAGCGCGGGCAGCGCCTCGGCGACCTGCGCGTCGGCGGGCGCCTCGGCCGACCGGTCGCTCGCGCGGCCGCGGGCGAGCCGCGCGTCGAGCTGGTCGTAGACGACCGGGATGACCAGCAGGGTGAGCAGCGTCGAGACCGTCAGGCCGGCGATCACGGTGAGCGCCATCGGCGTGCGCAGCTCGGCGCCGTCGCCGAAACCGAGCGCCATCGGCAACAGCCCGAGCACGGTGGTTGCGGTGGTCATCAGGATCGGCCGCAGCCGCACCTGGCCGGCGGTCAGCAGCGCCTCGCGGCGGCCGAGCCCGCGCGCCCGCAGGACGTTGACGTAGTCGACCAGGACGATCGCGTTGTTCACCACGATGCCGGCCAGCAGGATCATGCCGAGGAAAACGACGATCGACAGCGACAAGCCGGCGAGCGCGAGAGCCAGGATCGAACCGAAGAAGGCGAGCGGGATGGTGAACAGGATGACGAAGGGGTGGACCAGCGACTCGAACTGCGCCGCCATGATGACGTAGACGAGGAAGATCGAGAGCGCGAGCGCGAGGTAGAGGCTGCCGGCGGAGCGCTGCCACTCCTCGTCCTGGCCGGAGACGAAGTAGGTCATGTCGGCCGGCCACTCGACCTCGCGGTCGAGCGCCAGGCGCAGCCGCTCGACCGCGGCGCCGAGCGCGATCCCGGGGGCGAGGTTGGCGCGCACCAGCGCGACCCGACGGCCGTCGACCCGGCGCACCTCGCTCGGTCCCTCGCCCAGGCGCACGTCGGCGATCGCGGCGAGCGGGATCGGACGCTCGCCGCCCGGGTTGACCGTCAGGTTGCGCACGTCCTCGATCGTCCGGCGGTCGGCCTCGGCGAGCTGGACGACGATCGGGATCCGGCGGTCCTTGAGGTTGAAGCGGGTCGCCTCGGCGCCGCGCACCAGGTCGCGCACCGACTCGGCGACCGGGCCGAGCGACAGGCCGTAGAGCGCCAGCCGCTCGCGGTCGTAGACGATCTCGACCTCGGGCGCTCCGGCGCGCAGCGTCGAGGCGACGTCGGCGAGCTCGGGCAGCGAGGCGAGCGTCGCCTCGACCTCGGCCGCCTTGCGCTTGAGCTGGTCGAGGTCGTCGCCGTGCACCTCGACCTCGATCGGCGTCCGGAAGCTGAACAGCACCGGCCGGGTCAGCCGCTCCTCCAAGTCGGGCAGGGCGCGCAGGCGCTCGCGCACGCGCGCGGCGACCGCGCGCTCGGCCTCGGCGTCGGCGCGGGTGAGCAGCACGCGGAAGCGCGCGGTGTGCTCTCCTTCGTCGGAGCGGGTCGACTGGGCCGGATCGAAGCCGTAGGTGGCGAGCACGCGCTCGACCAGCTCGCTCTCTTCGTTCAAGGCCGCCTCGATCGGCGCCAGCACCTCGATCGTTCGCTCGAGCGGCGTGCCGGCCGGCAGCGCCAGCTCGAAGGTGATCTCCCCCTGGTGCACCTCGGGGAGGAGCTCGGAGTCGAGCGAGAGGAAGCCGAGCGCGGTCACCGCGAGCGCGCCGATCAGCAGGCCGACCACCGTCCGGGGCGTGGCGAGGGCGCGGCCGAGCAGCGCGCGGTAGGCGGCGGCGAGCCGCTCGAGCCCGCGCTCGACCCAGGCCGCCGGGCCCCGGTCGAGCAGGCGCGCGAGACCGCGCACGGCGAGCGCGGCCGCCCCGCCGACCAGGAGCAGGAGCAGCGAGACCAGCGTGCCGAACAACTTTCCCGCGACCTCGACCGGCAGCCAGACCAGGGTGCGCAGCACGAGCAGCGGGGCGACCGCCACCCGGCGCCAGCCGGCGAGCGCGCGCCAGTCGGCGAGGAGCGCGCTCCAGGCTGCCGGCACCAGACGCGGGCGCCGGCCGCGCGCGGTGAAGGTGACGCCGCCGCGCGCGGCGAGCATCGGGATGAGGAAGAGCGCGACGGCGAGCGAGGCGAGCAGCGACAGGACGACCGCGAGCGCCAGGTCGCCGAAGGCCTGACCGGCGACCCCCTCGACGAAGACCATGGGCAGAAAGACCGCGACCGTGGTGAGCGTCGAGGCGATCACCGCGGAGCGCACCTCGCGCGTGCCGCGCACCACGGCGTCGACCAGGTCGTCGCCCTCCTCGCGGCAGCGATGGATCGACTCGAGCACGACGATCGAGCAGTCGACCAGCATGCCGACGCCGAGCGCGAGCCCGCCGAGCGACATGATGTTGAGCGAGACGCCGAGCAGGTCGAGCGGCGCGAAGGTGACCAGCAGCGAGGCCGGGATCGCCACCGCGACGATCGCGGTCGAGCGCAGGCTGCGCAGGAAGAGGTAGAGGACGAGCACGGCGAGCAGGCCGCCGAGGATGGCGTTGTCGCGCACCTCGGCGATCGAGCCCTCGATGAAGACCGAGCGGTCGGCGACGATCTCGAGCCGGACCCCTTCCTCCTCGAACAGCCGGGCGGCAACACCGAGCGGCTTGCCGCCGCCCCGGCCGCCGCCGGCCGGCGCCGCCGCCTTCTCCGGCGCGGCCGCCGCCTCCGGATCGAGCTCGCCGAGCGCCGTGCGGACGCGCTCGGAGAGGGCGACCATGTTGGCGTCGCCCTCCTTGAAGAGGTCGAGCGCGACGCTGGCGCGGCCGCCGGCGCGGGTCTCGATCTGGCGCTCGCGGTGCGCGCGCGCGACCTCGCCCAAATCGCCCAGCCGCACCGGCCGCCCCTCGACGGTGGTGACGATGGTGTCGGCGATCTCGGCGAGGTTCTCGTACTCGTTGAGCGTGCGCACCATGTACTCGACGTTGCCCTCTTCGAGGGTGCCGCCGGCGACGTTGACGTTCTCCTCGGCCAGCCGCTGGATCACCTGCGCCGGAGAAAGGCCGGTGCGGGCGAGCGCCGCGCGGTCGAGCCGGACGTGGATCTCCTCCTCGAGGCCGCCGCGCACCTGGACCGCCGCGACCCCCTTGATCGGCTCGAGCTCCCGCTTGACCTGGCGCTCGGCGATCCGGCGCAGGCGGCGCAGCCCCTCCTCGCCGGCGAAGCGCTCGCCGTCGCCCGAGAGCGCGAGCTCGATCACCGGGTCGAGCGAGGGGTCGAAGCGCAGCACCAGCGGCCGTTCCGCCTCGTCGGGCAGGAAGACCTGGTCGAGCCGCTCGAGCGTGTCCTGCACGGCGTCGGCGACCGGCGTGTCCCACTGGAACTCGAGGACGACGTCGGAGACGCCGGCGCGCGAGATCGAGGAGATCCGCTCGAGCCCGCCGATGACGCCCAGCTCCTCCTCGATCGGCCGGCTGACCTCGTTCTCGACCTCCTCGGGCGCCGCGCCGGGGAACTCGGTGCGCACCGTGAGCGTCGGATAGGTCAGCTCCGGCATCAGGTTGACCGGCAGCTGGAAGTAGGAGAGCCAGCCGAAGAGCACGGCGGCCAGGAAGACGACGCCGACCGCGACCGGCCGGCGGGCGGCGAAGCTGCCGCGGGGCGCCGGTTCGGCGTCGAGGAACTCGGAGGGCTCGCCGGCCGCGGGCGCCGCCTCGGCCGCACGCTCCTCGGCCGGCGGGGCGGCCGGCGCGGCCGTCGTCGGCTCGGACCCTGCCGCGCGCGCGGCTTCGGGCTCGGAGGCCGAGGGTGCGGCGGCCTCGGGGGCGGGGCTCTCGAAGGCGCCCTCCTCCGGCTCCTCAGCCCTGCTCACGGGGAGTCCCCACCAGCTCGACCTTGGCGCCCGGCTTCAGGCCGGCCTGGCCGGCCACGACCACCCGGTCGCCGGCGGCGAGCCCTTCGCCGACGGCGATCCGCTCCCGGTCCTCGAGCCAGGGCTCGACCCAGATCCGCTCGACGGTCGAGTCTTCGCCCAGCCGCCAGACGGCGAGCTGGGTGCCGTCCGGCACCAGGGCGCGCTTGGGCACCAAGAGCGCGTCGGCCTCGACGGCGGTGACCAGCTCGACCTCGAGGAACATCCCGGGACGCAGCCCCGGCTCGTAGGGAACCGCCACCGTGACCTTGACCGTGCCGCTCTTCGGGTCGACCACCGGCGCCACCCGGTCGACCTCCCCGGCGTAGCGCTCCCCGGGCGCGGCCGGCGGCGCCAGCCGCGCCGGCTGGCCGACGGCGACGGCCGGCAGGTCCTTCTCGGGGACGTAGACCAGCGCGACCAGTGAGTCGAAGTCGACCAGGTCGAAGAGGTGCTGGTTGACCGAGACCATGTCGCCGACCTTGACCTTGCGCGCGGTCACCGTGCCGGCGATCGGGGCGCGCACGAGCGTGTAGGAGAGCTCGCGCTCGGCGTCGGCGAGCGCCAGCGCGGCCTGGTCGAGCTCGAAGCGGGCGCGCGCCAGGTCCTGCTCGGAGACCATGCGCTGCTCGAAGAGCGCGGCGAGCCGCGCGTGCTCGCGCGTCGTCTGGTCGACTTGGCTGCGTGCGCGCTCGACCGCGGTCTTCTGCTGGTCGTCCTCGAGACGCACCAGCACCTGGCCGCGCGCGACCCGGTCCCCCTCCTCGACCAGCAGGGCGACGATCTTGCGCGCCGCCTCGGCGCGCACCTCGACGGCGCGCTCGGCCTCGAGGTGGGTCGAGAAGCGCAGCAGCTGCTCGATCGAGCCCCGCTCGAGGGTCGCCACCTCGACCGGCACCGGGGCCGGAGCCTTCTCCTCGGACTTCTTCGTCTCTTCGGCGCCGCCGTCGTTTCCGTCGTCGGCGTTGCCTTCGCCGCTGCAGCCGGCCGCGCCGAGCGCCAGGGCCAGCAGGATGGTCAGGGCCAGATCGGTTCGCAAGGTTTCCTCCCGGAAGGGGGCGGAGCCGACAGCGCACGACC
>WYBK01000270.1 GCA_011525905.1 Acidobacteriota bacterium
CGCGCCTCGAGAAGAACATCGGCTTCTGCTGGGTGCCGTCCGACCTGGCCGCCCCCGGCTCGGCACTGCGGGTGGCGAGCGAGTGGGGCGAGCGCGGCGCCACCGTCGTGCCGATGCCGTTCGTCGACCCCGACAAGCGGATCCCGGTCGGCTGAGGCCGCGCCGGCGGCTCCCCGCCCGAAGGAGCGGCGCGCTTCGCTTCCCGGGTGGCTACCCTCGGCTCGATGGCCGGCGACTCTGCGGGAGGTGCGTGATGGCGGTGCTGCGGCCGTTGCCGCTCGGCGCGCTCGCGCGGCGCGCCTTCCGGGAGCTCGATCAGCGCCGGGCGATCTTCGACCTGCCGCTCGAGCGCGCCTGCTTCGGCGAGCCGGACCTCGACCTGTCGGTCCGCCACCATGGCCGCCTCGCCGCCTCGCCCTTCGGGCCGGCCGCCGGGCCGCACACGCAGCTCGCGCAGAACATCGTGCTCGGCTGGCTCGCCGGCGGGCGGGTGATCGAGCTCAAGACCGTCCAGGTCGAGGACCGCCTGACCCTCCCCCGCCCCTGCATCGACGTCGAGACGATCGGCTTCAACGTCGAATGGTCCCAGGAGCTGACCCTCGAGGAGTCGCTCGAGGAGTACGTCAAGGCGGCGATGCTGATCGCGCTCCTCGAGGCGAGCGGCCGGCTGCCGCTCGCGCCCGGCTTCGGCCGGGTGCTCTTCGACGCCAGCGTCGGCTACGACCTCGCGGGCATCTCGAGCCCGCGGGTCGACGCCTTTCTCGGCGGCCTGGCCGATATCCGGCCGATCGTCGCGCGGCTGCGGCGGCAGCTGCCGGCCGAGCTCGGCACGCTGCGCGACCTCCCCTTCCCCGCGACGCTCACGCGCAGCCTGACGCTATCGACCTTCCACGGCTGCCCGCCGGCCGAGATCGAGGAGATCGTCCGGCACCTGCAGCGGCGCCATCGCCTCGACTGCATCGTCAAGCTCAACCCGCTGCTGCTCGGCCCCCGCGAGACCCGCCGCCTGCTCCACGACCGGCTCGGCTACCACGAGCTGGTGGTGCCCGACGACGCGTTCGCGCGCGACACGACCTGGACCCAGATGGTCGACTTCGTCGGCCGGCTGGGAGCCTCGGCCGCGGCCGCCGGGCTCGGCTTCGGAGTCAAGCTCAGCAACACGCTGGTCGTCGAGAACCACCGCAGCTTCTTCCCGGCGAGCGCGAAGGAGATGTACCTCTCGGGCTCGCCGCTCCACGTGCTGGCGATCGAGCTGGTCGACCGCTTCCGCCGGGTCTTCGGCGACCGCTTCCCGGTCTCCTTCGCGGCCGGCATCGACCGGGGCAACTTCGCCGACGCGGTGGCGCTCGGGCTCGCTCCGGTCACCGTCTGCACCGACCTGCTCAAGCCGGGCGGCTACGCCCGCGGTCGCGGCTACCTGGCCGCGCTCGCCGAGCGGATGCGCGGGGCGGGCGCGCGCGGCGTCGACGAGTGGGTGATCCGCTCCGGCGGCCGCGGGACCGGGGCGCTCGAGGCCGCGCTCGCGCCGGCCGACGGCGACGGGGCGAGGGCCCGCTGCCTCGCCGCGCTCGAGAGCGGCGGCGACCTGCGCGCCGCGGCGGGGGACGCGCTGTTCGCCCGCTGGGTTTCGGCCGCGCGACTGGCCAACACCGCCGCCTACGCCGCGCGCGTCGCCGAGGATCCGCGCTACGCCGCCGCCACCCACCGCCAGCGCCCGCGCAAGATCGGCCACCGTCTCGCGTTGCTCGACTGCCTGGCCTGCGAGAAGTGCGTGCCGGTCTGCCCGAACGACGCCAACTTCCTCTTCTCGGTCGAGCCCGGCGAGCTGCCGATCGTCAAGGTCCGAGCGACGCCGGAGGGCTGGAGCGCGCGCACGCTGGGAGCGCTGCGCATCGAGGCCACCCGCCAGGTCGGCAACTTCGCCGACTTCTGCAACGACTGCGGCAACTGCGACGTCTTCTGTCCCGAGGACGGCGGCCCGTACGCCCTCAAGCCCCGCTTCTTCGCCACCGTCGCCGCCTACGAGGCGGACCGGCCGCGCGACGCCTTCCACCTCGAGCGCGACGGCGGACGCCTGACCGTGCGCGCTCGCCTCGCCGGCCGCGAGCTCGTCGCCCGGCTCGACGGGGGCGAGGCGAGCTACCGGGGCCCCGGCTTCGAGCTCTCCTTCCGCGAGGACGATCCGCTCGCCACCCTACGGGGCGAGGCGGAGGGCGAGGTCGACCTGACAGAGTTTCGCCTGATGGCGCTCGTCGGCCGGGCGGTGCTCGCCCCTTCCGAGGTCAACTACCCGAGCTGCCTCTGAGGCGCCCCCTTTGGAGGAGGAGATGCCGGACTCGACTGCCGATGCGGCGCGCGCGGTCGCCGCGCTCGCCGCGCGGGAGACTCCCGAGATCGTCCGCTTCCTGCGCGAGATGATCGCGCTCCCCTCCGAGAGCGGCCGGGAGGGCGCGGTCGCCGCCCGCGTCACCGCCGAGATGGAGCGCCTCGGCTTCGACGAGGTCCGCCGCGACGCTCTGGGCAACGTCCTCGGCCGCGTCGGCGACGGGCCGACGGTGGTCGCGCTCGACGGCCACATGGACACCGTCGGCGTCGGCGACCCCTCGACCTGGAGCCGCGATCCGTACGCCGGCGAGGAACGCGACGGCATCGTCTACGGCCGCGGGGCGGGCGACCAGGAGGGGGGGCTCGCCGCGGCGGTCCACGGCGCGGCGATCGCCAAGCGCCTCGGCCTGCTCGACGGCGTCGCGCTCTGGGTCACCGGCACGGTGATGGAGGAGGATTGCGACGGTCTCTGCTGGCAGTACATCCTGCGCGAAGGGGGGCTCGCGCCCGACGTCGTGGTGATCACCGAGCCGACCGACCTCGGCGTCTACCGGGGGCAGCGCGGGCGCATGGAGATGGAGGTGCGCGTCCAGGGGCGCTCGGCGCACGGCTCGATGCCCGACCTGGGTGTCAACGCGGTCTACCGCATGGCGCCGATCGTGGCGCAGATCGAGGAGCTGCACTGCCGCCTGGCCGAGCGCGCCGATCCCTTCCTCGGTCCGGGCAGCGTGACCCTCTCCGACATCCGCGCCACCGCCCCCTCGCTCTGCGCCGTGGCCGACAGCTGCACGATCCACGTGGACCGGCGGCTGACCCGCGGCGAGACGATCGAGTCCGCCGTCGCCGAGATCGCGGCGCTGCCCGGCGTCGTCGCCGCCGGGGCGACGGTCACCGTGCTCGACTACGCCGCGGCCGCCTATACCGGCCTCGTCTATCCGACCCGGAAGTACTACCCGACCTGGGTGCTCGAAGAGGACCACCCCGCGGTCCGCGCGGCCGTCGCCGCCGCGGGCGACGCCCTGGGCGCCCGGCCGCGCATCGGGCGCTGGAACTTCTCGACCAATGGCGTCGCCACCTGCGGGCTGCACGGCGTGCCGACCGTCGGCTTCGGACCGGGCGACGAGGTGCACGCCCACACCCCCGACGATCAGGTCCCGGTCGCCCAGCTCACCGCCGCCGCGCGCTTCTACGCGCTCTTCCCCCGGCGCTTCGCCGACGGCCGCTGAGCGGCGCGCAGGAGAGGACGATGGACCGCGACTCGCTCCACGCCCGCATCGACGCGCTCGGCGCGCTGCTCGCCGCGGCGGCGCAGCCGGGCGACTGCCTGGAGGCCAATGCCTTCGAGCCGGAGCCGCCGGCCCGACTCCTCGACGGCGACTTCCTGCTCACCTGGAAGCAGCGCGAGGAGGCGTTGCGCGCCGTCCTGGCGGCCGCCGAGATCCTCGAGGCGCTCGATCGCGCCGGCGTCTCGGCGCGGCTCTTCGACAGCGGCCTCGGCGTCGCCCTCTTCCGCGACAAGTCGACGCGCACCCGCTACGCCTTCCGCGCCGCCTGCGACCTGCTCGGCCTGGCGACCGAGGAGCTCGACGAGTCGACCTCGCAGCTCGCCCACGGCGAGACGGTGCGCGAGACCGCGGCGATGATCGGCTTCCTGACCGAGGCGGTCGGCATCCGCGACGACCTCTACCTCGGCGAGGGACACGCCTACATGAAGGAGGTCGCGCGCGCGCTCGACGAGGCGCACCGGGCGGGGGTGCTCCCGCGCCGGCCCGCCGTGGTCAACTTGCAGTGCGACCTCGACCATCCGACCCAGAGCCTCGCCGACGTCGCCCATCTGGCGACCCTCTTCGGCGGCCTCGACGGCCTGCGCGGCAAGAGGCTCGCGATGACCTGGGCGCACTCCCCCTCCTACGGCAAGCCGCTGTCGGTGCCGCAGGGCGTGGTGGCGCTCGCCACCCGTTTCGGCATGGATGTCGTGCTCGCGCACCCGCCGGGCTACGAGCTCGCGCGCGAGCCGCTCGCCTTCGCGCGGCTGTTCGCCGCCGGCAGCGGCGGCTCGTTCCGGGTGAGCGACTCGATGGAGGAGGCGTTCGCCGGAGCCGACGTCGTCTACCCGAAGAGCTGGGCGCCGATGGCGGTGATGCGCGAACGCACGCGCCTCGCGCGCGCCGGCGAGCGAGCGGCGCTCGCCGAGCTCGAGCACGCGGCGCTCGCCGAGAACGCCCGCCACGCCGACTGGGAGTGCGACGGGGCGAAGATGGCGCTCACCCGCGGCGGCGCCGCCCACTACCTCCACTGCCTGCCGGCCGACGTCTCCGGGGTCAACTGCGACCGCGGCGAGGTCAGCCGGGAGGTGTTCGAGAGCGCGCGTCTCGGCACCTACCGGGAGGCGAGCCACAAGCCCTTCGTCATCGCCGCGATCCTGTTGCTGACCCGCTTCGCCGACCCCGCCGCCGAGCTCGCCGGCCTGGTCGAGCGCGCCCGCCCGCGCCGCGGCGCCTGACCGCGGTCCGGAGGGGCACGAAGAATCCGAACGCCACTCGATGCGACCGCCGGCGCCCGAGCGCCGGACCCGCACCCACCTCCGCGAGGAGCTCTCCGCCATGCCGCTGTCGACCCCGCCGCTACACGAGCCGCACAAGATCAAGACGATCCGTCCGGTCGCCTTCCCGTCGCTCGAGGAGCGCAAGCGCCACCTCTCGGCGGCGCGCTTCAACGTCTTCCAGCTGACGCCGAGCCAGGTCACTTTCGACATGGTCTCCTACGGCACCAGCGCCATGACCCAGGAGCAGCTCGCCGGCCAGCTGGTCGGCGACGAGGCCTACGCCGGCGCGCGCAACTTCGAGACCCTCAACGAGCTGGTCACCCGCGTGCTCGGCCACACCTTCGTCTGCCCGACCCACAACTCGCTCGGCGCGGTCAAGCTGCTGCTGCGCGCCTTCGCCCACGCCGGGCAGTCGCTGCCCTCGAACGCCCGCGGCCGGGTCGATCTGCACGCGCCGCGCGGCATCGAGATCCTCGACGCCCGCGACCACGGCGAGCCGCGCTTCACCGGCAACTTCGACCTCGATCGGCTGGCCGCCCTGGTCGCCGCCGCCCGGCCGCCCTTCCTCGGCTGCCAGGCCTACGCGGACGGTCAGCACCCGTTCAGCCTGGCCAATCTGCGCGCGGTGCGCGCCCTGGCGGACCGCGAGGGCCTGCGCCTGGTGCTCGACCTGTCGCGCGTCATCGAGAACGCCTGGTACGTTCAGCGCCACGAGCCGGGCATGGCCGACCGCACGATCGCCGAGATCGTCAAGGCGATCGCCAAGACCGCCCACGTCGTGCTGATGGACGGCGCCCAGGACCCGCGCGCCAACACCGGCGGGTTCCTCGCCACCGACAATCCCGCGGATCACGAGCGCTTCGTCAACGACGTCGTGATCTTCGAGGGGCTGCACACCTACGGGGGCATGGCGGGCCGGACCATGGAGGTGCTGGCGCGCGGCCTCTCCGAGATGTGCGACGAGGCGGTGGTGCAATGGGTGATGCACCAGACCGAGCGGTTCGCGGAGCGCCTGCGCGGCGCCGGCGTGCCCTGCGAGCGGGGGTGCGACGGCGCCTACGTCGCGGTCGCCGACTTCCTGCCCAACGGCGCCGGCGTGGTCGGCCGCCCCGACCTCGCCGCCCACGCCCTCGCCTGCGCGCTCTACCAGACCTCCGGCGTGCGCGCGCTGGTTCAGGGATTGGTGGGCCGCGATCTGCTGCTGCCGCTCCAGATCCCCCGGCTGGCCATGACCGGCGCACAGCTCGATCAGGTCGCCGACGCCCTCGTGGCGCTCCACCGCCAGCGCGACCGGATCGCGGCGCTCGAGCTCGAGGCCGGCGGCGAGTGGCACGACGAGCTGCGCTTCCGCTCCTTCTTCGCCGACCTCGACTGCTTCGACTTCACCTGCGAGCCTTACGTCGTCCACACGGTCGAGCCGATCGCGCGCACGACGCGCGAGCAGCGCGCGCGGGCGATCCGCGCCGCGGGCTGGAACACCTTCCTGCTGCGCTCCGCCGACGTCACCATCGACCTGCTGACCGACTCGGGCACCACGGCGATGTCGACCGCGCAGTGGGCGGCCTACGATCGCGCCCTGCCGACGCCGGCGACCAGCGACGCCTACCTCGAGCTCGCCGCCGCGGTGCGCGACCTCTACGGCTACGAGCACGTGCTGCCGACCCACCAGGGGCGCGCCGCCGAGCAGATCCTCTCGGAGGTGCTGATCCAGCCCGGCCAGCTAGTGCCGGGCAACATGTACTTCACCACCACCAAGGTCCACCAGGAGCTGGCCGGCGGCGCGTTCGTCGACGTCATCGTCGACGCGGCGCACGATCCCGCCTCGGACTTCCCGTACAAGGGCAACGTCGATCTCGCCAAGCTCGACGCCCTGGTCAACGAGCAAGGCGCCGCGCGCATCGCCTACCTCTCCTTCGAGTTCTCGGTGAACATGGCCGGCGGCCAGCCGGTGTCGATGGACAACCTGCGCGAGGTCTACGCCTACTGCAGCGTCCACGGCATCCCGGTGATGTTCGACGCCACGCGCGCGGTCGAGAACGCCTACCTGATCCAGAAGCACGACCCGCGCTGCCGCGCGACGCGGATCAAGGAGATCCTGCGCGAGATGATGCAGTACGGCGACGGCTGCACCGTCTCGGGCAAGAAGGACTACCTGATCAACATCGGCGGGCTGCTGGCGTTCAAGGACAACGCCACCTGGGCGCGCCGCGCCGAGAATCGTGTCCGCATCTACGAGGGCGGCGTGCGCGACGGCGGCCTGCCGGCGGCCGACCTCGCCGCCATGGCGCAGGGGCTGCGCGAGATGGTCGACGACCGCTACATCCGCTCGCGCGTCGAGCAGGCGACGCGGCTCGCGGCGTGGCTTCGAGCGGCCGGCGTGCCGGTGGTCGAGCCGACCGGCAGCCACGCCGTCTTCCTCGACGTCAAGCGCTTCCTGCCGCACGTCGACCAGGACGACTACCCGGCGCAGCGGCTGGCGGGCGAGATCTACCTAGAGACCGGCGTGCGCGCGATGGAACGGGGCAACGTCTCCAAGGGCAGGGACCCCGAGGGGCGCAACTACCGACCCTCGCTCGAGCTGGTCCGGCTGACCCTGCCGCGGCGCGTCTACAGCGACGACCACCTGCGCGCGGTCGCCGAGGGGATCATCCGCGTCTACCGCCGCCGCGACGAGATCCGCGGCCTGCGCTTCACCTACGAGCCCCCCACCCTCCGCTTCTTCCAGGGCCGCTTCGAACCCCTCCCCTGACCCCGGGGACACGTACGGGGGACACATACGGGGGACACACTCGGGGGACACCCGCCGAGGACAAATGCGGGGGACACCTTCCGGGGACACGGGAAAGGGACACGAAGGCGAGAAACCGAACCGCAAGTTCCGGAGGGCGAATTCCGTCTCTGTACGGTGGTATGGCTCGGATAGCCCGTCTCGTCGTCCCCGGGGTCCCGCATCACGTGGTCCAGCGGGGCAATCGCCGTCAGCGCACCTTCTTCGGCGCTCGGGACTTCGATTTGTACCGGACGCTGCTGGCGAGGAAGTGCCGAGATGCGGGTATCGAAGTCTGGGCCTACTGCCTGATGCCCAATCACGTCCACCTGATCGTCGTTCCGCACGTCGCGACCTCGCTGGCTCGCGGCCTAGGTGGCGCTCATCGTGCCTACACCGCGGTGGTGAACCGTCGCGAAGGATGGCGCGGTTGCCTCTGGCAAGGGCGGTTCGCCTCCTATCCGATGGACGAGGCGCACCTGCTGGCGGCCGCCCGATACCTCCTCGTCAACCCGGTGCGCGCGGGCCTCGTCGGCGCTCCCGCCGACTGGCCCTACTCGAGCGTCCGCGCACACCTCTCCGACGAGAGCGACGGATTGGTCGATCCGACCGCCCTCTGCGCCCGTGTCGAGGACTGGTTCGACTTTCTCGCAGCACCGAGCGCACCCGTGGTGGGGCTCCAGATCCGGAGCCATGCCGCGAGCGGACTTCCTGCGGGCTCCAGCGAGTTCGTCTCGGAGGTCGAAGTCAGGACGGGTCGGACCCTGCGTCATTCGATCGAGGCGCGCGCCGGTCGCCTTTCCGGGAACCCGGTGCACGGCCTTGCGCCGTTCGGTTCGGAGACCGGGCTGGCCGACCCGCCCGCCTGGGTGGCCGGCCGCGATCGCCGGTAGCTTCCGCCGCCACATCCCACCGCTGCCGAGCTCGCCGAAGTACTTCGGCCAGAGGCATGCCCCGGGCTTCGAGCCTGGTGGCCGTCCGCGCGCCCCGGCCCCGTGAGTGCGCCCGGAGCGTGTCCCCGGTACGTGTCCCCGGAAAGTGTCCCCCGTACGTGTCCCCGGTCAGGAGGGGAGGGCGAGGAGACGGGCTCGGGTGTAGGCGATCAGGCCGCCGGCGTCGACGATGGCTTGGCGGGCGGGGGGGAGCGGCAGGGTCGCGTAGCGCTTGCCGGTCGAGTGGTTGATCACCTCGTCGGCGGTGACCTCGAGCTCGTCGCCCTCGCTCGCTTCTACCTCGGGCGCGGTGACCAGGCGCAGGCCGAGGTTGACCGAGTTCTGCTGGAAGATGCGCGCGAAGCCGCGCGCCACCACGGTGAGCTCGTGCCCCTTCAGACAGGAGCAGGCCTGCTCGCGCGAGGAGCCGCAGCCGAAGTTCTTGCCCGCGACGATCACGCTACCCGCCGCCACCTCGCCCCCTTTGAGCCGCGCGTTGAGCTCGAAATGATCGGCGAAAGCGAACTGCGGCGTCTCGGTCGGTAGCACCGTGGCCATGTAGCGGCCCGGGTAGATGACGTCGGTCGAGACGTCGTCGCCGAGCGCTGCGATCACCTTGGCGGTCGCGCTCACGCTGCCGTTCACCATGATCAGGCCTCCTCGCGCGGATCGGTGATGACGCCGGTGATCGCCGAGGCGGCAGCCACCTCCGGCGAGCAGAGGTAGACCTCCGACTTCGGGTTGCCCATGCGTCCCTTGAAGTTCCGGTTGGTGGTCGACAGCGCGACCTCGCCGTCGCCGAGGGCACCCTCGTGGACTCCCAGGCAGGGTCCGCAGCCCGAGTTCATTACCACGGCGCCGGCGCGCATGAGGTCGGCGACATACCCGGCCTCGAGCGCCTCCTGGTAGATCCGCGCCGAGGCGGGAAAGACCAGCATGCGGGTACCGCGCGCCACCTTGCGCCCGCGCAGGATCGCGGCGGCGGCGGCGATGTCGTCGAGCCGGCCGTTGGTGCACGAGCCGATGACGATCTGGTGCACTCGCGTGCCGGCCACCGCGTCGACCGGCTTGACGTTGTCCACGGTGTGCGGGCAGGCGACCTGCGGCACCAGCTTCGAGGCGTCGATCTCGATCGTCCGCTCGTACGCGGCGTCGGCGTCCGGGACGACCGGCTCGATCGGCCCAGCCACGCCGGCGACCTCGCACAGGTAGCGCACCGTCTCGCCGTCAGCGGGGACGATGCCCGACGTGGCACCCGCCTCGACGGTCATGTTGCACAGCGTCAGCCGCCCCGAGGTCGGCAGGGCGCGGATCGTCTCGCCGTGGAACTCGATCACCCGGAAGTTCGCCCCCTCGGCGGTCAGCAGCCCGACCAGGTGGAGGATCAGGTCCTTGGCGCCGACTCCGGACGGCAGGGCCCCCGACACCTCGACCTTGAGGGTCCGCGGCACCTCGACGTTGAGCGCCACGCCGAGCGTCCAGACGCTCGCCATCTCGGTGGCGCCGATGCCGAAGGCGAAGGCGCCCAGCGCGCCGTGGCTGGTGGTGTGCGAATCGGTGCCGACGACCACCGCGCCCGGCAGGACGTAACCGTTCTCCGGCAGGATCTGGTGGCAGATGCCGCCCTCGTCGCCACGAATGTCGTGGAAACGGGCGATGCCGTGGCGAGCCACGAACTCGCGCACCTTCTTCTGGTTGCTCGCGGTCTTCGGCGATTCCGCCGGCACGCGGTGGTCGAAGATGATGGCGATCTTCGACGGATCCCAGAGGCGCGGCTCGCGGCCGGTGCCGGCGAACACCTCGTGGAACTGGTTGACGACCAGCGCGGCGTTCTCGTGCGACATCGCGAGGTCGACCGCGGGCTCGACGACCTCCCCCGCGGCGACCGCCGCGCGTCCGCTGGCGCGCGCCAGGATCTTCTCGACGACCGTGCTTGCCATGTCGGGCTCCCCTGCTCGCCCCGTCGACGGGGCCTAGACGATTCCGCGCTCGCGCAGCGCGGCGATCTCCGCCTCGCCGAGGCCGATCTCGGCCAGGACCTCGCCCGTGTGCGCCCCGAGCCGCGGCGGCGGCGCCGTGACCTCCCCCGGCGTCTTCGACAGCTGCGCGGTCAGACCGAAGAGCCGCACCTCGCCCACCCCCTCGACCGCGACGTCGCGCAGCACCTCGCGATGCTCGATCTGCGGCTGGGCGAGCGCGCGGCCGAGCGTCAGGATGTCGCCGGAGGGCACGTCGCGCGCATTGAGCGCCGCGACCCATTCGGCGGTCGGCCGCTCGGCGAGCTTCTCCTCGAGCAGCTCGGTCAGCTCCCGGCGGTTCTTCTTGCGCTCGTCGCGCTCGGCGAAGCGCGGGTCGCTCTTGAGCGGCTCGAGGCCGCAAACCTCGGTCAGCGCCTCCCACTGCTCCTGCTTGTTGGCCGCGATGTTGACGTGGCCGTCCCGGGTGCGGAAGCTGCCGGAGGGCGCGGCGGTGAAGTTGTCGTTGCCCATCGGCACCGGCGGCTGTCCGCCGATCAGCAGGTTGGCCGCCACCCAGCCCATCAGCGGCAAGATCGAATCGAGCAGCGCGACGTCGATGCGCTGCCCCTCGCCGGTGCGCTCCCGGTGGTAGAGCGCGGCGAGGATCGCGAAGGCCGCGTTCAAGCCCCCGACGGTGTCGCAAACCGGAAAGCCGCAGCGCAACGGGTGGAGCCGCTCGTCGCCGTTGACGTCCATGACGCCGGAGAGCCCCTGGATGATCTGGTCGTAAGCGGGCTTGTCGGCGTCCGGACCGCTCGCGCCGAAGCCCGAGATGCCGCAGTAGACGAGGCGCGGATTGACCGCGGCGAGCTCGGGATAGCCGAGGCCGAGCCGCGGCATGACGTCGGGTCGGAAGTTCTCGACCACCACGTCGGCTCCGACGACCAGCCGCCGGAAGATCTCCTTGCCCTCGGGCGCCTTGAGATTGAGCGTCACCGACTTCTTGTTGGCGTTCTGCGCGAGGAAGCTCGTGCCCATCAACATCTTGTTGAGCTTCGGCATGTTGCCCAGCACGCGCGCGAGGTCGCCGGCCTTCGGGTTCTCGATCTTCACCACCTCGGCGCCGAGTAGCGCCAGATGCAGCGTGCAGAACGGGCCCGACAGGACGTTGGTCAGGTCGAGGACGCGGATGCCCGACAGCGCGCCCACGGCCCTAGCTCCCCGCCGCGCCGGCGTGCGCCGGCTCCGGCACCGGCCCACTGCGGTAGACCGAGCCGTCGAGGTCGCGTCCCAGGAAAGAGGCGACCTCGCGCGCGACGCCGAGCAGCGCGTCGAGTCGGACGTCGGGGCGCAGGCCGTCGCGCTGGAAGGCGTGCACCAGGTCCTCGGTGCAGGCGTTGCCGCCGGCGACGCGGGTGAAGGGGCAGCCGCCGAGCCCGGCGACCGACGCCTCGAAGGTGGTGACGCCGACCCGGCGGGCGGCGTAGCAGTTGGCGAGCGCCAGCCCGTAGGTGTTGTGGAAGTGGCAGGTCCACTCGACGCGCGGGTCGAGCGCGAGCAGGCGCGAGTAGAGGCCTTCGACCGCGTCGGGCGTGGCGTGGCCGGCGGTGTCGGCGAGGCTCAGCTGGGTGAGGCCCGCCTCCAGGAAGGAGCCGACGATGGCGACCACGCGCTCGGCCGGCACCGTTCCCTCGTAGCCGCAGCCGAAGGCGGACTGGACCGATACCTGCACGCGCCGGCCGGCGGCGAGGGCGCTCCTGGCCATCCCGACGATCCGGCGGTTGGCCTCCTCGATCGCCATGCCGGTGTTCTTGCGGCTGTGGGTCTCGCTCGCCGAGACGCCCATGCAGAACATCTCGACGCCGCAGGCGAGGCCCCGCTCGAGCCCCTTCTCGTTGAGCACGAGTCCGGACAGAATGACGCCCGCGGGCTTCCGGCCCGGGGCCGAGAAGTGCTCGAACAGCCGGTCGCTGTCGGCCATCTGGGGCACCTTGCCCGGGTGGACGAACGATCCGAGCTGCACTAGGTCGACGCCGGAGCCGAGCAGCGCCTCGGCCCAGGCGATCTTGCGCTCGGTCGGGACGACGGCCGACTCCATCTGCAGGCCGTCGCGCAGGCCGACCTCGTGGAGGAGCAGGCGCGGGCGAGCGTCCATCGCGGGCCTCAGAGCGACGCGCCCGCCGGCACGGCGGCCGGCAGTTTCGCCGCCACCGCCCGGGCGAGATCGAGGGTCGTCGCCGCGCCGCCCATGTCGTAAGTGCGCACTCTGCCCTCGGCGATCACCTCCGCCACTGCCTGCTCGAGCCGGGCGCCGAGCTCGCGCTCGCCGAGCCAGTCGAGCATCATCTTGGCGGCCAGGATGGTGGCGATCGGGTTGACCTTGTACTGACCGGCGTACTTCGGCGCCGAGCCGTGGGTCGGCTCGAAGACCGCCAGCTTCTCGCCGATGTTGCCGGAGCAGCCGAAGCCGAGGCCGCCCACCATCTGCGCGCAGAGGTCGGAGATGATGTCGCCGTAGAGATTGGGCGCGACCAGCACGTCGTAGGCGAACGGGTTCTTGAGCAGCCACATGCAGATCGCGTCGATGTTGGCGTCGTCGGTCTGGATCTCGGGGTAGTCGCTCGCCACCCGCTTGGCCTCCTCCAGGAAGAGGCCGTCGGCCGCGCGCACCACGTTCGCCTTGTGGACGATGGTCACCTTCTTGCGGCCCTGGGCACGCGCGAACTCGAAGGCCGCGCGGACGATGCGCTCCGAGCCCCGGCGGGTGTTGATCTTCGTCGAGATCGCGAAGTCGTCGGCCGCCAGGCCGGCGAAGGGACCGAAGGCGGGCGACAGCTGCGCGAGCAACGCCGAGAGCCCTTCGGGCACCGGCGAGAACTCGACGCCGGCGTAGAGGTCCTCGGTGTTCTCCCGGAAGACCACCAGGTCGATCCCCTCGCGATGATTGAGCGGGTTGCCCGGGTAGGCCTTGCACGGCCGCTGGCAGACGTAGAGGTCGAACAGCTGGCGCATGCGCACGATCGGCGAGCGGTACTTCAGGCCCGTGCCCCGCAGCCGCGGGTCGAGCTCCGCCTCGGCGAGCCTCGCCGGTTTCGAGGTGATGGCGCCGAACATCGCCGCGTCGACCTTGCCGAGCAGCTCGACGGTGCGCGCGGGCAAGGCGTCCCCTTCGCGGCACCAGAACTCCCAGCCGATGTCGCCGTGCGGATACTCGGCGTCGAGGCCGAGGGCGTCGAGAACGATGCGCGTCGCTTCGAGGACTTCGATGCCGATCCCGTCTCCGGGAAGCCAGGCGATCTCGTACTTGGACATGGCAACTCCGATCCGCGGGGGCGGGACTCGCGCCCGTCGATTCACTGCAGCCGCGAACCAGCCTAGGGCGGACGCGCCGGAGCGTCGCCACCCTCCCGGGCAGGAGCGGATCGTCAGTCGAGGTAGCCGAGCGCGCGCAGCTGCTCGGCCGATTCGGCGTCGACCTGGGCGCCGGGCCCGTCGGCCGCGGCGGCCAGGCCGAGCTCGACCGCGGCGAGCCACTCGGCCAGCTCGGCGGTGGCGGCGTCGGCCGGCTCGGCCGCGCGTCCTTGCTCGGCGGGGTCGGAGCGCAGATCGAAGACTCGCCGCCGGGAGGACGGCAGCAGGAGCATCTCCTTGATCCCGCCGCGCAGACGGGCGACCGCGAGCAGGCCGTTGCGCCTGGCCTCCCGCGCATCGCCCCGGCCGAGAAAGGCGCCGCGGTGCGCCTGGTGTCGGGTCTCCCGACCGGCCGGCTCGGGGCGCCGGCCCTCGAGCACCCCGCTCCAGTCGTAGCCGCGGCCGGCCGGCAGCGGCGGCAGGCCGAGCAGGCCGAGCACGGTCGCCGCGACGTCGCGCAGGCTGGCCGGCGCCGCCACGGTCCGTGGCGCGAGCCGGTCCGGCCAGGTCACGCCGAGCGGGATGCGCAGCGCCGGCTCGTAGAGGGTGCGCCCGTGCCCCCAATCGCCATGCTCTCCCAGGCTCTCGCCATGGTCGGAGGTGAGGACCACCATCGTCGAGCGCGCGAGCGCCGGCCGCGCCTCGAGCCAGGCGAGGAGCTCGCCGATCGCGGCGTCGACGAAGGCGATCTCCGTGTCGTAGCGATCCGACTTGTCGGCGCTCGCGCCTTTGCCGAGGCCGAGCCGCGCGGCCTGCTCGCCGTGAAAGACGTAGGGAGCGTGCGGCTCGACGTAGTGGGCCCAGAGGAAGAAGGGGCGCCGGCGTCCGGCGTTCGCCTCGAGCCAGGCGAGCGCGCGCTCGTTGACGTCGTCGGCGTTCGCCTCCTGGCGCACGAGGCCGAACCAGCGCCGGCGCGTCAGCACCTCCTCGTAGGTCTGGAAGTGCTCGCCCAATCCGGAGAGTCGATGGCGCAGCGGCCAGGTGCCGACGAAAGCGGCGGTCGCCCAGCCGTGCGCGTCGAGCGTGCGCGCCAGCGAGGGGAGCCCCGGCCGCATCGGCAGCCCGTTGCGGGTGGCGCCGTGCTCGTGGGGGTGGAGCCCGGTGAGCATCGAGGTCATCGCGGGGCCGGTGAGCGGCTCGACGGTACGCGCCTGGTCGAAGCGGACGCCCGCCGCCATCAGCCGGTCGATGTGCGGGCTGGTCCGCCGGGAGTAGCCGTAGCCCGACAGCCGGTCGGCGCGCAGGGTGTCGACGGTCAGAAGGAGGACGTTGGCCGGCCCCGCCGAGGCTCCGCTCGGAGCGCCCACGGCGACGTCGGCGAGGAGCGCGAGGGCCGGCGCGGCGACGAGGGCGAGCCAGCGATGGATCCGGAGCGTCGGCATGGCGCGAGCGCCGGGAATGCTATCGCGCGTCGAGGGCAAACGGCCTCGGTCAGATTCGCCGCACGCCGGTGAACAGCACCGCGACGCGCTCCCCCGCCAGGCTCTCGCCGGAGGCGAGCAGCTCGCAGAGCCCGGCCAGACCGGCCG
>WYBK01000271.1 GCA_011525905.1 Acidobacteriota bacterium
CCGTTCGTCGCGCTGAACTGCGCGGCCCTGCCGGAGCACCTCCTGGAGTCCGAGCTGTTCGGCCACGAGCGGGGCGCCTTCACCGGCGCACACGAGGCGCGGCCGGGCAAGATCGAGCAGGCCGCCGGGGGCGTGCTCTTCCTCGACGAGGTCGGCGAGATGTCCCCCGCGGTGCAGGCGAAGTTCCTGCGCGTCCTGCAGGAGCGGGAGTTCCAGCGGCTGGGCGGCTCGCGCACCCTGAGAGCCGACGTCCGGATCGTGGCGGCGACCAACCGGGACCCGCGCGCCGAGGTCGCGCGCGGCGCCTTCCGCGAGGATCTCTACTACCGGCTCTCGGTCTTCGAGATCCACCTGCCGCCGCTGCGCGAGCGGCCGGAGGACATCCCGGTCCTCGCCGAGGCTTTCCTCGAGGAGATCGGCCGGACGGTGGGGCGCCCCGCGGCCGGCCTGTCGGAGGACGCGCGCGAGCAGCTGCTCGCCCACGCCTGGCCGGGCAACGTGCGCGAGCTGCGCAACGCCATCGAGCGCGCGGTGATCCTCTGCCAGGGGGGGCTGGTCACGCGCGAGCACCTGCCGATGACCGTCGCCCGGCCGGAGGCCGAGCGGGTCGCGCTCGCCGTCGACGAGCCGCGCGCGCTGCCGGTCGAGGGGATCGCGCTCGAGGCGGTCGAGCGCCGGCTGCTCGAGCAGGCCCTCGACCGCGCGCGCGGAAACAAGTCCCGGGCGGCCAAGCTGCTCGCCGTCTCGCGCGGCCAGCTCTACTCCCTGCTGCGGCGCCACGGTCTGACCGACGCCAAGCGCTGAGACCTCCGCGCCGAGCGCGCCGGGCTGCGGGTAAGCTCCCGGCATGCGCTTCGAGACGCGGGCGATCCATGCCGACGGCGGGCCCGACTCGGGGACCGGGGCCGTGGCGCCGTCGATCCACCTGTCGACCACTTACCTGCACGCCCCCGACGGCGCGCCGCTCTTCGGCCGCCTCTACGCGCGCGAGGGCAATCCGACCCAGGACCGGCTCGAGCGCGCGCTCGCGGCGCTCGAAGGGGGGGAGCGCGCGCTCGCGTTCGCCTCCGGCATGGCGGCCGCCGCGGCGCTCGCCGAGGCGCTGCCCGAGGGGGCGCACGTCCTGTTCCACCGCGACGTCTACCATGGCGTGCGCACCCTCGCCACCGAGTGCTTCGGGCGCTGGGGGCTCGCGGCGAGCTTCGCCGACCTCACCGACCCGGCCGCGGCGCGCGCGGCGCTGACCGACGCCACCGCCCTGCTCTGGGTCGAGACGCCGACCAACCCGCGCCTCGAGATCGTCGATCTGGCCGCCGCCGCGGCGCTGGCGCGCGAGGCCGGGGCGCTGCTCGCGGTCGACGGCACCTTCGCGACGCCGGCGCTGCAGCGGCCGCTCGAGCTCGGCGCCGACGTCGTCCTGCACTCGACCACCAAGTACCTCGGCGGCCATGGCGACGTGCTGGGCGGCGCATTGGTCTTCCGGCGCGACGACGCCCTCGCCCGGCGCGCCGAAGCGCTCCGGCACCGCACCGGCGCCATCGCTTCCCCCTTCTCGAGCTGGCTCGTGCTGCGCGGGCTGCGCACCCTCGCCTGCCGGATGGAACGCCACTCGACCAACGCCCTGGCGGTCGCGCGGGCGCTCGCGGGCCACCCGGGGCTCGCGGAGGTCCTCTATCCGGGGCTCCCGGACCACCCGGGCCACGAGATCGCCGCCCGCCAGATGGCCGGCGGCTTCGGCGGCATGCTCGCGCTGCGCGTGGCCGGGGGCCGGGCGAGCGCGCTCGCCGTCGCCTCCCGCCTCGAGCTCTTCGCCAACGCCACCAGCCTCGGCGGTGTCGAGAGCCTGGTCGAGCACCGCGCCTCGGTCGAGGGGCCCGCTTCGACCACGCCCGACGATCTCTTGCGCCTCTCGATCGGCCTCGAGCACCCGGACGACCTCGTCGCCGACCTCGCGCGGGCGCTCGGCGCGGGTGCCGGCGCGGCCGAGCGGTAGGATCCCGCGCCATGATCGGCCAGCTGACCGGCACCCTCGTCGCCGTCGCGCCCGAGCGCGTCGTCGTCGACGTCGGCGGCGTCGGCTACCGGGTGGCGATCTCGCTGACCACCTTCTACGAGCTCGAGCGCGCCGGGGCGGCGGGGCGCGTGCGGCTCTTCGTCCACACCCACGTGCGCGAGGACCAGATCGCCCTGTTCGGCTTCGCCAGCGAGCGGGAGCGGGAGATCTTCGAGTTGCTGATCGGCGTCTCCGGCATCGGGCCCCGGCTCGCGCAGGTGGTGCTCTCGGGCATGCCCCCCGACGACCTCGCGCAGGCGCTCGCCGCCGGCGACGTGGCGCGGCTGACGCGCATCCCGGGGGTCGGCAAGAAGACGGCCGAGCGGATGGTCGTCGAGCTGCGCGACCGGGTCGCGGCGCTGGTCGCCGGCCGGCCGCCGGCGCCGGCCGCCGGGGCGAGCGACGACGAGCTGGTCGCCGCGCTGGTCAACCTGGGTTACAAGCCGGCGGCCGCCGAGAAGGCGGTCGGCGAGACGCGCAAGGCCGCCCCCGACGCCGCCTTCCACGAGCTGCTGCGCCAGGCCCTGCGGCGGTTGTCGCGGGTCTGAGAGGAGAGCCGGGGCGTTTGCTCGGGGAGACGAAGCTCGGCTTCGTGTCCCCGGCTCTACGAGCTGCGCGCCCGCGGCCTGCCGCTACGAGGCGCTGCCTTCGAGCAGGCCGAATTGCTCGAGCAGCGGCCGGTCGTAGTTGACCTTGAGCTCGCGCTTCCTCTGGTCGAGGATCGACCCGAGCAGCCGGTTGACCTCGGTGCGCTCGAGGTTGGCGCGCGTCAGGTCGCGCTCGCCGGCGA
>WYBK01000272.1 GCA_011525905.1 Acidobacteriota bacterium
CCTACACGCTCTGGTCGACGACCGCGAGTCCGCTCCAGATCCGCCGAGTGGCCCAGGAGCTGCGCGCCGAGCTGGTGCGCCATCCGCGAGTCGCGCAGGTCCACGTGCTGGGCGGCGTCCGCCGCGCAGTCACCGTCCGCTTCGACCGCGAGCGGCTGGCCGCCCACCAGGTCTCGATCCTGCAGGTCTATCAGGCCCTCGCCGGGCTCGACTGGAAGCTGCCGGCCGGCAGCTTCGCCGCGGGCGACGTCGAGACCGAAGTCGAGGTCGGCGCGCTCTTCCGCTCGGCCGACGAGGTCGCGTCCGCCGTCGTCGGGGTCTATCCGGGTGCCGGCGCCGCCGCCGGCGGCAGGCCCGTCTACTTGCGCGACGTGGCGACGGTCACCGACGGACCCGACGAGCCGGCGCAGTACGTCTGGATGACCTCGGGCGCGGCCGGCGCCGAGAAGGGGCTTCCCGCTGGGCTCGACACCCCGGCGGTGACGCTCGCCATCGCCAAGAAGCCCGGGACCAACGCCGTCCAGCTCGTCGCCGAGCTCGACGCGCTGGTCGCCCGGCTGCGCGGGCCGGTGCTGCCCGGCAACGTCGAGATCACCAAGACCCGCGACTACGGTTTCACCGCCGACGAGAAGTCCTCCGAGCTGATGAAGCACCTCGGCCTGGCGACCCTCTCGGTCGTGCTGCTGATGGCCTTCGCGCTCGGCCGGCGCGAAGCGGTGGTGGTGCTGGTCGCCGTGCCGGTCACCCTCGCGCTGACGCTGGCGTCCTCCTACCTCTTCGGCTACACGCTCAACCGGGTGACCCTCTTCGCGCTGATCTTCGCGATCGGCATCCTGGTCGACGACGCCATCGTGGTGGTCGAGAACATCCACCGCCACTTCCAGCTCGGCTGGACTAGCCCGCGCCACGCCACGGTCTACGCCACCGACGAGGTCGGCAACCCGACCATCCTCGCCACCTTCACGGTGATCGGCGCGCTGCTGCCGCTCGCCTTCGTCTCGGGGCTGATGGGCCCCTACATGCGGCCGATCCCGATCAACGCCTCGGCGGCGATGCTCTTCTCGCTGCTGGTGGCGTTCGTGGTCTCGCCCTGGCTCACCTACCGCCTGTTCAAGAAGCACGCCGAAGAGATGGCCACGGGAGATCACGCCAAGCCGGAGTCGGAGACCGCCCAGGAGGGGCGCCTCGACCGCCTCTACCAGAGGATCTTCGCGCCGCTGCTCGCCTCCCGCCTCAAGCGCTGGGCGCTGCTCGCCGGCGTCGCCGCGCTGCTCTTGCTCTCGGTGATCCTCTTCCCGCTGCGCCTGGCGGTGGTCAAGATGCTGCCGCACGACAACAAGAGCGAGCTGCAGGTGGTGGTCGACATGCCCGAGGGCACCACGCTCGAGCGCACGGCCGCGGTCGCGCGCGAGCTCGCCCTGGCGGTCCGCGCGCTGCCCGAGGTCACCGACGTCCAGACCTACGTCGGCACCTCGGCGCCGTTCAACTTCAACGGCCTGGTCCGGCACTACTTCCTGCGCTCCGGGCCGCTGGTCGCCGACCTCCAGGTCAACCTGCTGCCGAAGCATCACCGCGACCGGGCGAGCCACCCGTTCGCCAAGGAGCTGCGCCCGCTGCTCGAGCCGATCGCCGAGCGCCACGGCGCCAACGTCAAGGTGACCGAGGTGCCGCCGGGCCCGCCCGTGCTCTCTACGCTGGTCGCCGAGATCTACGCGCCGACGCCGTCGGAGCGGCTCGCCCTCGCCGAGCAGGTCAAGGGCGTCTTCGAGTCGACGCCCGGCGTGGTGGACGTCGATTGGTACGTCGAGGGGCCGGGCCCCAAGCTCGAGCTGGAGGTCGACCGCGAGAAGGCGGCGCGGGCCGGAGTGTCGCCAGAGGTGGTCGCCCGCACCCTGCGCGTGGCGCTCGCCGGCGCCGACGCCGCCCATCTCTCCGACCCGCGCGCGCGCGAGCCGGTGCCGATCACGCTCCGGCTCGAGCGCGCGCAGCGATCGGGGCTCGAGGAGCTCCTCGCAGTCGACGTCCACGGCGGTATCGGAGGTCAGGGCGGTCGGCTGGTGCCGCTCTCCGAGCTGGTGAAGCCGGTCGAGACCGAGCGCGCGCCGTTCGTCTACCACAAGAACCTGCGCCCGGTGACCTACGTTCTGGGCGACGTCGCCGGGGCGGCGGAGTCGCCGGTCTACGCCCTGCTCGACATGGGCGAGCGGATCGAGGCGATCCGCGATTCGGCCGGCCGGCCGCTCGAGATCCTCTTCTCCGGGCGCCCCGCGGACGGCACCCGCTCGGCCCTGGTCTGGGACGGCGAGTGGCAGGTCACCCACGACGTCTTCCTCGACATGGGGATCGCCTTCGGCGCCGTGCTGGTGCTCATCTACCTGCTGGTGGTCGGCTGGTTCCGCTCGTTCGTGACGCCGATGATCATCATGGCGCCGATTCCGCTGACGCTGATCGGCATCGTGCCGGCGCACGCCTTCGGCGGCGTCTTCTTCACCGCCACCTCGATGATCGGCTTCATCGCGCTGGCCGGCATCATCGTGCGCAACTCGATCCTGCTGGTCGACTTCGTCAACCTCGAGCTCGAGGCGGGCGAGCCGCTCGCCGCCGCCGTGACCAAGGCGGCCGCCGTCCGCTTCCGGCCGATCGCGCTCACCGCCGCGGCGCTGGTGGTGGGCGGCGTCGTCATCCTGCTCGACCCGATCTTCCAGGGGCTGGCGGTGGCGCTCATCTCGGGCGTCGTCGTATCGACGGCGCTGACGCTGGTCGTCATCCCGCTGCTCTACTACATGTACGTGTCGACGGTCGGCGTCGCCGCCGTCGTCCGTCACGACGACAACGAACAGAGAGGTGTCGCATGACCGTCGAAGCCGCTCTCCGTGCCATCGCCGGGTTCTTCGTGATGCTGTCGGTCGCGCTCGGCGTCTTCGTTCATCCCTACTGGTTCTACTTCACCGCCTTCGTGGGGCTGAACCTCTTCCAATCGGCCTTCTCCGGCTGGTGCCCGATGATGACCATCCTGCGCAAGGCGGGGCTCCAGGGGTGACATCGTGAAGATGGTCATGCTGGTCGTCGACGAAGCGCGCAAGGAGGAGCTCGAGGTCCTCCTCGAGGAGGCCGGGATCGCGGGCTTCACCGAGCTCTCGCGCGCTTCAGGCCGCGGCAGCACCGGTCCGCGGCTGGGTTCGCGCGCCTTCCCGCGCACCTCGGCGGTGATCTTCTCGATCCTGGCCGACGAGGCGCTGGCGGACCTCGCCGGCCGGATTCGCACGTTCTGCGCCGACTGCAACGAGCGGTTGAAGATGGTCGCCTGGGAGGTGGAGGAGTTGCTTTGACCACAGCCGCGGCCGACGAGCTCTTTTCGCGCATCGCCGATCGCCTCAAGGCGCTCTCGGACCCGATGCGGCTCAAGATCCTCCATTCGCTCGAGGAGCGCGAGCTCTGCGTGGGCGACGTGCTCGCCCGGGTCGGCGGCAGCCAGGCGAACGTCTCGAAGCACCTCGCCCTCCTGCGCCGCGCCGGCGTGGTTGCCGCGCGGCGCGAGGGGACCAGCGTCTTCTACCGGGTGGTCGACCCGGCGGCGTTCGAGATCTGCCGCACGGTCTGCTCGGCGATCGAACGGCGCGCCGAGGAGGAGCGCGCGGTCGTCCGCCGAGGCCAGCGCGCGAATCGCCGCCGATGAGCGACCTCCTCTTGTGGGCCGGTTTCCTGGTCGCCTGGGTGCTGCTGCAGCGCTGGCTGCTGCCCCGCCTGGGCGTGCCCACCTGAAGCGTCCCCGACCCGGCCGGGCGCCGGGCCTGCTCACCAGCCGAGTCCCGCCCCGAGCGGGAGGAACCGAGACCGATCGACGGGAGAGAGACCGACGATGCGTGACACCGGAATCGCCTTCGAAGCCCAGACCTCCCTGCCGTTCGAGCAGGCCGTGGCGCGCTGCCGCGAGGAGCTCGCCGCTGCCGGCTTCGGCGTGCTCACCGAGATCGACATCCAGGCCAAGCTGCGCGAGAAGCTCGGTGTCGAAGTCGAAGCGAACCTGATCCTCGGCGCCTGCCACCCGCCCTCCGCGCATCGCGCCCTCGCCGCGGTGCCCGAGGTCGCCGTGCTGTTGCCCTGCAACGTGGCGATCGCGACGGAACGCGGACGCACCGTCGTGCGCGCGATGAACCCCGAAGGGGCGATGCGCATGTTCGACGACGAGACGCTGCGCGCGGTCGCCTCGGAGGTCGGCGAGAAGCTCCGAAACCTGGTTCGTCGGCTGGAGGGCTGATCGTCCGAGCGCCACCGAGGTCTATCACCGGGTGGGATCTATCGTCCAGCAGAGCAGCGAGAGAGCCTCGCCAGTGGACCAAACGCCACAGAGGATTCGACGAGAGACGACTCGGGTGGGTCTATCAGCCTGTTTCTCCCGATTTGCGGAGATTCTCGAAAGGGCCTGGAATCGAATCGTCACCTCCTGGGGACTGGCGAACCGGATCGGAGGCCGCTAAGGTTGCTCCCGCGATGAAGGGACCCCGCTCCGGGTCCCGCTTCCGACACGCCCCCTCCCACCTCTAAGGCGCTCGCTGCCGGCGCCGCTGCCAAGGGAGGAGGCGCTCCTCGCGCGGACGGCTAGCGGTCCGGAGCGGCGGTCTCCTTCGTCGATTCCCCCGCGCCATTCCCCCTCTCCTGCAGCTCGGCATCGGCTCCACCATAGACTCCGCCGGTGAGCTTCCTCGCCGCCGTCGTCCAGCTGAGCTCGACGTCCGACTCCGAGCGCAACCTCGACTCGGCCGAGCGGCTGGTGCGCGCCGCGGCCGCGCGCGGCGCCGCGCTGGTGGCCACGCCCGAGAACACCAACTTCCTCGGGCCGCACGGCGAGAAGGTGCGCCGCGCCGAGCCGCTCGACGGGCCGACCTGCGGCCGTTTCGCGGCGCTCGCTCAGGAGCTCGGCATTCATCTCCTGCTCGGTTCGTTCAACGAGGCGAGCGGCGACCCGGAGCACTGCTTCAACACCAGCGTCCTCTTCGACCCCGCGGGCCGGGTGGCCGCCGCCTATCGCAAGCTCCACCTGTTCGACGTCGACGTGCCGGGCGGCATCGCCTTCCGCGAGTCCGACACCGTGGCGGCCGGCAGCGAAGTCGTGGTGGCCCGCACGCCGCTCGCGGCAATCGGCCTGTCGATCTGCTACGACCTGCGCTTCGGCGAGCTCTACCGCTCGCTGGTCGAGCGCGGCGCCGAGCTGCTCGCGGTCCCGTCGGCGTTCACGGCGGCGACCGGCAAGGCCCATTGGGAGGTCCTGCTGCGCGCCCGGGCGATCGAGTGCCAGGCCTACCTCCTCGCGCCGGCGCAGCACGGCCGGCACGACGACGGCGGCCTGCGCGAGAGCCACGGCCAGTCGATGATCGTCGACCCCTGGGGACAAGTCCTCGCCCAGGTCCCCGACGGACCGGGCTTCGCCCTCGCCGAGATCGATCTGAAGCGCGTCGCGCGCGTGCGCCAGGCGATCCCCGTCGCCGCTCACCGGCGGCCGCTCCGTTGATCGCAACCTCGCCCTCCCGGCCCCGTATCCGCTCGATGCCCATCTCGCTCCCGGGGCGCCCGCTCCCTCCGCTCGGCCGGCTCGCCCTCGCGCTGCTCCTGCTCACCGTCCCCGCGGCGGCCCGGCTCGCCGCCGGCGAGAGCGAGCCCGAGAGCGTCGAGTCCCTCTTCGCCGAGGCGCTCGCCGCGCACGAGGCCCGCGACTGGGCGCGCTACCGCGACCGGGTCGAGCGCACCGCGGCGCTCCTCCACGATCCCTCGCGTCTGCTCTACCGGCTCGGATCGGCCCGCCTGCTCGCCGGCGACCGCGCGGGCGCGCTCGCCGCACTCGAGCGGATGATCGGGATGGGCTTCTACCGCGACCTCCGTCCCGACCCGGAGTGGGGCGCGTTGGCCGGCGACCCGGCCTTCGACGCCCTGCTCGCGCGGCTCGACGCGCTGCGCGAGCCGCGCGAGCGGTCGAGCGAGGCGTTCCGGCTGAGCGCAGGGGGGATGCTGATCGAGGGGGTCGCCTACGACCCGAAGCGGCGCGCCTGGTATCTGTCGAGCGTCGACCGGCGACGGATCCTGCGCCGCGACGAGCGGGGCCGGGTCGTCGACTTCGTCGCGGCCGGCGCCGCCGGCCTGGCCGCACCGCTCGGGCTCGCGGTCGACGCGGACCGGCGCCGACTCTGGGTGGTCTCGGCCGGCCTGCCGCACGCGCGCGGGCTGGCCGCCGACGCCCTCGACCGGAGCGCCCTCTACGCCTTCGACCTCGAAGGAGGGCGACTGCTCGAGCGAATCGACGCGCCGCCCGGCAAGCGGCTCTGGAACGATCTGGAGATCGCGCGCGACGGAACGATCTACGTGAGCGACCCGGGGAGCGCGTCGATCGCGCGCGTGCGGCCGGGGGCCGGCGTCGAGACCCTCACCGAGGGCGCCGGCCTCGTCTCGCCGGGCGGCCTGGCGCTCTCGTCCGACGGCCGCCAGCTCTACGTCGCCGACTGGTCGAACGGCCTCGCGCGAGTCGACCCGGCGACCGGCCGGCTCGAATGGCTCCCGGCCCCCGCGAACGCCACGACGCTCGGCATCGACGGGCTGCGGCTGCGCGGCGCCTCGCTGATCGCGATCCAGAACGGCGTCGTCCCGGCGCGCGTCACCCGCTTCGACCTGGCTCGCGACGGCCGGTCGATCGTCAGCGCCGAAGTGCTCGAGCGCGCCCATCGGCTCTACGACGAGCCGACGCTCGGCGTGCTGGTCGGCGGCGACCTGGTCTACGTCGCCAACTCGCATTGGCCCCGCTTCGGCCAGGACGGCGCGCCCCCCGCCGACGGCGAGCTCGAGCCGGCGATCTTGCTGCGCCTGCCGCTCGGCGAGGCGCCCTGAACGGCGCTCGAAGACCCGGCGTCGTGCCGAGGCCGAGCCGTTGTAGATTCTGCAGGTGCCGCCCAGCGCGAAGCGCCCTCGCGGGACACGGGTTCCCGACGACCTCTGGCTGCTCGAGTACGTCGACCTCGAGTCCCGCCGGCTGACCCGCATCCCCATCGACCCCCTCCCCTTCCGCGTCGGCCGAGCCCCCGGTCTCGAGCTCTCATTGAAAGGGCCCGAAGTCTCGAGCGCCCACGCGCAGCTCGACCTCGAGGGGGGCGCGCTCTCGCTGCGCGATCTGGGGAGCACCAACGGCACCTTCGTCAATCGCAAGCCGGTGCGCGATCCGGTCCGGCTCGCCGACGGCGACATCCTGCACTTCGCCTCGCAGGAGTTCCGCGTCCGCCGCGCCAGCGAGATCGAGGCGATCCAGATCGCCTCGCCGGCCACCACGCGCGTCTCGCTCGACTTCACCGACCTGCTTTCGAGCGCCGACGGCCTGGCACGGCTGCTCGAGAGCGAGGCGGTGATCTCCGCCTTCCAGCCGATCGTCCGCTTCGAGGACGGCGTGGTGGTCGCGGTCGAGGCGCTCGGCCGCGGCGCGCAGCCCGGCCTGCCGCGCGAGCCGGCGCGGCTCTTCGCGATCGCCAAGCAGGTCAACGCCGAGCTCGAACTGGCCGCCGCCTTCCGCAGGCGCGCGCTCGCCGCGGCGCGCGGCGCCCACCTCGAGCTGCCCCTCTTCTTGAACGCCCACCCGGACGAGCTCGCCGCCGAGCCCTTCATCGAGGAGCTCGCGCGGCTGGCCGCGGAGACGCCGCGGCTCACGCTGGTGCTCGAGATCAGCGAGCACTTCGCCGCTCCGATCGACCGGCTGAAGGAGCTCGCCGGCCGGCTGCGCGCGGCGGGCATCGGCTTCGCCTACGACGACTTCGGCGCCGGCCTGGCGCGCATCGAGGAGATGGCCGAGGCGCCCGCCGACTTCCTGAAGCTCGACGCCGGGCTGGTCCGCCGCATCGACGCGGCGCCGCCGGCCAAGCGCCGCCTGATCGGCGCGCTGGTCGCCGCCGCGCGCGAGCTCGGCATGGAGGTGATCGCCGAGGGCGTCGAGACCGGCGGCGAGGCGCTCGCCTGCATCGACCTCGGCGCGCGCCTCGCGCAGGGCTTCTTCTACGGCCAGCCGGGCGCGCTGCTCGAGGCACTGCGCCGCCGTCGCCCGATCGAGCGGCCCTGCGGCTGATCCCGCGTCAGCGGCCGAGTCGCTCGGCCAGCACCTCGACGCCGCGCAGCGCCCGCTCCGGCTCGACCGAGGTGTAGCAGAGGCGCACGTGGTGCGGGTAGGGACCGAAGCTCGGTCCGGGGGCGACCAGCAGCCCCCGGTCGGCGCACTCCTCGAGCAGGCCGCCGAGGCCGTGGCCGTCCAGCCGGTCGGCGACGTCGAGGAAGAGGAAGGTCGAGCCCGCGGGCGGCGGCACGCCGAGCCGCGCCGCGGCGCGCCGCGCCGTCGCCGCGTACTGCTCGCGCGCCGCCCGCGCCCAGGCCGGCCCGGGGCCGGCGAGGGCGCGCGCGGCCGCCAGCTGGGCGGCGGTCGGCGTGGCGTAGAAGGTGTGGGTCGCCACCTTGCGCAGCGCGATCATGAGCGCGCGCGGGCCGACCACGTAGCCGCAGCGGTTGCCGGCCATGCCGTAGCTCTTCGAGAAGGTCTGCGCGAGGAAGGTGCGCTCGGGGGCGAGCGGCAGGGCGCGCGCGTGCTCGCCCGCGAAGACCATCTCCTCGTAGACCTCGTCGCTCCAGATCCAGAGGTCGCGCCGGCGCGCCCACTCGACCAGCGCCTCGAGCCAGGCGCGCGGCAGCAGGCGGCCGCTCGGGTTGTTCGGGGTCGACAGGTAGAGCGCCACCGTCCGCTCGCTGGCGCGTGCCTCGACCGCGGCGACCGCCTCCTCGGCGCTCGCGCACTCCCCCGCCAGCACCGGCACGGCCACCGGGCGGCCGTGGAAAGAGCGGACGATTCCCTCGATCAGCGGCCAATAGGGGGCGAGGATCAGCACCTCGTCGCCCGGATCGAGCAGCGCTCCGGCGACGGCGCCGAGCCCGCCGGTGGCGCCGGCGGTGACCAGCACGTCGGCGCGCTCTATGGCAAGCCCGGTGTTGGCGCGCTCGCGCTCGACGATGGCGTCGAGCAGGGCGGGCAGGCCGTGCACCGGCGCGTAGCGGTGGAGGCCGGGGTGGCGCGCGGTCTCGAAGTCCTCCATCCGGCACCCTTCGGGAGGCTCCATCCAGGTGTCGCCGACGTGCAGCGGATAGGTCTCCCCGGCGTGCCGCGCCAGCCGCTCGGCGAGCGAGGAGTAGACCGAGGGGGGAATCGCCTCGAGGTGGGCGGCGGGCGAAGGGGGTCGGGGCACGCGACGGCTCGGAACGGAAGTTGCAGCGCACTCTAGCC
>WYBK01000273.1 GCA_011525905.1 Acidobacteriota bacterium
GCGGATCGAGACAGGCCTCGCGGAGCCGTTCTTGCCGACCTTCGACTCCGGCTCCTTCCACGTCTGCGACGCGGCGGCCGTCGAGCCGACTCGCGTGGCGGCGCAAGCGGCCTCGCTCGGTCCGACGCTGCCGCTGTTGGGCGGCCGCTTCGAGGCCGAGGCGAGCTGGCGCTACCCGGGCGCGAGCGGCGTCGGCGAGGCGGTCGCGCTCTCCGACCAGGCGGGCTACTTCTGGTTCTTCCACCCCGACAACGTCGAGCTGCTGGTCAAGGTGCTCGACGGCTGCCCGCTTCAGCCCTACCCCGCGTACTGGGTCTTTGCCGGCGGCCTGACCGATCTCGAGGTGGTGCTCACCGTTCGCGACCTGTTCACGGGCCGCGTCTACTCGGTGGCCACGCCGGGCGGCATCCCGTTCCCGCCGGTGCTCGACGCCGGCGCCTTCGCGACCTGTCCATGACCGAAGTGGCGCCGCGCCCCCGTCTCACCAGTCGACCGGCACCCGCACGCGTCCCGCGCCGCGCGAGCGGACGACGACGTAGCCCTCGCGCCGGCCGAACAGGTAGACGTCGCGCAGCACCTCGACGTCTTGCCGGCAGTAGTCCTCGATCAGGTCGAAGCGCCCCTGCTTGACCCACTCGAGGCTCTGCAGGCCATCGGCGCTCTTGCCCCGGCCGAGGGTCTCCTCGGCGAGGTGGCCGAGGCCGACGCGGAAGCCGAGGACGCCCTTGAGGCTCTCGAGCAGGTCGAGCGTCGGCAGCGTGCGCGCATAGTCCTCGCCCGAGTAACCGGAGAGCACCGCGTAGTCGAAGCGCCGGCTGTTGTAGCCCACCACGAGATCGGCGCCCTTGAGCGTCGCGATCAGCTCCCCGACCTCCGGCTCGCGATAGGTGGCGAAGCGCCCCTCCTCGAGCACCAGCGCGACCGCCACGGCGATCCCCATCTTGTGCGCCCGGTGCCAGCCGCCGACCTCCTCGGCCGAGCGCAGCGTCTCGACGTCGAACAACACGGTCCGCCGCTCGCCGCCCGCCGCCCGCGGCGGCGGGCCGGCCGCGCTCTCGGCTCGCTTCGCTCGGCGGCCTCGAGGCGACTTCGAAGCTGCTTCTCCATGGAAGGGACCGGGGACCGGCGCCTCGCCGGGGTCGCTGCGCACCGGCGGATTCGGGACTTCGATCGATCGCCCGCGCTCCTCGCGAAGCGCCTCGGCGTTCACCTGCCCTCCCCCATCACTGCCCGCTTTCACCGCCGAGCGAATCGGCTCGCGAGTCCGCTCCTCGCCGCCGGCCCGAGAGAGAACGTCTTCGACGGGCGCGGGCTGCGTCGGCCAGGGCTGGCTCGCCGTGCCGGCGAGCAGGTGGGCGAGCAAGCGGCGGGCGCCGCGCTTGTCGAGCGGGCGGTTGCCGTTGCCGCACTTGGGCGACTGGATGCACGAAGGGCAGCCGTCCTCGCAGGGGCAGCGGTCGACCAGCTCCGCGACGCTCGCGAGCAGCGCCGGCAGCTCCTGGAACCCCTTCTTGCAGATTCCCACCCCGCCCTCGTGCCCCTCGTAGACGAAGACGCCGGCCGCGCCCAGCTGCGGGTGGAAGGAGAGCGAGATGCCGCCCAGGTCGTTGCGGTCGCAGAGCGCGACCAGCGGGAAGAGCCCGATCGCCGCGTGCTCGACGGCGTGGAGCGCGCCGAGCGGATGCAGCCCCTCGGCCTCGAGCACGACGACCAGCGCTTCCGGCGCCCGCCACCAGAGCCCCTGCGTTTCGTAGCGCAGCGGCGGCAGGTCGAGCGGCTGGCGGTCGATGACCTCGATCCCGTGCGTCCTCTTGCGCTCGAAGCCGACCACCCGCTCGGTGACCAGAAGCCTCCCGAAGGCGGCGTCGAGCCCCCCGGCGCGGCGCGCCTCGAAGACCTCGAGGATCTCCGTCTCCTTCTCCGAGAGCGGCGAGGTGAACCAGTCGACGTCGGCGGCGCGCACGGTGGCGATCCGGTGCTCGAGGTCGAGGTCGACCACTCCCCACTGCCGCCCGGCGTGCAGGTAGATCGCCCCCGGGTGGCACTCGGCGAGCGCCCGCGCGCCGTCGACCGTGCCGACCGTCGCGCCGCCGGCCTCGTCGACGATCGCGAAGCTCGCGCCGGTGCCGCGCAGCGAGACGTCGCGCTGCGGCCGCCGGCGCCGGGCCACCAGCTCGTCGCCGTCGTCGGCGCGCAAGAGCTCGCCCTCGCGCAGCAGGTCGCCGACGGCGACGGCGTGGCGCTCGAGGTAGTCGCGGTCGCGCCCCGGCGAGAGCGGCCGCTCGGCAGCGGCGCAGACGAGGTGTCGGCGCGCCACGAATTCGTTGGCCGGATCGACCACCAGCCGCTCGCAGGGTCTTTCGAGCAGCTCCCGCGGATGCTCGAGCAGATACTGGTCGAGCGCGTCGGGCAGGGCGACCAGCACCGTCAGCGATTCACGCCCCGAGCGGCCGACCCGGCCCGAGCGCTGCCAGGTCGCCATCACGCTCCCGGGCCAGCCGACCAGCACGCAGGCGTCGAGGCCGCCGATGTCGATGCCCAGCTCGAGCGCCGAGGTCGAGATCACGCCGTCGAGGCGACCGCCGGCCAGCCCCGCCTCGATCGCGCGCCGCTCGGAGGGGAGAAAGCCCGCCCGGTAGCTCTTGACCCGCCGCGCCAGCCGGGGCGAGCGCCGCTCGAGCCAGGTGTAGAGCAGCTCGGTGATCCGCCGCGCCTTGGTGAAGACGATCGTCTTCTGCCCCGCCTCGAGCAGCGTCTCGAGCGTCTCGAGCGCCGCCGTGTAGGGGCTCGCCGAAGGCTGCACGAGCAGGAACCGCCGGGCCTCCCGCGGCGCGCCCGACTCCCGGATCCACTCGAAGGGAGCGCCGCAGACCTCCGCCGCGAACAGGTCGGCCTCCGATGCCGTCGCCGAGGCGGTGACGTAGGCCGGCCGCGCGCCCCGCGCGCTCGCCTGTCGCTCGAGCCGCCGCAGGACGTGGTGGACGTGAGCGCCGAACAGGCCCCGGTAGGCGTGCAGCTCGTCGAGCACGATCCAGCCGAGGTCGGCGAGAAAGGCGTCCCACGAGCCATGGCTCGGCAGCAGCCCGAGGTGGAGCATGTCCGGGTTGGTCACCAGCACGCGAGGCGGGTCGCGCCGGATCTCGGCTCGCCGCTCGGCCGGCGTGTCGCCGTCGTAGATCGCGATCCGGCAACGTCCGTCGCCGACGCCCGCCGCGGCGGCGAGCGCCTCGAGCTTCGCGCGCTGATCCTGGCCCAGCGCCTTGAGCGGAAAAAGCCAGAGCGCCCGCCGCGGTCCGCCGGCGAGCGCCTCCTCGAGCACCGGCAGCTGAAAGGCGAGCGACTTGCCCGAGGCGGTCGCCGTGGTCAGCAGCACGTTGCGGCCGGCGCGCGCCGCCGCCAGCGCGCGGCTCTGGTGCTCGTAGAGGCGCGCGACGCCGCCGCGCTCGAGCGCCGCCGCCAGCGGGCCGGGCAGCGGCGGGTCGAGGTCGCCCCAGCGGGCGCCGGCGCGCGGCAGCTCGAGCTCCGCGATCAGCTGTCCACCCAGTCGGCGGCGCAGCGCCTCGACCGCGGGCTCGATCGACGGCGGCGCCCCGCTCACTCGTCCACGACCCGGCGCGCGCGGGTGCCGTCGAACTTCCGCTCGCCGAGGATCCGCCGCCGGCGCGGCACCAGCCGGACCCGCGCGGTGTCGCGCGCGTAGCGCTCGACCGCCTCGAGCGCGACCTCGGGCGAGTCGGTGAGCAGCAGGCGCTCGACGTCCTTCGGCTCGATCGTGCCGGCCGGCACCATGGTGCCGCGCATCAGGTCGAACAGGGCCTTCCAGTAGTCGCTGCCCATCAGCACCAGCGGGAAGGAGGGGATCTTGCCGGTCTGCACCAGGGTCGCCGTCTCGAAGATCTCGTCCATGGTGCCGAAGCCGCCGGGCAGCACCACGAAGCCGTAGGAGTACTTCACCAGCATCACCTTGCGCACGAAGAAGTAGCGGAACTCGAGGAAGAGGTCGAGGTAGGGGTTGGGCCGCTGTTCGTGCGGCAGCTCGATGTTGCAGCCGACCGACCGGCCGCCGGCCTCGCGGGCGCCCCGGTTGGCGGCCTCCATCACGCCCGGGCCGCCGCCGGTCATCACGGTGAAGCCCGCCTCGGCGAGGCGCGCGCCCATCTCGCGCGCCAGCTCGTAGTGCGGATGCCCCTCGGGGAAGCGCGCCGAGCCGAACACCGTCACGCAGGGGCCCACGAAGTGCAGCCGGCGGAAGCCGCGCAGGAACTCGAGCAGGATGCGCCCCAGCCGCCGGAGCTCGACCAGGCGCCACGCCGGGCCGGCCAGGAAGCTGCGCTCGTCCGGGCGCGCCGGGACCTTGCCCCATCGACGTTCCTGGTTCATCGCGTCACTCTAGCAAGCGCCCGGCGCGGCCTCAGGCGCGAAAGCGCGTCGTCGCCATCTCGCGCAGGCCTTCGCGCAACAACGTCCGGCGCCGGGCGACCAGCAGGCGCTCGCCCTCGGCGACCGGCGACGGATCCACCGCCGCCGGTCGCGAAGCGCCGCCGCCCGGGTCGCGCCAGAGCAGGCGCACGCCGAAGCGCTCGAGCTCGGCGGCCTCGAGACCGACCCACTCCTCGCGCGCCGGCCCGTCGATCAGGGCCACCAGCTCGTCGCCGAGCAGGAACGCCTGGACGACGCCCGCCTCGAGCGCCGCGGCGACGAAGGTCGGCGCGGCGATGCGCGAGGCGCCCAGGGCGCCGTCGAGGGCCAGCGACGACTCGACCTTGCGCGCGAAATCGGCGTCGAAGAGCCGCACGATCGTGCGCACCCGGGGATTGATCTGGCGGGCGGCCAGGCCGATCGACAGATTGGCGGCGTCGTCGCTGGTGACCGCGATCAGCGCCCGCGCCCCTTCGATGCGCACGCGCGCGAGCACGTCGGGTAGGCGCGCGTCGCCGATCACCACCGCGGCCTGCTCGCCGAGCGCGCCGGCGTAAGGGGCGTCCGAATCGCGGTCGACCGCCACGACTTCCACGCCGGCGAGCGACAGCTCCTGGACCACGCGCAGACCGACGTTGCCGAGCCCCACGACCACCACGTGTCCCGCTTCGGGGACCCGGCGCCGGCCGAGCAGATGGCGGAAGCGCGCGGTGATCACGAAGTCGGTGATCAGCGAGTAGAAGGTCGCGACCGTGGCCGAGCCGAGCACCATCAGCAGGCTGGCGTAGAGCTTGAGCCAGGTCGCCTGATCGCGCGGCGTGATGTCGCCGTAGCCGGTCGTGGTCACGGTGGTCACGACGAAGTAGAGCGCGTCGACCGGGGAGAGGCCCATCCCGACCTCGAAGACGCCGATCGAGATCACGATCAACGCCAGGAAGCCGCCGAACAGCCCCTTGACCGCGGGCGACGCGTCGTGCCAGAGATCGAGCCAGCCGGTCCGCCGCCGCGAGCGCCGTCGGCGCTCGCCGCCGGTCCCGCCGCCCAGCTCCTCCCAGGCGTCCCGGTGGGTGACCAGGGTCCAGACGCCCTCGCGCCCCTCCCGCCGCGTCGGCTCGCGCACGACTGCGACTTCCAGCTCGCGGCCGAGCTCTGCCGGAGTCGACCCTTCGAGGCCGCGGCCGCGCACTTCGCGACGGTTGCCGACGACGAACAGCTCGCCGCCGATCGCCAGGCTGCCGATCAGGCCCGAGCCGATCGCCGCCGCGGCGAAGCTCGGCGCGGCGAGGGTGGCCATGCTGAGCGCGCGACGCACGTCGAAGGTCTCTTCGAGCCGGCGCGCCAGAGCCTGGTCGAAGAGGCGCACCACCACGGTGGCGTCACGGCGGAGCCGCTTGACGTCGAGGGCGATCTCGATGTTGACCAGGTCCTTGCCGGTAACCGCGACCACCGCCGCGGCGCTCGCGAGCCCGGCGCGCTCGAGCATCGTGGGGTCGCGGGCGTCGCCCGTGATCACTTCGATCCCGGCGCCGCGCGTCGCTTCGAGCCACTCCTCGCGCGCCGACTGGCTGATCACCACCACGCGCTCGCCGAGACGGTGGAGCAGCTCGACGATGCGGAAGCCGACGATTCCCAGGCCACAGACGACGTAGTGCCGTCCCGCTCGTGCTCCGCTCTCCATGGTCGGGTCCCTCCCCGGCGGCGCCTCCCCGCCGCGCGCCACACCGCGCCGCCAGTGTATGCCCACCGCCCGGAGACCAGCCGTTGAGGCGAGAGTAGACTCGCTCCATGATCCGACATCCGCTGGCCTCTTCCGCCCTCCGGCTCGCGGCGCTCGCCGCGCTCGGCGCGAGCCTCGCCGCCTGCTCCCCGGCGCCCGCACCGCAGGAGCCGCCGGACGCCACCTACGCCGTGCGCGGCGAGATCGCCCGCCTGCCCGACGGCGGCGCCGGCGAGGTCTGGATCCGCCACGAGGCGATCCCGTCCTTCAAGAACGACAAAGGAGCCGAGGTCGGCATGGACTCGATGACCATGCCCTTCCCGCTCGCGCCGGGCGTCTCGCTCGACGGCTTCTCCGCCGGCGACCGGATCCGCTTCGAGTTCGAGGTGCGCTGGCGCGGCGAGGGCCGCCCGATGGCGATCACCCGCCTCGAGCGCCTGCCGGACGGCACCCGTCTCGGCTTCGACCCGCCCGCGGGCGAGAGCGAAGAGGAGGGTCAGCCCGAAGGGGCGGAAGAGCTCGCCGACGAAGCGCCCGGGGGCGGCTCGAGCATTCCGAAGTAGCGCGCGGCGCGCAGGATCGTCGCGACCGACTTGCCGTCGTCGATGCCGCCGTCGAGCGCCTGCCGCACGACGTCGGGGAAGGGCCGGCGCTCGACCGAGAGAGCTTCGTCCGCCTGGAGATCCTGTCGTCCCGGCGAGAGATCGCGGGCCAGGAAGAGCCAGATGCGCTCGTCGGTGAACCCGGGGGTCGTCCAGATCGACCCGAGCGGAACGAGCTCGCCCGGACGCAGGCCGGTCTCCTCCTCGCACTCCCGGCGCGCGCACGTCTCCGGGTCCTCCCCCGGGTCGAGCTTGCCCGCCGGCACCTCGAGCAGCCACTCGCCGCCGGCCGCGTGCCGGTATTGGCGCACCAGCAGCGCGTCGCCGTCGGCATCGAGCGGCAGGATCGCGGCCGCGCCCGGATGGCGGATCAGCTCCAGCGTCGAGCGGCGGCCGCCGGGCAGCTCGACCTCTTCGAGGCGCAGGGAGACGACGCGGCCGTCGTGGATCGGGCGGCTCGAGAGGACGCGGGCGCGGCGCGCGGGATCGGACATCGGGCGATTCTCGCACGGCGCCGAAGGTAGACTGCGCGTCGTGCGCGCCCCCCTCCTGGTCGACCTCGCGCTCCTCGCCGAAGCGGAGGCCGAGCGGCGCCACTTCGACGCCCGCAACTTCCGGGTGGCGCGCAGCGCCTGGCTCTTCTTCGTGCTCCTCTCGGCGGTCGGCGGGCTGGTCGCCGCGAGCCTCGGCGCCTGGCTCGCCGCGGCGCTCGCGGCGGTCAACTTGGCGGCCCTGGGCACGCTCCGGCGCCTGCAGGGGCATTCCGAGTTCGAGCGCTCCTTCGGCGCCCTGCTGGTCGCCGCGCTGGCCGCCGAAACGGCGCTCTTCATGCTCCTGCCGAGCGCGATCCCCGCCGCGGTCTCCTTCGCCTGCATCGTCCTGCCCGTGCTGCTGCTCTCGTTCCGCCTGCGCTTCTCGCAGGCCTTCTCGATCGTCGCCGTCGCGGTCCTCGCCGCGGGCGCGCACGGACTCCTCCACCCTCCGCCGGCCTCGACCGACGATCCGCCGGACATGCCGGCGCCCGCCGCGATGGCCGCGGTCGGCATGATCGGGCTCGCCGCCGCCGGGCTCGGCGCGCGCGCCACGCGCCGCCGGCGCGCCGAGCTGCTCTCCGAGCTCGAGCGCGCCCGGACCGACGCGCGCGATCGGCTGCGCATGCGCGAGGAGCTCGAGAGCGCTCGCGCCATTCAGCTCGCCATGCTGCCGGCGAGCGCGCCCGCCCCGGGCTGGCTGGAGGTCGCGGCCACCAGCCTGCCGGCGACCGAGGTCGGCGGCGACTACTACGACTACCTCGAGCTGGGCGACGAAAGGCTGCTGGTCGCGATCGGCGACGTCGCAGGGCACGGCGTCGCGGCGGGGATCGTGCTCTCCGGCGTGCGCGCCGGCCTCCACCTGCTCGCCGGCGAGCTGACGCGGCCGGCCGAGGCGCTCGGCCGGCTCAACCGGCTGGTGCGCGAGACCGGCCCCGAGCGGCTGCTGATGGCGCTCGGCCTCGCGCTGTTCGACCGCGTCGCGGGCCGCGTGCTCTGGGCGTCGGCGGGACAGCCTCCGGCGCTGCTCTTCGACGGCGCGAGCGGCGAAGTGCGGGCGCTGGCGGGACACCAGCCGCCGCTGGGCACCCGGTTGCCGGTGCGTTACGAGGAGACGGAGCTCGCGCTCGCCTCCGGCGACGTCTGGCTGCTGGTCTCCGACGGCGTGCTCGAGTGCCGTGACGGCCGGGGGGAGCCGCTCGGCGAGGCGGCGCTCGCCGCGCTGCTCGCGGCGGCGGCCGCCGCGGGCCGCACGGCCCGGCAGATCTGCGACGAGGTGCTCGAGGCGATCGCCCGGCAGCGAGCGGGCGCCGATCCGGAGGACGACTCGACCGTCGTCGTGGTGCGGAGGCTGGCGCCCTGAACGGCTCGATCTGGATCGACGGCGCGCAGCGTCTCGCCGAGGCCGCCGAGCGCTGGCGCGCCGCCGGCCTCTTCGCCTTCGACACCGAGTTCGTCTTCGAGCGCACCTTCCGGCCGCGGCTAGGGCTCGTCCAGATCGCCGGCGCCGGCGAGATCGCCCTGGTCGATCCGCTGGCGACCGGAACGCTCGAGCCGCTTTCCCGGCTGTTCGCCGACCCTCGTGTTCGCGCGGTGGGGCACGCGGTCGGCGGCGATCTCGCGGCGCTCGCCCCCTGGCTCGACGGCCCGCCCAGCGCGTTGTTCGATACGCAGGTGGGCGCCGCCTTCACCGGGCTGGGCGCGGCGCTCTCCTATGCCGCGCTGGTGCGGGAGCTCGAAGGCGTCGAGCTGGGCAAGCACGAGACGCGCACCGATTGGCTGCGACGCCCGCTCTCTCCCGAGCAGCTGCGCTACGCCGCGGAGGATGTCGAGCACCTGCCCGCCCTCGAGCGCGAGCTGCGCAGTCGCCTCGCGCGGCTCGGCCGGCTCGGCTGGGCGGAGCAGGAGTCGCGAGCGGCAGCCACCGCGGCGCTCGATCAACCGGCGCCGGAGGAGGCCTGGCGCCGCTTGCGCGGCCTCGAGCGCCTGCCGCCGCGCGCCCAGCTCGTCGCCCGCCACCTCGTCGCCTGGCGCGAGCGCGAAGCCGAGCGCCTCGACCTCGCGCGCCCCTTCCTGATGCGCGACGCGAGCCTGTTGGCGCTTGCGCGGCGCGGCGAGCTCGATCGCACGGCCGTCGCGAAGCTGCCCGGCTACGACCGGCACCGGCACGAGCGGCACCTGGCCGCCTGGAGCGCCGCCCTGGACGAGGCGGCGAAGGCCGCGCGCGATGGCGATCCGACCTCCGGGATCGCGGCGCCGGACGCGCTCGTCAAGCGCATCGACGCCGCGCTCGCGGCGCTCGCCGCGCGACGGGCCGCCGAGCTCGCGCTGCCGGCCGAGCTGCTGCTGCCCCGGCGCGAGCGGGAGCGCGCGGCCGCCGCCCTCGCCGCCGGAGCGAGTCCGGCCGCAGCGCTCGCCGGTTGGCGAGCCGAGGCCCTCGCGCCGCTGCCCGATCGCCTCGAAGCGTCGGCCTGAAGCCCGCGAGCCTCCACTCCCGACGAAGCGCGGCCCCGGCACGGAGCGACCGTGCCGGGGCCGTGGAGACCGGGGGCCGGAGCCCTCAGAGGCGAACGACGTTGCGGGCCTGGAGCCCCTTGGGGCCCTCGACCACCTCGAAGGAGACGCGGTCCCCCTCGTTCAAGCTGCGGTAGCCCTCCGCGAGGATCGCGGTGTGGTGGACGAAGACGTCCGGCCCGCTCTCGCGCGAGATGAACCCGAAGCCCTTCTCGTTGTTGAACCACTTGACGGTGCCCTGCTCGGTCATGCCCTGCTCCTTGGCACTGCGGCAGATGGAATGGGCTCCGGCGCCGCGCCGCAGGCGACGGAGCCTCGGGCCCGGCCCGGGCCCGGAATCGGGACGAAGCGCTTCACTGGCTTCGAAGGGGAACGCGAAGAGAGGCGAGCGGCAACGGCGGGCTTCCGTCTGATTTCTCCACAGATTGCCACAGGTCCCCGCCCGAAACAAGGTCGAGGCCGAGCGCGGCGGCGAGGGAGCGGAAATCGGCCGGGGGCGGCGCCTCGAAGCGCGCCGGCTCGAGCCCGGGCAGTTCCAGCCGCCAGGCGTGCAGCATCGAGCGCGCCCCGGCGAGGGATGCGGCGAGTGTCTCGTCGCGCACCCCCCGGTGGCGCGGACCGCCGTAGAGGTCGTCGCCGATCACCGGGTGCCCCGCCGCGGCCAGGTGGACCCGGATCTGGTGGGTGCGGCCGGTCCGCGGTTCGGCGATCAGGAGCGCGGCATGTGGGGCGACCGCAGCCACGCGGTAGTCGGTGCGGGCCGGCCGTCCGCCGGCGGCGACCCGCATGCGGCGGCGGTCGCGCGGGTCGGGCCCGAGCGGGGCTTCGAGGCGCGCCCGCCGCGGCCGCGGGTGCCCCCAGACCAGCGCGAGGTAGAGCTTGAGGACGGCGCGCGCGGCGAAGAGGGCGAGCAGATCGCGGTGACACTCTTCGTCGAGGGCGACGATCACCACGCCGGAGGTCGAGACGTCGAGCCGGTGCGCCAGGCGAACGTCGCGCCCGGCGAGCATCTCCCGCTCCTCCGGCGGCAGCGCCGCGACCAGCCGCCGCGCCGCGGCGTGCGGATCCACGCGCGGCGTGGCGAGCGAGATCCCGGCGGGCTTGGCCAGGGCGGCGAAGCGGTCGCCGAGATGGAGCAGCCGAGCCTCCGGCGGCGTCCCGGATGCCGCGCCGCTCAATGTCGCAGACCGAAGGCGAAGTAGGCGAGGCAGGCCGCCGCGAGCAGCCAGCCGCCGGCCGAGGTCTCCCGGCTCCGCCCGGCGCCCGCGCGGGCCAGCGGCGCCAGCAACAGCCCGGCGGCGAGACCGTTGGCGATGTTGAAGGTGAACAGCGTCAGCGCGATCGTCGCCAGCGCCGGGACGGCTTCGGCGAGGTCGTCGAACTCGACTCGCCGCGCCGCCCGGAGCATCAGGGCGCCGACGACCACGAGCGCCGGGGCATAGACGAACGGCATCCCCTGCAGGACCCCCGCCGCCGGGGCGAAGAAGAGCGCGGCGACGAAGAGCAGCGAAGTCACCAGCGAGGCCACGCCGGTGCGGGCCCCCTCGCGGATCCCGGTCGCCGACTCGATGTAGGCGCCCGAGGTCGAGGTTCCGAAGAGCGCGCTCGCCATCGAGGCGACCGCGTCGACCGCCATTGGCTTCTCGATCCCCGGCAGCCGCCCCCGCTCGTCGAGCTGGCCGGCGGCCGAGCCGAGCGCCACCAGCGTGCCCAGCGTGTCGAGGAAGCCCATCAGCGCCAGCGTGCCGAGCACCGGCAGCAGGCCGACGGTGAGGATCCCCGGAACGTCGAGTTGGAGGGCGATCGGCGCGAGCGAGAGCTCCCCGGTGAACGGCAGCGCCACCCAGCGCTCGACCGGTGGCGCCAGCCCGAGGGCGACGCCGATCGCCGCCCCCGGGAGCATGCCGAGCAGGATCGCGCCGCGCACGCCGCGCAGCACGAGCGCGAAGGTGATCAGCAGCCCGGCGATCGCGAGCTGGGTACCCGGCGCGGACCAGTCGCCGAGCTTCACCGGCACGTCCGGCGCGACCAGCGTGCCGCCGGCGCCGCGCGCCAGGGCCTCGGCCGGCAGGCCGACGACGAAGCTGGTGACGATGCCGCTCTGGAAGAGGCCGACCTCCGCGAGGAAGAGGCCGATCGCCACCGCGAAGGCATGTTGCAGGCTGGGCGACATCGACCGCGCCAGCCAGCTGCGCACGCCGGCGAGCGTCAAGAGCAGGAAGAGCGCGCCCGCGACGAAGACGGCGCCGAGCCGCTGCTGCCAGGTGATGCCGAGCGCCGCCAGCCCGAAGGCCAGGAAGGCGTTCTCCCCCATGTAGGGCGCGACCGCATACGGGCGCTTGGCCCAGACCGCCATCAAGAGAGTGCCGAATGCGGCGGCCAGCGCGGTCGCCACCGTCGACGGGCCGGCCGGGATGCCGGCGAAGGCGAGGATCGCCGGGTTGACGACCACGATGTAGGCCATGGTCACGAAGGTCGTCGCGCCGCCGACGATCTCGTCGCCGAGCTTCGGCGCCGTCTCCCCTTCGACGAACGGCCGCCACCAGGGACGCGTCATTCGAGGAATCTCCTCATGGTCGCCAGGTCTCCCTTGCTGCCGAAGAAGAGCGCGAAGTAGCGCCGGCGCTCGGCCTCGTCGCCATGGACGAAGGCTTCGGCCAGGGCGCGCGCGAGGGCCGAGCCCGGGGCGTGCTCGGCCGCCCAGGCCGCGGCGTTGCCGCCGATCGGGTTGGTCACCCGGCTCGCGACCGGATGCCGAGCCGAGGCCTGCTCGTGGGCCGGCGGCCAAGGGTGGTAGGCGCCGAGCCCAGCGAAGAGGGCCGAGACCGGGAGCAGCGCGAGCAGGAGTCCCCGCGGGCGGCCCGCGAGAATCGCGCCCGCCGGTAGTAGCAGGAGCGCTTGGATCGGCAGCAGGTAGCGGAAGCCGTAGGCCCAGCCGCCGTACGAGCCGGCGAGCAGAGCGTGCCCCGCCCACTGCAGCAGGATCGCCGCGGCCAGCGCGCGCCAGGCGCGACGGGAACCGAAGGGGGGCCGGCGGCAGCAGGCCACCAGCCCCGCCGCGCCGAGCAGCAGCACCGGCGAGACGGAGAACAGCCCGTGGCCGCCGAAGAGCGTCTCGAGCGGGTAGCCCGCGCCCTGGGGGAGGACGACGCCGCCCGCGCTCGGCGCCACGCCCGCAGAAAGATCGACGGCGCCAGGCACCAGCTTCGGCGGCCAGGGGGAGCCGAGGACGTAGAGGTTCGAGGCGACGAGCAGCCCCAGCCCGGGAGCGAGCCCGGCCGCGAAGAGCCCCAGACGACGCCAGCCGTCCCGGGCGCCCAGGGGGAGCGCGACGGCCACGAACGGCGCGAGCCCGAGGCCGGGCAGCAGATCGACGGCCGCGGCGAGCCCGGTGGCCAGGCCCGCGAGCCCGGCCCGTCCGCGGGTCGCGGCGAGCCAGGCGCCGAAGAGGAGGGCGGCGGGCAGCGAGTGGTTGTTGAGCGTCCCGGCGTAGCTGAAGAGCAGGGTGCCGACCGCCAGGGCGAGCGTCAACCAGCGCCTGCCGGCGAGGTCGAGCGCATCGAAGCGATCGGTGGCGGCGCGAAACCCGGCGACCAGCAGCGCCGAGGGGAGTCCGACCAGCAGGAAGGTCAGCGTCCAGACCACCGCGCCGGCGCCCGGACCGGCGAGCGTCCAGCCGCTGGCCGCCCGCAGCCCGGAATAGAGCGCGGCGCCGGCGAGCGCGAGCGCCGGCGGTTTGTTCGAATAGTCGCGGCCGTCGATCCGCACCCGGTCGACCGTCGCCGCGAAGCGCGACGCCCCCAGGTCCTTGCGGCCGTGGTCGACGAGCGACTCGATCTGCGCCCAACGGGAGGCGTCGTTGCCGGCGGTGAAGACGCGCGGGTGCGTCGTCGCCCCGTAGAGCAGCAGGGCGAGGAGGAAACTGAGCGCGAGCTCGGCGCGGCGGGCGTTCAAGCGGTCGCAGCATAGCCCCGCGCCGCCCGGGAAGCTCCTCCCGGAGGACGCGGCGCCTCGCGCCCGCTCACTCGCAGATCTCGGCCCCCGTGCCGGCGACCTGGTAGACCTGGAAGGGGCCCTCGCCGACCGACGCCTCGTCGAAGGGCGCCCCCTGCTCTTCCGCGCGGTGGCGCGCGTAGGCGACGTACCGGGCACGGTCCATGTCGAGCCGCTCGAAGGTCCCCTGGGCGACCGCGGCCTTGCCGCGCGCCGACACCGGGAAGACGATCTCGCCGTCCTCGACCTTCACCTTGAGCTCGCGCTGGCCAGCCCCGGCGCGCAGCTCGAGCCAGCAGCCCGCCTTCTCGCAGACGTCGACGACCTCTCCCTCGACGCGCACCGTGCGGCCGACCCAGGGGTCGGGGGACTCGAGCAGCTGGGCGACCGGTGTCGATTCGGCGAGGGTGACCCCGGCGCCGTAGCTCTTTTTGGCACAGTCGGCGAAGGCGGCGGCGGGAGCGGCGACGATCAGGAAGGCGGCGAGAGTCCTGCGCATGTCGGGCACCTCGGGGCGGTTGCTGGAGGGGGCGCGTCCGCTCCGGCGGGCGCCCCGGCCGCGGCAGCCTATCGGCTCGGCTAGAATGCGTCCAGTTGGCCTCCGCCTTGCAGGCCAGGCCTCCCACGCCGATCCCGGCACGGACCGAGAAGCTGCGGCCGACGTTTCCCAAAGGAGAACGCTGAAGATGAATCTTTCCACCCCCTCCCCGTCCGCCCCACGCGCGCTAGCCCGGCTGGTCGCGCTCGGACTGCTCGGTCTCGTCGGATCGGTCCTGCCCGCCTGCGCCGGCGAGCAGGTCGCCGGTCAGGCCGAAGCGGCCGCCGGCAAGGCCGAGATCGTCGCCGAGGTCGCCGGCAAGCAGGTCACGCTGGCGGAGCTCGAGCAGCTCCTCGCGCCGCAGCTCGAGCAGATCGAGCGCCAGCGCCAGCAGATGCTCGAGCAGGGGCTCGAGCGGTTGATCCAGGAGAAGCTGCTCGAGGCCGAGGCGGCGGCGCGCGGCGTCACCAAGGAGGCTCTCGTCGAGACCGAGGTCACCTCGAAGGTCGGCGCCGTGAGCGACGAGGAGGTCTCGGCCTGGTTCCAGGCCAACCGCGCACGCATCGGCAACCGTCCGCTCGAGCAAATCGCGCCGCAGATCCGCAACTTCCTCGTCCAGCAGAAGTCGGCCGGCGCGATGGAGACCTTCGTCGGCGGCCTGCGCGGCAAGTACAAGGCCCGCAGCCTGATGGACGTCGCGCGCGTCCAGGTCGCCGAGGCCTCCTCGCCGGCCAAGGGGCCGGCCGGGGCGCCGATCACGATCATCGAGTTCTCCGACTTCGAGTGCCCCTTCTGCGGCCGGGTGAACCCGTCGATCGCCGAGGCGATGGCGACCTACGGCGACCAGGTGCGCGTGGTCTTCCGCCAGTTCCCGCTCAACATCCACCCGCGGGCGCAGAAGGCCGCCGAGGCGTCGCTGTGCGCCGACGACCAGGGCAAGTTCTGGGAGATGCACGACGCGATGTTCGCCGACCAGCGCAAGCTGGAGGTCGCCGACCTCAAGGCCAAGGCGGGCTCGCTCGGTCTCGACCAGGCGCAGTTCGACCAGTGCCTCGACAGCGGCAAGCACGCGGCCAAGGTCGCTGCCGACCTCGCCGACGGCCAGCGCGCGGGCGTCACGGGCACGCCGGCGCTGTTCATCAACGGCCGGTTCATCAACGGGGCCGTCCCCTTCGCGGACCTCGCGCGCGTCATCGACGACGAGCTCCTGCGCAAGGGGATCGAGCCGCGCAAGGCCGCCCAGGAGTGAGCGGCCTCTTCACGCCGGCCTGGGCGGCGGCGCTCGAGCGCGAGCTCGGCAACGACGAGGAGTACCGGCGGGCCGCGTCTTCCTGGCGCGGCTCGCTCGCTTTCGTCCTCGAGCCGGCGCCCGAGCTGGGCTACCCTGCCGTGCGCTCGCTCTACCTCGACCTGCTGCACGGCAGCCCGCGCGCCGTGCGGCCGGCCCTGCCCGGCGACCTCGATCGGGCCGTGTTCCGGCTGACCGGCGCGGCCACGGTCTGGCACGACCTGCTCGAAGGGCGTCTCGAGGCGGCGGCCGCGATCACCGGCGGGCGCCTGCGCCTGACCCGCGGCTCGCTCTTCCAGCTCCTGCCCCATCTGGCGGCGGCGCGAGCGCTCCTGCATTGCGCACGACGGATCGGCGTATCGCCCGCGGTGGAGGGAGTCTGAGCGAGCGCCTGCTGCGCACGACCTCGCCGGCCGGCCTCGACCGGAGCGCGCCGGCCATGCGACTCTTCGAGAAGGCGAAGCGACACGGAGTCTGGAACCCGAGCGACCTCGATTTCGAGCGCGACCGGCTCGACTGGGCAGGGCTCGCCGCGGACGAACGCGACGTCCTCCTGCGCCTGACCGCGCTCTTCCAAGGGGGCGAGGAGTCGGTGGCGCTCGACCTGTTGCCGCTGATCGAGGCGGTGGCCGCCGAGGGGCGGCTGGAGGAGGAGCTCTTCCTCGCCAGCTTCCTCTTCGAAGAGGCTAAGCACGTCGACCTCTTCCGCCGCTTCCTCGACGAGGTGGCCGGCGAGCGCGGCGACCTCTCGCGCTACCACGGTCCGAGCTACCGCGCCCTGATCTACCAGGAGCTGCCGGCGGCGCTCGGCCGGCTGCGCGGCGACCGTTCGCCCACCGCTCAGGCCGAGGCATCGGTGACCTACAACATGGTGGTCGAAGGGGTGCTCGCCGAGACCGGCTACCGCGCCTACTTCGACATCCTCGAGCGCCGGAGCCTGATGCCCGGCATGCGGCAGGGTGTCGCCCTGCTCGAGCGGGACGAGTCGCGTCACATCGCCTACGGCGTCCACCTGCTCGAGCGGTTGATCGCGGCGCACGGCGACCCGGTCTGGAGAGCGATCCAGACGCGATTCGAAGCGCTGCTGCCGCTCGCGCTGGGGGTGGTCGGCGAGATCTTCGCGGCGTACGACCCGATGCCCTTCGGGCTCGTGCCGGACGACTTCCTGGCCCACGCCGTGGCGCAGTTCGAGCGCCGGCTGGCGCGCCTCGAACGGGTCCTCGGCCGCGCACCCGACCTGGGCGCGACGCCCGTCGATCTCGAGGAGGAATGAGCCGCGCGGTCGCGGTTCCGAGTGGTAGCGTTCGAGCATGACCACCTACCTCGTCACCGGCGCCTGCGGCTTCATCGGCTCGAACTACGTGCACTACGTGCTCGAGCGCGAGGCGGGGGCGCGGATCGTCGCGGTCGACAACCTCTCGTTCGCGGCCAATCCGGCCAACCTCGAGCCGGTGCGCGACCGTGTCGAGCTGGTGGTCGACGACATCTGCAACTTCCCCGGCATGCTCGCGCTCTACGAGCGGGTACGCCCCGACTTCGTTGTCAACTTCGCCGCCGAGAGCCACAACGACCGTGCCGTGGTCGACCCCTCCTCGTTCGCGCGCACCAACGCGCTGGGCGCCCAGACGCTGCTCGAAGTCTCGCGTCGCCGGCCGGTCTCGCGCCACCTGCACGTCTCGACCATCGAGGTCTACGGCGAGCTGCCGGCGGGGGCGCCCTACTTCACCGAGGGGAGCCCGCTCAACGCCAAGACGCCCTACAGCGCGGCCAAGGCCGCCGGCGACCAATTCGTCCGCGCCTACATGCAGACCTACCCGGCGATGGACATCGCCATGACCCACTGCGCCAACAACTACGGGCGCTTCCAGTTCCCCGAGAAGCTCGTCCCGTTGATGATCACCAACGTCCTGCGCGGCCGCAAGGTCCCGGTCTACGGCGACGGGCTCCAGATGCGCGACTGGTTGCACGTCGAGGATCACTGCGCGGCCATCCAGGCGATCCTCCGCGGACCGAAGCTCGACCTCCCGACCGAAGCCGCCACCCATCCCGAGCTGCTGCCGATCTTCGACATCTCGGCGCGCAACGAGCGCACCAATCTCGAGATCGTCCGCGCGGTGCTCGAGCTGCTCGGCAAGCGCCCCGAGGATTGGATCGAGCACGTGCCCGACCGGCCGAATCACGACCGGCGCTACCTGATCGAGCCCGCGAAGCTCGAGCGGGCGCTCGGCTGGCGGCCGGCGGTGCCGTTCGAGCAGGGGCTCGAGCAGACCGTCCGCTGGTACGTCGAGCACCGCAGCTGGTGGGAGGCCATCCTGGCGCGCACCGGCGAGCTGGCCTTCGACTGGGGCGCCGGGGCCGCCGGGTCCGCGCCGACCGGGAACCCCCCGCCCGCCGGGGTGGGATCCAGCCTGTGAATCGCTCCGCTTGACGAAACCGCATAATCCGAACAGAATCCAGGCACTCGACCCTCGCGGAACCACCGTCCGGCTCGTCGGGCGGTTGGGTGTCGCGCCCGACTTGAACGGTGCTCGAGGGCGGCCCAGGAGAGGAGGAGGAGACTCGTGAGAATCAAGAACTGGACGGTGGCCCTGGCAGTGGCCGCGCTCGCGTTCGCGGCGCCGGTCCAGGCGGACCTCTGCACCATCGAGGCGACGCCGGCGGCGACTCTGCTGCTGCCCTACTTCGAAGTCGACATCGACAACGTGAACGGCGTCGACACCTTCATGTCGATCAACAACGCCTCGAACGAGGCCGTCCTCACCCACGTCATCCTCTGGGGCGACTGGTCGGTGGAGGCGCTCGACTTCAACATCTTCCTGACCGGTTACGATGTCCAGACGGTCGGCCTCGGGCTGATCATCCGCGACGGCATCATCCCGGTCACCGGAGACCGCGAGTCGATCAGCCCGACCGGCAGCTACTCGGTCTACGGCAGCGGCAATCCGAACGCCATCGACGTCTACCCGGGCTGCATCGGGGTCTTCCCCTACTCGGTCCCGGCGCTCGACGACGAGTACCTGAC
>WYBK01000274.1 GCA_011525905.1 Acidobacteriota bacterium
CGGCGCAGGCTTCGAGGCAGCGGGCGAGGACTGCGCGGGTCTGTCTCGGGTCGATGATCGCGTCGACCCAGAGGCGGGCGGCGGCGTAGCGGGGGTCCATGGTGTCGGCGTAGCGCTTCTGGACGTCGGCCAGCAGGGCCTGCTTCTCCTCCTCGGACACCTCGGCGCCCCGGTTCTTCAGCTGGATCGCGAGCAGCGTGCGCGACGCCTGCTCGCCCCCCATCACCGCGATCTGCGCCGAGGGCCAGGCGAACAGGAAGCGGGCGCCGTAGGCCTTGCCGCACATCGCGTAGTTGCCGGCGCCGTAGCTGTTGCCGACGAAAACGGTGATCTTCGGCACCACCGAGTTGGCGACGGCGTTGACCAGCTTGGCGCCGTCCTTGATGATGCCGCCGCGCTCGGCGCGCGAGCCGACCATGAAGCCGGTGACGTCCTGCAGGAAGACGAGCGGAATCTTCTTCTGGTTGCAGATCTCGACGAAGCGCGCTCCCTTGTCGGCCGAGTCGCTGTAGATCACGCCGCCGATCTGCAGCTCCTTCTCCTTCTCGCCGAGGCCGGTCTTCTTGTCGACGATCGAGCGCTGGTTGGCGACGACGCCGACCGCGTGCCCCTCGATCCAGCCGGTGCCGCAGACGAGCGTGCGCCCGTAGGTCGGCTTGAACTCGTCGAAGTCGGAGGCGTCGAGCAGGCGCGCGAGCAGCTCGTGGGCGTCGTAGGGGCGGGAGCGCTGCACGGGCAGCAGGCCGAGCAGCTCCTCGGGATCGTGAGCCGGGGGGCGCGGCGCGCGCCGGGCGAAGGGGGCTCGTGGCGGCGCGGCGAGCTTCTCGAGCTGCGAGCGGATCGTCGCGTAGCAGGCCGCCTCGTCGGCGTGGCGGTGGTCGACGACCCCCGAGATGTCGGCCTGGACGACCGCGCCGCCCAACGCCTCGTTGTCGATCCGCTCGCCGATCGCCGCCTGCACGAGGTGCGCGCCGGCCAGGAAGATGGAGCCGATCCCCTCGACGATGTGGGTCTCGTCCGACATGATCGGCAGGTAGGCGCCGCCGGCGACGCAGGAGCCGACGATCGCCGCCGACTGGAAGACGCCCGCCGCCGACAGCCGCGCGTTGTTGTAGAAGATCCGGCCGTAGTGCTCGCGGTCGGGAAAGATCTCGTCCTGCATCGGCAGGAAGACGCCCGCCGAGTCGACCAGGTAGACGATCGGCAGCCGGTTCTCGAGCGCGATTTCCTGCGCGCGCAGCACCTTCTTGATGCCGAGCGGGAACTTCGCTCCCGCTTTGACCGTCGGGTCGTCGGCGACCACAACGACGTCGCGCCCGTGGATTCGCCCGAGGCCCGCGACCACCCCCGCCGCCGGCGCGCCCCCCCACTCGGCGTAGCAGCCGTGCGCCGCCCAGAGGCCGAGCTCGAGGAAGGGCGCGCCCGGATCACAGAGCGCCGTGACGCGGGCGCGCGCTGCGAGCTTCCCCTGCGCCGCGAGCCGCTCGAGCGCCTTGTTCCCGCCCCCCTGCCGGAGCGTCGCCTCCTCAGCCGTCAGCCGCTCGAGCTCGGCCTCCCAGTGGGCGCGGCGGCGCGCGTAAGTCGCATCCTGCGTCAGCTTCGATTCGAGCGTGGTCAAGTCGCCTCCGGCGCGGTCGCCGCATTCTAGCGGCCGAGCCCGGTGCTATCCTGCCCACCATGCGCCTGCGTCTGCTCGCCTTCGCCTCCGCCGCCGACGCGCTCGGCGCGCGCGAGCAGGAGCTCGAGGTGGCGCCCGGCACGACCGCCGGGGCGCTCGCCGAGGAGCTCGCGCGCCGCCATCCGGCGCTCGCGCCCCTGCTGCCCGTGCTCGCGGTGGCGGTCGGCGGCGCGTTGGCGCCCCGTCACCGCGTTCTCGCCGAGGGGGACGAGGTCGCCCTGCTGCCCCCCGTCTCCGGAGGCTGACCCTGGCTTCCGGTCACGTCGTCGAGGCCCCGATCGATTCGGCGCGCCTGCTCGCCGAGGTCGCGTCGGCGACCCGCGGCGCCGTCGTGCTCTTCGTCGGCACCGTGCGCGACCGCCACGACGGGCGGGCGGTCGCCGGCATCCGCTACGACGCCTACCGGCCGATGGCCGAGCGCGTGCTCGCGGCGATCGCCAGCGATCTCGAGGACGAGCACGGCGGCCTCTCCTGCGCGATCGTCCACCGGATCGGCGAGCTCGGCGTCGGCGACGCCTCGATCGCCATCGCCTGCGCTTCGGCGCGCCGCGAGGCCGCCTTCGCGGCGAGCCGCCGCGCGCTCGAGCGGGTCAAGCGCGAGGCGCCGATCTGGAAGCTCGAGCGCTACCGCGACGGCGACGCGACCTGGCGGCAGGAAGAGCCGCTCACCGGCGGCCGCTAGCTAGAGAGGGTCGATCGTCGGCCGGCGGCTCGGCAGGCCGATCGCGGTCAGTCGGCGCTCGCGCTCGGCCGAGAGCCAGGCGACGAAACCGGCCTCGACCTCGCTCCAGGGGCGTCCCAGCAGCGCGGTGAGCCGCTCGCCTTCGGCCGGCTCTCCGCGCGCGATCCCCGCGAGGAACTCGCGAAAGGCGGCCGCCGCGGCCCCGTCGCCGCCGTCGAGCAGGTAGCGGATCAGCCAGAGCGCCTCGGCGTAGTGGATCGGCGCGCCGGGGCCGACGAAGGCCTCCCAATCGAGCGCGACCAGCCGCTCGAGCGGCGGCAACCGGTCCTCGAGCA
>WYBK01000037.1 GCA_011525905.1 Acidobacteriota bacterium
AACGGCCAGTTCTGGTCGACCTGCTCGCTGCGCGCCTGGGAGGTGATCGGGCGCGACAAGATGGACGCGGCGATGACCGAGGGGCTGCGTATGACGGGGCTCGCGACCAACCAGGCGGGCGCCGCGCAGGCGGTGCTCCAGGCCGCCTGGAACCTCGGCTACTCCCCCTCCGAGCTGCAGGTGATCCAGATCAAGTACTCGAGCGACGGCTGCGGGCACAACCCCTCGATGCCCTCCGACCCCGACGTGCTCTTCTTCGACGGCTTCGAGTACCAGACGACCTCGCTCTGGGACCTCTCCTGCCTCTCCGGCTGCCCGGAGCCCTGACCGGCTCCGAGCGCCGCGGCGCTCGCGCGCAACAACACCACGCCGACTCAAGCGTCGAATGGGCAGTTATGGGGGTGGCCGGGAACCGCCCCGGCGCTCACGCGCTCGAACTTCACGCTGATTCCTACGCTTGTTGGGCAGTTACGGGGGTGGCCGGGAACCGCCGTGGCGCTCGCGCGGCAGGCCACCGAGGCTCGGCTCACCTCTCCCATAACTGCCGCTTCCTCGTTCGTCCGATCGGGCGTCATCGACGTTCAGAGCCGCGGCGAGGTCCCGGTGCGGACCGGACGAAGTCGCCGTGGCGCTCGCGCGGCAGGCCGCCGAGGCTCGGCTCACCTCCCCCATAACTGCCGCTTCCTCGATCGTTCGATCGGGCGCGATCGATGTCCAAGATCGCAGCGTGGCACTGCCCGGGCGGGGTTTCCCATAGGATGGACGGTCGGGAGGTGACGATGCTCGCCGAACGGATCGCCGATATCCAGGCCGCGCTCGCCGAGGCCGAGCTCGACGGCTGGTTTTTCTCCGTCTTCCAGGGCAACGACCCGATCAGCCTCGACCTGCTCGGGCTCGCCAGCAAGGCCCTGGTCACCCGCCGCTGCTACTACCTGGTGCCGCGCCAGGGCGCGCCGAGGAAGCTCGTCTCGAACCTCGAGCCGGCGATGCTCGACCACCTGCCGGGGGAGAAGGCGAGCTACACCACCTGGCAGCAGCACCGGCAGCAGCTCGAGCTGCTGCTGCGCGACTGCAAGCGCGTCGCCGCCCAGTACAGCCCGAAGAACGAGCTGCCGACCTGCTCGCGCCTCGACGCCGGCACGGCCGAGCTGCTCGCCTCCTTCGGCGTGACCCTGGTCTCCTCGGCCGACCTCGCGCAGCGCTTCGCGGCGGTCTGGAGCCCCGAGCAGCTCGAGACCCACCGGCGCGCCAACGTCCACCTGCACCGGATCGCGCGCGAGGCCTTCGACCACGTCGCCGCGCGGCTGCGCGCGGGCGAGCCGGTCGACGAGCGCGGCGTCCAGCAGTGGATCCTCGGTGCCATGGACCAGGCGGGGCTGCACACCGAGGCGCCGCCGATCGTCGGCGTCGACGCCCACGCCGCCGATCCGCACTTCGAGCCGACCCCCGAGGCGAGCGTCGCGATCGAGCGCGGGCAGCTGCTGCTGATCGACCTCTGGGCCAAGGAGAAAGCGCCCGGCTCGATCTACGCCGACATCACCTGGTGCGGCGTCACCTCGGCCTCGCCGACCGACCGGCAGCAGGAGATCTGGTCGATCGCCGCCGCGGCGCGCGACGCCGGCATCGAGCTGGTCCGTTCGCGTTGGCCGGCGACGCCGATCCGCGGCTACGAGGTCGACGACGCGGTGCGCGAGGTGGTGCGCCGCGCCGGCTACGCCGACTACTTCATCCACCGCACCGGCCACTCGATCGGCGAGAAGGACCATGGCCAGGGCGCCAACATGGACAACCTCGAGACCCACGACAGCCGCCGGCTGATCGCCATGACCGGGTTCTCGATCGAGCCCGGGATCTACCTGCCCGGCGAGATCGGCGTGCGCACCGAGGTCAACATCGCGCTCACGCCCGAGGTCGCCGAGGTCACCGGCGGCGAGCCGCAGCGCGAGCTCCTCCGCCTGCTCGCCTGATTCGCCCCGCCGTCATGCCCGCCGCCGGCCCGACCAGCGAGCGGCCGAGCCTGTTCGCCGCCCACTCTTGGGACCGGGCGAACGCCCTCGGCGGCTGGCTCGCGCCGGCCGACGAGCCGGCCGAGACGGAGCTCGAGCGGCGCGCGGCGGCGACCGCCGCGGCTGCCCTCGGCCCCTTCGCGCCGGTCCTCGGCCTGCTGCCGGCGCGCGAGCGGCGCCGCGCCGAGCTGCTCGCGGCCTGGACCGGCGCCCTGCTCGCCACCGCCGCCGAGGGTGACCCGCCCGCCGCGCGCGCCGAGCGGCTGAACCGCGCCGCCTTCGCGCTGGCGCGCGCGCTCGCCGGCGAGCCCGCCGAGAGCGCCCTGCTGCGCCTGTTGGCCGGCGAGGCGGCCCGGCGCGCCTTCGGCCGCCGCGCCCTCGACGGCCTGTTCGCCGCCGCCCGGCGCGCGCTCGAGCGCGGCCGCCCGGCCGACGCGGCCGAGCTCGGCGAGCGCGCGCATCGACTCTCCGAGGCGTTTCTCGAGGCGCTGTTCGGCGCCGCGCCGGCCGCCGCGGCGATCGACGCCGGCGCGGGGCTCGCCCGACTGCTGGCGCTCGCCGCGCTCGCTGAGAGCCACGCCGCCGGCCGCTCGCCGCTGCCCGCCGACGAGCTCGCCGAGCCGCTGCGCTACCGCAGCGACGAAGAGATCGGCGCGGCGGTCGCGGCCGAGTGCGAGCGACTCCACCCGCTGCTGCTGCGCGGCGCCCGCGCCGCCGCCGAGGTGCCGCTCTCCTACCGGAGGGCGCTGGTCTACCTGCTGCCCCT
>WYBK01000275.1 GCA_011525905.1 Acidobacteriota bacterium
TGGCCGAGGGCGCGCCGGTCGCGCTCGTGCACGAAGTCGACCCGCGCGGCGCCGCCTTCGACCGGACGCACCAGCGCTCGAGCTGGACCCGCTTCAAGAGCGACCGCGAGCTGGCGGCCAACGCCGCCCTGCGCTTCCCCGGCTTCGAGATGACCGGCTTCGAGATCCTGGCGCGCGGGCGCTCGGGGCGGGTCGGCCGGCTGCGGCTCGACGGCCGCGACGGCAGCTCGCTCGAAGTCGAGGGGCTGGCGGTGCGCTGGACGCTCGACCTGCCCGACACGCTTTTCACGGCGCAGCGGCTGGCGCCCGAGGGAGGGACGCCGGGCTGGCGCTTCGTCGGCCGCGGTTGGGGGCACGGCGTCGGCCTCTGTCAGGTCGGCGCCTACGGCATGGCGCGCCGTGGCCACGACTATCGCCGCATCCTCGGCCACTACTACCGCGACGCCCGGCTGGCGCGCGTCGAGAGCGAGCCGGAGCGCGGAGGGGGCTGATGCTCTCCGCCGGCATCGTCGGGCTGCCGAACGTCGGCAAGTCGACGCTGTTCAACGCGCTGACCCGCTCGCACCAGGCCGACGCGGCCAACTACCCTTTCTGCACCATCGCGCCGAACGTCGGCGTGGTCGAAGTTCCGGATCCCCGGCTCGAGCCGCTCGCCCGCCTGTCGAAGTCGGCCGAGACGGTGCCGGCGGCGATCGAGTTCGTCGACATCGCCGGATTGGTGCGCGGCGCCTCGCAGGGGGAGGGGCTGGGCAACCAGTTCCTCGCCCAGATCCGCGAGGTGGACGCGGTGGTCGAGGTCGTCCGCTGCTTCGAGGCGGGCGACGTCGTCCACGTCGCGGCCGAGCTCGACCCGGTCGCCGACATCGAGACGGTCGGCACCGAGCTGCTGCTGGCCGACGTCGAATCGCTCGAGCGCCAGCTCGAGCGGCTGCATCGCGCCGCCAAGGGAGGGGACAAGGCCTACCGGGCGCCGATCGCGGTGGCCGAGAAGCTGTTGCATCACCTCGGCGCCGGCCACCGGGCGCTCACCTGTGACCTGAGCCCCGAGGAGCGCGAGCTGGCGCGCCCCTTCTTCCTGCTCTCGGCCAAGCCGACGCTGTTCGCCTGCAACGTCGGCGAGGGCGAGCTCGCCGACCCCGAGGCGAGCCCGCGGGTGCGGCGCGTGCGCGAGTGGGTCGCCCGCCACCACGGCGCCGGGGCGGTGGTCGTCTCGGCCCGGCTCGAGGCGGAGCTCGCCGATCTCGAGCCGCAGGAGGCCGCCGCCTACCTCGCGGCGCTCGGCGTCCGCGAGTCGGGGGTCGCGGCGCTGATCCGCGCCACCCATCACCTGCTCGGGCTGATCACCTTCCTGACCGCGGGCGAGAAGCAGGCGCGCGCCTGGACGCTGCGCGCGGGCGAAACCGCCGCGCGGGCCGCGGGCACGATCCACACCGACTTCGAGCGCGGCTTCGTGCGCGCCGAGACCATCGCCTTCGACGAGCTCGTGCGCCTCGGCTCCTGGCATGCGGCGCGCGAGGCGGGCGCGCTGCGCCAGGAGGGGCGGGACTACGTCGTCCGCGACGGCGACGTCATACACTTCAAGTTCAACGTCTGAGCATTCTCGCCGGAGGCAACGATGGACTGGCTCGCCGACCCCCAGGTCTGGATCGCGTTCACCACGCTCACCGCGCTCGAGATCGTCCTGGGCATCGACAACATCATCTTCATCTCGATCCTGGCCGCCAAGCTGCCGCACGGCGAGCAGGCTCGGGCGCGCACCCTCGGCTTGGCGCTCGCCATGATCACCCGCATCCTGCTGCTGCTCTCGCTCGCCTGGATGGTGCGGCTGACCAGCCCGCTGGTCACGGTCGGCAGCTACGCGCTCTCGGGGCGCGACCTGATCCTCCTGCTCGGCGGCCTCTTCCTGCTGGCCAAGAGCACCTACGAGATCCACGAGAAGCTCGAGGGCGTCGAGGGCCACACCTCGGCCCGGGTGGCCGCGAGCTTCGCCGGCGTCATCGTGCAGATCCTGCTGCTCGATATCGTCTTCTCGCTCGACTCGGTGATCACCGCGGTCGGCATGGTCCGGCAGATCCCGGTGATGGTGGCGGCGGTGATCGTCGCGGTGATCGTCATGATGATCTCGGCCGGCGGCATCTCGAGCTTCGTAGAGCGCCATCCGACGGTCAAGATGCTGGCGCTCTCCTTCCTGCTCCTGATCGGCACCTCGCTGATCGCCGAGGGGCTCCACTTCCACATCCCGAAGGGCTACATCTACTTCGCGATGGCCTTCTCGGTCGGCGTCGAGATGCTCAACCTGCGGCTGCGGCGGCGGGCGCCCGAGCCGATCAAGCTTCGTCAGCGGGTGATCGAGAACGGCGGCGCCGGCACCGCCGGCTGAGGGCGCGCCGCCGCGGAGTCAGCGGCGGCGGTAGAGGCTGGCGTAGACGCCCAGGCAGCGATCCTGGACGACTTCGATGCCGGCCGCCGCGAGCCGCCGCGCCGCCTCGTCGTGGCGGATGCCGCTCTGCAGCCAGACGACGTCGGGGCGACGCTCGGCCGGCAGGGCGAGGATCTCGTCGGCGTGGCCCGGGATGGCCGAGGAGCGCCGGAAGAAGTCGAAGAGCGGCGCCCGCTCGGGAAGACTGGCGACGTCGGGGTAGGCGCGCTCGCCCGAGGCGGCCGCGATGCCCGGGTTGACTGGCAGGACGCGCACGCCGAGCGACTGCAGGTGGCGGGGGATGTCGACCGCCGGCTCGCCTTCGCGCTCGTCGCCCTTCATGCCGACCACCGCCACCGTGGTCAGGCCGCGGACGATCTCGGCCAGCCGTTCCTCGTCCTCGACGATTCCTCCGCGCGCGCTCATCGCCTCATTCTAAGGCGCCGCGCTCGCGGCCGCGCGGGTCCTTGGGCGCGCCCCGCGTCGCGCGATAGCATCGAGCGGACCGACGAACGGGGGGAGCGCTTGGATTTCGCATTCACCGAAGAGCAGCGGGCGATCCGGGAGGCGGCGCGCGAGTTCGCGCGACGCGAGATCGATCCGATCGTCGACGAGCACGACGAGGCGCAGCGCTTCCCCCGCGAGGTGATGAGCAAGGCGGCCGAGCTCGGCTTCCTCGGCGTCATCTTCCCCGAGGAGTACGGCGGCGCCGGGCTCGGCTACGTCGAGTACGTCACCGTGATCACCGAGCTCTCCAAGGTCGATCCGTCGGTCGGCATCTCGGTGGCCGCGCACAACTCGCTGTGCACCAACCACATCTTCAAGTACGGCGACGAGCCGCAACGCCGCCGCTGGGTCGTGCCGCTGGCGCGCGGCGAGAAGATCGGCGCCTGGGCGCTGACCGAGGCCGGCTCGGGCTCGGACGCGGCCGCGGCGCGCACCCGCGCGCGCAAGGTCGAGGGCGGCTGGGTGCTCGACGGCGCCAAGACCTTCATCACCCACGGCTCGGTGGGCGACCTCTGCGTGGTGATGGCGGTCTCCGATCCGGACGGACCGCGCGGGCACAACATGTCGGCCTTCGTGGTCGAGAAGGGCACGCCGGGGTACCGCTCCGGCAAGAAGGAGAACAAGCTCGGCATTCGCGCCTCGGACACCGCCGAGGTGATCCTCGAGGAGTGCTTCGTCCCCGACGAGAACCTGCTGGGCGAGCCGGGGGAGGGGTTCAAGCAGGCGATGGCGGTGCTCGACGGCGGCCGCATCTCGATCGCCGCGCTCGGGCTGGGAACCGCCCTCGGCGCCTTCGAGACCGCCCGCGCCTACGCCCGGGAGCGGCAGCAGTTCGGCCGGCCGATCGCCGAGTTCCAGGCGATCGGCTTCACGCTGGCCGAGATGTCGACGCGGATCGCCGCCGCCGAGGCGCTCACCTTCGCCGCGGCCGCGGAGATGGACCGCACCGGCCGCGTCACCCTCGCGGCCTCCGAGGCCAAGCTGATGACCGGCGAGGTCGCGGTCTTCTGCGCCGAGCGGGGCGTGCAGATCCACGGCGGCTACGGCCTGGTCAAGGACTACCGGGCCGAGAAGTTCTATCGCGACGTGAAGATCTGCACCATCGGCGAGGGCACCAGCGAGGTGCAGCGCCTGGTGATCGCGCGCCAGCTGTTGTCGGCATGAGCTCGGGTCCGCCGGCACCGGCGCGCGCGCTGCCGCGGCGCGAGCTCGACCTCGACGAGCTGGTGGCGAGGCTGCGCGCGCGCCAGCCGCGCGCCATCGGCCAGGCGATTTCGGTGGTCGAGGCCGGCGGCGCGCGCCAGGCCGAGCTGGTGCGGCGGATCTACGGCGCGACGGGTCGCGCGAAGGTGGTCGGCGTCACCGGTCCGCCGGGCGCCGGCAAGTCGACGCTGGTCGACCGGCTGGCCGCGGCGATCCGCGCCGGCGGCGAGACGGTCGGCGTGCTCTGCGTCGACCCGAGCTCCCCCTTTACCGGCGGCGCGCTGCTCGGAGACCGCATCCGCATGCAGGAGCGCGCCACCGACCCGGGAGTGTTCATCCGCTCGATGGCGACGCGCGGCGCCATGGGCGGATTGGCGCGCGCCACGCGCGACGCGGCCGATCTGCTCGACGCCGCCGGCTTCGACTGGGTGCTGATCGAGACCGTCGGCGTCGGCCAGGACGAGGTCGACGTGGTGCGCAGCGTCGACAGCGTCCTGGTGGTCGCCGTGCCCGGCCTGGGCGACGACATCCAGGCGATCAAGGCGGGCATCATGGAGATCGCCGACGTCTTCGTGCTCAACAAGGCGGACCGCGACGGCGCCGAGCGCACCTACCGCGATCTGGCGTTGGTGCTCTCGCTCTCCGACCACGACGAATCGAGCTGGCTGCCGCCGATCGTGCGCACGGTGGCGGCGCGCGGCGAGGGGATCGACGAGCTCCAGGCGGCGATCGGACGTCACGCGGCTTGGCTGGATCAGGACGGGAGGCGCGGCGAGCGGCGTCGCCGGCAGCTGCGGCTGCGGGTCGAGACGATCCTGAAGGAGCGCATCCTGGCGGTGGCGCGGGACGAGGCCGGCCTCGATTCGGAGATCGCCCGGGGGTTCGCGGCGCGCACCGACCCCTACCGGCTCGCCGACCGGCTCTTCCAGGGGGTCGTGCGCGCCGAAAGCGCGCATGCCGCGGGAGCCGAGCGGCGAACGGGAGAGGAGGAGGCATGATCCGCAAGGTCGACCATCTGGGCATCGCCGTCCGCTCGATCGAGGAGGCGCGCGGCTTCTGGGAGGCGCTCGGCCTCGCGATCGAGGGGGTCGAGGAGGTGCCGCAGGAGAAGGTGCGCGTGGCGATGCTGCGCTGCGGCGAGACGCGCCTCGAGCTGCTCGAGCCGACGGCGCCCGACTCGCCGATCGCCAAGTTCATCGAGCAGCGCGGCCCCGGGATCCATCACGTCTGCCTCGCCTCCGACGACCTCGCGGCCGACGACGCGCGGCTGCGCGGCTCGGGAGCGCGGCTGCTGCGCGAGCGCCCCACGCCGGGCGCCGGCGGCGCCCTGGTGCAGTTCGTCCACCCCAAGAGCGCCGGCGGCGTGCTCGTCGAGCTCTCGCAAGGGGGGCACGGGGAATGATCGAGCCCGGCTCGTTGATCCTGGTGCACCTCGCCAACCCGACCGAGAAGTTCTGGGGGGTGCTGGTCTCGCTCGAGGCGGTCGGCGTCGTCTTTCGCGGCCTGTCGCTCGACACCTTCGAGGACTGGGTCACCGAGCTGGCGCGCGGCGAGCCCGCGTCGCTCGGCCTGGCGACCGTCTTCGTGCCGCTCTTCCGGATCGAGCGGATCTTCCTCGACGAGCAGGTCGGCGCGGTCGAGAGCTACCGCCAGCGCTTCGAGCGGCGCGTGGGCGTCTCGGTCGAGCGCTACCTCGACCTCGCCGCCCACGCCGGCTCGGAGCACGGCCCCTCCTGACCCGCCGGCCGCCGGCGCGCCGGGCTCAGCCGCCCATACCGGAGAGCGCGCCGCCCATCGAGAGCGCCGTGCCCACCGCCCAGACCGCCAAGCTTCCGACCCAGCGCAGGAAGTGGGTCTTGGTCGCCGCCCAGTTCTTGGCGACGTAGACGAAGATGACGAACGGGATCAGGAGGCTGGCGAGCCCCCAGCCGAGGCTGGTCTTGAACGCCTGGATCAGGATCAGGATCCCGAAGACCAGCATGCCGATGCCTCCGACGACGGACAGGATCATTCCGAGCGTTCCCATCGACTCCCCCTCCGGCTGCGCGCGTGCATTGCCCGGCGGCCGCCGCGCCGCGGGCCACGCGCCCGCCCCGGCGTCCGCCGTCGTCCCGCTTGTGCCCCGTCACTCCCGAGAACGGCGATCCGGCCCGGAGGGTGACAGAGCCCTGCGCTAGCGCTTCGGCAGGTCGGCCTCGATCTCGAGATCGACCGCCCAGCGGTCTCCGAAGAACTCGTGCTCGCCGTCGGTGAAGAAGCGGGCGGAGAGCTTGCCGCCCGCGATCGAAAGGCGTTCGGCTTCGAGCGTGCCCGAAGACGAGAAGCCCGCCTTGTCGAGCGCCTGGTGGCAGACCTGGACGGAGAAGATCTCCCCCTTCTCGGTGACGGCGACCACCAGCGCGTCGCCCAGCTTGCCGAACTGCGCGTCGAAGTCGGGCTGCTTCGCCTTCGACGCGTCCTTCTCGGAGACGACGATCGTCCAGGCCTGCGCACCCGACCAGTCGTCGTGCGGGACGACGACCACCGACGTGAGCTTGGCCGCGCGTCCGTTGCCGAGGTACTTGCCCGAGACCGAGCCGGCGTCCGCGGCGTCGGCCAGGGCGAGGCCGACGAGCAGGGCGGCGGCGGGGACGGAGAATCGACGGACCCGGAGCGTGGACATCGGGGCCTCCTGGTACGGATGCGGGGATGACTGGCCCGACTCTAGAACAACTCGCCCCGCGCCGGCGAACGGGCCGGCGCGGGGCGGCGATCGTTCCGGGATCCGGACGCTCGGCTCAGCCGTGGGTACGCTGGAACTCGGCCATGAAGGCGACCAGGGCGTCGACCCCGGCCTCCGGGAAGGCGTTGTAGATCGAGGCGCGGATGCCGCCGACCGAGCGGTGCCCCTTCAGGCCGTCGAGCCCCGCGGCGGTGGCCTCGCGGACGAAGAGCTTCTCGAGCTCCTCGGAGGGGAGGCGGTAGGTGACGTTCATCCAGGAGCGCGAGGCCGGCTGGGCGTGCCCCCGGTAGAAGCCGCCGGAGCCGTCGATCGCGGCGTAGAGCTTGCCCGCCTTGCGTTGATTGCGCTCGGCGACTGCGTCGAGCCCGCCCTCGGCGAGCAGTTGCGCGAGCACCAGCCGCAGGACGTAGATCGCGAAGACCGGCGGCGTGTTGTAGAGCGAGCGCTCCTTGGCGTGGGTCGAGTAGGCGAGGTAGACGGGCAGATCGGCGGGCGCACGCGCGAGCAGGTCGTCGCGCACGATCACCAGCGTCAGCCCGGCGATCGAGAGGTTCTTCTGGGCGCCGGCGTAGATCAGGCCGAACTTCGAGACGTCGAGCGGCCGGCAGAAGATGTCGGAAGAGGCATCGTTGACCAGCGGGACGCCGGCCGGCGGCTCCGGCAGATGGTGGTACTGCGTGCCGAAGATCGTGTTGTTCGAGGTCATGTGCGCGTAGGCGGGCGCCGCGCTCCAGGCGAGCTCCCCGGCGGCGGGAATGCGGTCGTGGTTCGTCGCCTTCGAGCTCGCCGCCACGTGGACGTCGCCGACCTTGCGCGCCTCCTGGATCGCCTTGGCCGACCAGGCGCCGGTGTCGACGTAGTCGGCGCCGCCCCCCTTCGGCAGGAGATTCATCGGCACCATCGAGAACTGCAGCGTCGCGCCCCCCTGCAGGAAGAGGACGTGGTAGCCGTCCGGAACGCCGGCGAGGCGGCGCAGGTCCGCCTCGGCGCCGAAGCAGATCTCCTCGAAGACCTTCGAGCGGTGGCTGATCTCGAGCACCGACATGCCGACGCCGGGCAGGGCGACCAGGTCGCGCTGCGCCTGCTCGAGGACGGGGAGTGGGAGGACGGCCGGACCGGCCGAGAAGTTGAAGATGCGCTCTGCCGAATTGGACATCGGAGGCTCCTGGGTTGGCGGGGACGCGGGCTCAGCGGCCTGCGCCGCGATCCTAGCAGCGCCCTCTCCGGCCCCGGCCCGCCCCACGGACCGGGGACAGGACCGGGGACAGGTTACTCTTCCCCGTCGAGAACGATGCTGCCGCGCGACCTCGCCTCCCGACTCTTCGAGGACTTGCGGGTCCTCTCCTGCGAGGAGATGGAGGGGCGTGCGACCGGCACGGCGGGCGCCGAGCGGGCGCGCCGCTACCTCGAGGAACGCTTCGACCAGATCGGGCTCGAACCGCTCGGCGACGGGTGGCGCCTGCCCTTCGAGCTGGGCGACGTCGCCGGGGTGAATCTCGCCGGACTCCTGCCCGGCCGCGAAGCGGGCCTCGGCTGGCTCGCGGTCGTCGCCCACTACGACCATCTCGGGATCGTCGACGGGGAGCTCCACCCCGGGGCCGACGACAACGCCTCGGGCGTGGCCGCGCTGCTCGCCGCCGCCGCGGTCCTGGCGCGGCTCGAGCCCCGGCGCGGGGTGCTCTTCCTCGCGCCCGACGGCGAGGAGCGCGGGCAAGCCGGGTCGGCGGCGCTGGTCGAGGACGACGCGCTGCCCCTCGAGCGTCTCGAGCTCGTGGTCAACCTCGACATGCTGTCGCGCAGCGCGAGCGGCGAGCTCTGGGCCGCCGGCACGTCACACTTCCCGGAGCTCGCCGGCCGGCTGCGGAAGCTGGCGCGGCGCGCGCCGGTCGCCCTGCGCCTCGGCCACGACCGCCCCGATCCGGAGGGCGAGAGACCCGACTGGACCGAGGAGTCCGACCACGCCGCCTTCCATCGCGCCGGCGTCCCCTGGCTCTACTTCGGCGTCGAGGATCACGACGACTACCACACGCCCGGCGACACCTTCGAGCGGATCGACCGCGACTTCTACCTCGGCGCCGTCGAGACGGTGATCGGCCTGCTCGCCGAGCTCGCGGAAGAGGGCTAAGCCGCCGACTCGGCGAGGTGCCGCGCGAGCGCGACGGCCAGGGGCTCGGCCACCCGCGCGACGCGTTCGGGGCCGATCGGGGACGGCTCGAAGGGGCGCCAGGGGTCGCCCAGCAGGTCGCGGCGGACCTCGAGGCAGAGCACCCGGCCCGGCCAGCGCCGGGAGTGCCCGTGGCCGGCCGTCGCCGGGTGGAGCGAGTAGGTGGCGTTCTCCGCGACCTCGAAGCCGGCCCGCTCGAGCTCGGCGCGGGCGGCTCCCACCAGTCCGGCGGGAGCGAGCGGCTCGCCCCCCACCGGCCGGGTGATCAGGTCGACCTCCGGGCGCAGCGGCCAGCGGTCCAGCGGCTCCTCCTCGTAGGCGCGACGCAGCGCCTCGACGACGTCGTCGTCGACCGCCAGCTCGATCGAGCGCGGCGCGTAGGTGTGGAGCGCGAGCGCCGTGCCGCCCTCGCCGCAGACCTCGGCGTAGCAGCTCTCGGCGAGCCGCTGGTAACGCGCGTGCAGCTCGAGCAGCAGCTGCCGGTCGCGGGGATCGCGCAGGTAGGGGGGCAGGCCGGCGCTCATGCCGCTCTCGACCTCGCCCTCGACCACCCGGTTGCAGTCGACGAAGGTGCGGGGCAGGCGCGAGCGCAGCAGGAGGACGCCGAA
>WYBK01000276.1 GCA_011525905.1 Acidobacteriota bacterium
CCGAGGAAGCCGCGGCTCTCGCCCGGCGGCAGGAACTCGGGCGGGAAGGGGAAAGGACTGGCGAAGCGGAACGCCGAGCTGTCGCGGTAGTGCGCCTTGGCCTCGAAGCCCCACTCGAGCTCGAGCCGCTCCCCCGCCTCGGCGTCGCTCTCCCCCTGCGCCGGCGCCGCACCCGCCGCGAAGACCGCGATCCAAGCGAGCGCCGCGAGCCCGCGGGCTACTCCGAAGCGCTTCATGGCAATCCCCTCCCGTTCGCCGGCTGGCCCGATCCGGATACGGGGGCGGATGTTATCCGGACCGAGCCCCACCGGCGCCGCACCTTTCGCAGGGGGGCCGGAGCGGCTCGTCGGCCAGCGGGGGGTTGGCCCGGATCAGCGGGCGCCGGCCGCGCGGGCGCCGGCGAGGACCTGGTCGAGGCCGGCCTCGGGCTGCGGCCAGAGGGCGGCGGGCAGACGGCCGACCTCGCGGCCGTCGACGAAGACGATCGCCGTCGGCACGCCGTGGACGCCGTGCTTGTCGGCCTCCGGCTCGCCCGCGATCGGGCTCGGCACGCCGTAGAAATCGAAGGTCCAGCCACGGTCGGCGAGCGCCTGGCCGACCTTGATCAGCATCGGCACGTGCTTCTTGCAGTGCGGGCACCAGGAGCCGAAGAAGGTCAGCACGCGCACCTGGCCGGGTCGGGCGGCGAGCTTGGCGACGAGCGCCGCGTCGGGTGCGTAGGCCTCCGCGCGGCGCCGGTACTCGGGGTTGGAGTCGAGCATCTGCTCGCCGGTCCGGGCGCCGAGCAGCCAGGGGCGCGGCTTGAGCCGGAAGCCCTTGCCCGAGGCGCGGAAGAGGATCGAGTCCCCCTCGACCCGGAAGGCGCCCTCCGGGGCGAGCACCGCGTCGGCGAGCACGTCGATCGAGCCGTCCTGCCGCACCGCCACTTTCATCAGGTCGAGCGATTGCACCTCGCGCGCCGCCGGGCTGATCAGCAGCGGCGAGGGGAGCGCGGAGCCGCGCACCAGGAAGGAGCGCGCCCGGTCGGAGTAGTAGAGCTCGGCCTTGGGCTGCTCCTGGCCATCGATCTCGACGACGTAGTCGCCGGAGATCTGAAAGCCGGAGAGGAATGCGTCGGCCGCCGCCGACTGGGCGGCGAGCGGCGCGGCGGCGGCCCAGCAGAAGGCGGCGAGGAGCGGGGCGAAGCGAGCGGTGCGGGTCATCTCGGCTCTCGTGGTCGTGGATCTGGTGGGTCGGTGCGCCGCCGGCCGCTTCAGCCGCCCGCGCCCTGCGCGACCTCGGGGGGCAGCCCCGCCCAGGTCTCGGTCACCCTCCCCTCCTCGACGCGGAAGGAGCGAGGGAGCGTGCGATAGAGCGGCCGGAGCATCGCGGCCGGAACCTCGTGCAAGTCGAATGCCGGTGCCAGGGTCCAGAGCAGGGTCCGGTGCTCGTCCGCGGTGAAATCGGCGAGCACCGCGAGCGGCGGCTCGGCGCCCCGCGCGGCGTAGGCGTCGAGCGCCTCCGCCGTGGCCGCGAAGCCCGGATCGCGGACGTCGGCGAGCACGACCAGATGGCTGCCGGCCGCCACCGCGGGCACCAGGTGCGTCAAACAGACACGGTCGGCGTCGACTCCGGCGCAGATCGACGTCAGCTCGACCCCGGGCGAGAGCCGGGTCGCCAGGTCGTCGAGCGGCAGGCCGGGGGCGAGCGCGGCGAACAGCGCCGCGCCGCCGGCGGCGGCGCCGGACACGAGCGTCCGCGCCCCGAGCTGCGCCGCGGCTCCCGGCCGCGCCAGCCAGGCGAGGCCGAGGCCGGGCAGGAGCAGGAAGAGGTCGGAGAGAAAGGCCTGCCGCGGCGTGCGCTCGACCAGGTTGCCGAAGCAGCCGCAGGCGGAGGTGGGCGCGGCGATCCCCTGCTCGGCGCGCCACCAGGCGCGGCCGGTCAGGAAGAGGAAGAAGAGGACCAGGGCGGTCGCGACCAGCAGCACCGGCCTGCGGCGCAGGTTCAGCAGCAGCGCGACGCCCAGACCCGCCTCGAGAGCGAGGACGAGCAGCGCGATCGCCCGCGCCGGCAGCAGGATCTCGAGCCCCTCGGAGCGGATCTGCTCGACGAAGGCGCCCGGATCGATCGCCTTGGCCCAGACCGCCACCAGCAGCACGCCCCCGAGCAGCGCCCCGCCCAGGTAGGCGGCCACCGCCAGCCCGCGCCGGGGCCGCGCGGCCGCGGCCGCCGGAGTCGAAGAGGAGATCGAAGCCACCGCCATCGCGGCGCATCCTAGCAAGCGGTGTGCCCGCCGGGCCGCGGGCGCGCTTCGGGCGCGCCTACGACGGCAGGCGGCCGACGTAGGTCTTGGCGATCAGGTCGTGGAGGCCCTGCTTCTTGCTGGTGAAGGCGATCAGCAGGAAGCCGATGCCCATGGTGAAGGAGTTGACGAAGTAGCCGACGAAGCGCAGGAGGGCCTTGCTCCAGCCGAGCCCCTCGCCCGGGCGCGTCTCGTCCGAGTAGATGCGCAGCTTCATCAGCTTCTTGCCCGGCGTCCACCCCTTGGTCGCCGGCCAGACCAGCACCAGCATCACGCCGTAGGCGAGCTGGAGCAGGTTGACCAGCATGCCGAGCGTCGGGTCGACGAAGATCGAGAGCGCGATGCCGACGGCCGCGATCAGCAGGATCGGCACCAGGTCGATCAGGTAGGCGACCAGCCGGAGCCAGAAGCCGGCGTGCGGGATCGCGGTCGTGGCGACCACGCCCGCGCCCTTCTTCGCCGCCGGCGGCAGCGGCATCTTCTCGATCTCCTGGATCGAGGGGAGCAGGTCTCCCTTCTGCGGCGCCGCGGGGGGTGGCGGCGGCGTGGGCTTGGCCGCCGGCGCGGGCGTGTCTCGTTGCAGGGGCGGATCGAACCGCCGCGGGGGCGGCGGGGGGGCGGCCGGTGGCGGCGGCGCGCTCGGCTGGACCACCGTGGCGGCCGGGCCCGGAGGAGGAGGAGGCGTCGCGTCGACGACGGCGGTCGCGCCGGGCGCGGCGGCCCCTGCCGCGACGAGCGCCGCGGGCGAGCCGGGCGCCGGCGCGGTCATCGGCGGGATCGAGACCTTCATCGTGACGTCGGCCGGCTCGACCGGCGGCAGGATGCGCACCACCACCTCGGCCTCGCCGACCACCACGCGGTCGCCGTTGGCGAGCGCGCGGCCCCCTTCGACCTTGTCGCCGTTGACGAAAGTGCCGTTCGACGAGCCCATGTCCGCGACGGTGACCTGGCCGCCCTCGAGGATCACGAGCTTGGCGTGCTGGCGGCTGACCGTCGACTCCGGAATGTGCACCGCGCAGGCGCGGCTGCGGCCGATGACCGATTCTCCGAGCGGCAGCTCGAGCGGCGGCTTGCCCGGAATCTCGACGAACACCTGCCAGCCTTCCATGGTTCTAGATCGACCTCTCCGCCTCGCGGCGCCTGCGGTTTCGGGTGCGCGGCATTCTACTCGATCCGCCCGCCCCCCGTTGCCAACCGAGGTGGCGACGCAGCTGCTCGGCGGTCGGGCTCTCCGCCGTGTCGAGGAAGGTGGCGAGCGGGCCGCAGAAGAGCAGCCGGCCGCCGTGCTGGCCGCCGCCCGGCCCGAGGTCGACCACCCAGTCGGCGTGCGCCAGCAGCTCGAGGTTGTGCTCGACCACCACCACGCCGTCCCCCCGTCGCACCAGCTTGCGCAGCGTCCGGTAGAGCAGGTCGACATCCGAGAGGTGGAGCCCGGTGGTCGGCTCGTCGAACAGGAAGAGGCGCCGCCCCTGTCCCTTCGGCCGGCCGAGGAAGCTCGCCAGCTTGAGGCGCTGCGCCTCGCCCCCCGACAGCGTCGAAGTCGGTTGGCCGAGGCGCAGGTAGCCCAGCCCGACCTCGGCGAGCGGCGCCAGCTTGCGGCAGAAGGTGCGCTCGCGCGCGAAGCGGACGAGCGCCTCCTCGACCGTCAGCGCCAGAGTCTCGGCGATGTCGCGCCCCTGGTGGCGCACGGCCAGCACCTCGGGACGGAAGCGGCGCCCCTGGCAGCGGTCACAGGTCACCACCACCGGCGCCATGAACTGCATGTCGACCTCGAGCGAGCCGGTGCCCTGGCAATCGGGGCACCGCCCCTTCTCGAGGTTGAAGGAGAAGTGCGAGGGCGTGATGCCGCGGCGCCGCGCCTCCTCGGTGCCGGCGAACAGCCGGCGCAGGTCGTCGTAGGCCTTGACGTAGGTCACCGGGTTCGAGCGTGACGAGCGGCCGATCGGGCTCTGGTCGACCAGCGTGACGTCGGCGAGCGCCTCGAGACCCTCGAGGGCATCGCACTCCCCGGGCTCGACGTCGACCACGCCGCGCGCGCGCTGGTAGGAGCCGTAGAGGACGTTCTCGACCAGCGTCGACTTGCCCGAGCCCGAGACGCCGGTCACCGCGACCAGCGCGTCGAGCGGGAAGTCGACGTCGATGCCGTCGAGGTTGTGCGCTCGGGCACCGCGGATCGCCAGGCGGGGACGCGCCTCGAGCTCCGCCTCGAGGCTGCGCCGCCCGCGCTCGCGCCGGAAGCGCGCGAGGTGCGAGCGCGCGGGCGTCGGCACGCGACGCGAGAGGAAGCGTGCGGTCTCCGACTCGGGGTGGGCGAGCACCTGCTCCGGCGGCCCCTCCGCGATGACCTCGCCTCCCCGCTCCCCGGCGGCCGGACCGAGATCGATCAGCCAGTCGGCCCCGCGGATCAGGACCGGGTCGTGCTCGACCACCAGCACGGTGTTGCCGCGCGCCGCGAGATCGGCGAGCAGACCGACCAGCCGCTCGCCGTCGCGCGGGTGCAGTCCGATGGTCGGCTCGTCGAGGACGTAGAGCGTCGAGGTAAGCCCCGAGCCGAGCGCCGCCGCGAGGTGGATTCGCTGGGTCTCGCCCCCCGAGAGCGTGCGCGCCTGCCGGTCGAGAGTCAGGTAGTCGAGGCCGACGCGGTCGAGCACCCGCAGCCGCTCGGAAAGCTCCGCGAGCAGGTGCGCGCCGATCTCGCGCTCGCGCGGCGCGAGCTCGAGCGCCGCGAGCCACTCGCAGAGCCCTTCGACCGAGAGAGCGGTGAGCTCGGGCAGCGTGCGGCCGCGCAGGCGCACCGCGAGCGCCTCGCGGTTGAGCCGCGCGCCGCGGCAGTCGGGGCAGGGGTTGTAGGCGCGGTAGCGCGCCAGCAGCACGCGCACGTGCACCTTGTAGGAGCGCGCCTCGAGCCAGCGGAAGAAGGCGTCGAGATTGACGAACGACCCCTTGCCGCTCCAGAGCCACTCGCGCTCGGCCGGCGACAGCTCGCCGACCGGCCGGTCGATCGCGACGCCGCGGCGCCGCGCGGCCTTCAGGAGCTCGTCGTAGAGCTCCTCGTAGGCCGGCGTGTTCCAGGGGGCGATCGGCCGTTCGGCGAGGCTCTTGCCCGGGTCCGGGATCACGCGCCCGCGGTCGACGCCGATCACCC
>WYBK01000277.1 GCA_011525905.1 Acidobacteriota bacterium
CCACCGTCAGCCAGATCCCACCGCCGCCCGAGTTGCCGATGTCGAAGTACTGCACCGACTCCGAGGGCCGGTCGACGCCGCCCTGGGTGAGGATCGTGTCCGCCTCCCCCTGCGCCTCGCCGTCGAGGATCAGATCGGCCCCGCCCCCCTCGTTGCGGGCGACCACCGCCGCGCCCTCCGGCGAGTGGGTGATCCCGAAGATGCCGTGGGCGCTGCCCGAGCCGTCCAGGTTCTCGCCGCGGATCGCCGCTTCGCCCTCGACGGCCGAGGCCTCGGAGCGCGGCGCGCTCCGGCGCCGCCCGTCCGCAGCGTCTTCCTCCGTGGGCTCGGCGGCGCCGCCCGCGCGGCGCCAGCGCTCGAGCACCTCGAGCGCGGCGCGCAGCTCCTCGGGCGACGGCGCCCCCGGCACCCGGAAGCGCAGCGGCGCCGACCAGGGGCCGACGACCTCTCCCTCTTCGCGCTCCGCCCGCACCACCCAGGCGTACTCGCGCCCGGGCGCCAGGCACCGCTCGCGCGGCGGCGTCCAGGAGAGCGCGGCGCCCTCGATCCGCTGGGTGAAGACCTCCTCGACGGCGCCGTCGGCCTCCGTCGCGAAGAGCGCGAGGAGGTAGGCCTCGGCCCCGGCGACCGCGCTCCAGGAGAAGCTCGGGCAGGCGCTCGTCGCCTCGACCACCCGTCCCGCCGCGCCGGGGGAGACCCCCAGCGCCGGCCCCTCCTCAACCCGCGCCGCCGCGGCTGCGGCGACGAGCCAGGCGAGGCCAACGACCCAGCGGCTCCGAGTCCGAGGCATGAGCGACCCTCCGATGCAGAAGGCCCGCTCCGGGTCGACGACCCGAGACGCACGCTGCAGCCGCACGCCGCTCGCGGGCGCCGGGTGGCGGCCGAGAGCCGGCCTCCTGTCTGTCCTGCTCCGAGCTGCGCGAACTATAGCTGCGTCGCGCCGCGGCGCAACCCCGCTCCTCGAGCGCCGCCGCCCGGGCCCCGCGTTCGGATCGCGATGCCGGGGAAGCGGGCGAACGTCCGATTCTCGGCCGGCAACTCACGCGCGCCGCTCTGCGTCCCGCGTCGTTTCCGGAGGCGCCCGGACGGGGCCCGCGGCGAAGCTACTCGGCGGCGGATTCCAGGTGCTCGGCCAGCGCGGTGAGGCGCTCGGTCCAGAATGCCTTGCGCCGCTCGGCGTCTTCCTTGCCCCCGAGCTTGCGGTGCTGGACCTGGACCATGCTCTTGGCGTCCCCCTTCGCCACGAACCAGAGCTCGACCGAGGTGCCGTCGGTCCAGGTGATCCGCAGCGAGCGGTGAGGCGTCGCCTGGCGGACCTTCAGGCCGGCCTGCGCGAGCCAGCGCTTGCGTCGGCGGGCATCGGCCCAGGCGGCGAAGAGCTCGCCGACCGGCACCGCGAAGGTGCGGCTCTTGTTGGCTTCGTAGGCGCCGCCGCGGCGCTGGCCGATCGCGCGCAGCCCCTTGATCCGCTCGTAGCCGACGGTCACCGTCTGCGCCCACCAGTCGGTGACGCCGTACTTCTCCTGCACGTGCTGCGCGATCGCGCGGTGCGACCAGTCGGCCGCGCCGGCGTAGTCGAGCGCCTCGACCCAGCGCTTCCAGTCGCAGCCGGTCTTCGCCCGAATCGCCGCGTCGCTCATGCCGGCGAGCGCCGCGAGGCCGGGTGCCGGCGCCGGCTCGGGCGCCGGTTGCTCGGGCGGCGCGGGCCGCTTCGCCAGCAGTCGCGCGCGCGCGGCGGTATAGGACTCGCCCGTCTTGGCCATCCGGGCGCGGGTCAATCGCTTGAGGTCCTTCTGTCGGGTCATCACGAGCCTCCTGCGTCCACGCCACGGGCCGGCGCCCCCCAGCGGCGCTGGCCGACGCGGCGCTCGCGTGGGCCTCGTGACCTGCCGTCCGAGGGTCTGCCCCCCTTTGCCTCCGGATCGCCCTCGCTGGGGGAGGGCCAGGGGAGGTTGGGCGTGGACGGTCGCCGAGGCCGCGAGTATCGCGCCGGCGGCCCTCCCCTGTCGAGCCCCCCGCGGGCGCCGGTGGCGGGTCTTCCGCTCCCCTGCGTAGTCCTCGGGTAGAGAGTCCATGCCGGCAACGCCGCCCGCAGGCGCAAGGAGTCCGAGATGACCACCACCCCACCGACCGAGCTCTCGCTCGAGGCGCGTCTGAAGGACGAGATCCTCGACATGTACCGCGAGGTCGCCGAGCACCCGGAGAAGGAGTTCCACTTCTTCCACGGCCGCGAGGCGGCCGAGATGCTCGGCTACGACCCGGCGGCGCTCGACCGGGCGCCCGCGGGCGCCGTGGCCTCGTTCGCCGGCGTCGGCAACCCCCACCTGCGCGCCGCGCTCGCCCCGGGCGAGCGGGTGCTCGACCTGGGCAGCGGCGCCGGCCTCGACGCGCTGCTCGCCGCCTGGCGGGTCGGATCCGAGGGGCGCGTGGTCGGCGTCGACTTGAACCCGACCATGTGCCGCAAGGCCGAGGCGCACGTCGGGGCCGCCGGCGGCCGCTTCGAGTGCCGGCTCGGGCGGATGGAGGAGATCCCGGTCGACGACGGCGCCGTCGACGTCGTGCTCTCCAACGGCGTGCTCAACCTGTCGATGCGCAAGCGGCGGGTGATCGAGGAGATGCACCGGGTGCTCGTGCCCGGCGGCCGGGTGTCGATCGTCGACATCGTCAGCGCGCGGCCGCTCTCGGAGAGCGTGGCGAAGGACCCGAAGCTCTGGGCCGCTTGAATCGGCGGCGCTCTCCCGGAGGGAGAGCTCTTCCGGCTGTTCGAGGAGTCGGGCTTCGGCCGCGTCCGCTCGGCGGTGGTGCCGGGGTTCCGCTTCCGCAAGCGCTCGACCCAGGACTCCGCCGAGGCCTTCGGCGTCAAGGCGGTGATGATGACCGCGGTCAAGCCGGCGGCGCGCTGAGGGCGCTAGAGCAGGCCGCGCGAGGCGAGCAGCTGCCAGACCCGCTCGACCGAGGCGGCGGTCGGCTCGTGGCCGGTCGGCAGCTCGAGGTCGGGCGCTTCGGGGGCCTCGTAGGGGGCGTCGATGCCGGTGACGTTGCCGATCTCGC
>WYBK01000038.1 GCA_011525905.1 Acidobacteriota bacterium
GCGCCACCCCAACATCGCCCAGCTCTACGACTTCTCGGTCGACGAGGACGGCTCGGCCTTCATGGTCATGGAGTACATCGACGGCGTCAACGTCGAGGACTTCTGCCGCCCCGGGGCGCTGCTCGAGCTCTCCCTGGTGCTCGAGATCTCCCGGCAAGCGCTGAAAGCGCTGCGCTTCCTGCACGGGAAGCACTTCGTCCACCGCGACATCGCGCCCGACAACCTGATGATCACGCGCGACGCCGAAGGACACCTGCTGGTCAAGCTGATCGACCTCGGCATCGTCAAGGTGCTGCGCGACGAGACGCAGAAGTCGATGGCCGGCGTCTACCTGGGCAAGCCGCGCTACTCCTCGCCCGAGCAGCTGATGGGCAAGGAGCTCGACGGCCGGAGCGACCTCTACTCCTTCGGCATCACGCTCTACGAGCTGCTGACCGGCCGCTTCCCGGTGCCGGGCAACGATTTCGCCTCGCTGGTCACCGGTCATCTCTACCGGCCGCCGCTCCCGTTCGAAGAGAGCGATCCCGAAGGGCGCGTCCCGGCGGCGCTGCGCGCCATCGTCGAGCGGACGATGCACAAGGACCCGAACCGGCGTTACGACGGCGCCGAGGAGCTGGCGCGAGCGCTCGAGGCGCTCGACCTGCCGGCCTGGAAGGACTCCGACGGCTCGCGCCTGGCGCGGATCCTCGCGCGACGTTCGCCGGAGCTCGAGGGGCACGCCGGGCCTTATCGCGGCAGCACCCAGACCGACATCGACCGCCACTTCGACCAGGCGCGGGCGACGCCCAGCCCGGCCACCATCGAGCGGCTGGCCGAGGCGGTCGATCTCCGGCCGGGCCCGCAGCGCTCGACCCTGTCGATCTCCGGAATCCAGGCCGCGCTCGGCCGCGGCGACGTCGCCGAGGCGACCCGTCTGCTCGCCGGGGCGACCGACGAGGAGATGGTGTCGCCCGAGGTGCAGGCGGTGCGCCACGAAATCGAGCGCCAGATGGCGGCGCGCGAGGCGCAGCTGCGCGGGGCCCGCGAGCCCGATCGGGAGTCGCTCGCCTGGGCCGACTCGCAACTGAGGAAGCTGGTGGACGGCGGCCGGCCGGCCCGCCCGGCGGCGCGCGGGCTGCCGGCCGCGGCGGAGCTCTCGGGCCGGGCCAGCCTCGACGAGCACACGCTGCACGCGCTCGGCGGTGGCGTCGACGAGGCGGAGCGCCTGCTGCGCATGGGCGACACCGACGCGGCCGCGCGCGCCCTCGACGCGATCCACGCGCGCACTCCGGTCTGGGACATGCCGGCGGCACTGCAGGTGCGCTTCCGGGCGCTCGAGGACGAGGCGCGCTCCCTGCGCCTCGCCACCCACCTGGCGCGTGCCGCCCACGTCCTCGAGCTCGGGTCGGCGGTCGAGGCCGAGTACGAGCTCGAGCAGGCGCGCGCCATCGATCGCACGCACCCGGCGGTCGCGCTGCTCGCCGAGCGGGTGCAGGCCGCCAAGGCCGACACCCACGCCGCCTTCGTGCCGCCGGCGCGCCACGCGGCGCCGCTCGACCGCCTGCGCGCAGCGCTCGACCGACCGCGCGCGGCGCTCGCCGCCGCCTGGGCGCGCGCCGACGCCGCGCTCGGCGGCCCTCCCTGGCTGCTGCCGCTGCTGGCTCTCGTGGCGCTCGGCGTGCTGGCGTTCCTGATCGTCCTGGCGCTGGTCTGAGCGGCGTGGCCGTCGCGCCCGCGCCTGCCGTAAGATCGCGCGGCTTGTCCGAGAGCCCCTTCCCTCCGGCCCCTTCGGTGCCCCCGGTCACCCGGCGCGAGATCGTCGCCTGGGCGATGTTCGACTTCGCCAATTCGAGCTACACCACGGTCGTCGTCACCTTCGCCTTCAGCCTCTACTTCACCCGCCTGGTCGCCGCCGGCCCGGCCGCCGACCTCTGGTGGGGGCGGGGCATCACCGCGTCGAACCTGATCGTCCTGCTGCTGGCGCCGATCCTCGGCGCCATCGCCGACGACTCGGGGCGCAAGAAGTCCTTCCTGTTCGCCACCTACGCGCTCTGCGTCGCCGGCACCGCCGCGCTCTGGTTCGTCCGCCCGGGCGACGTGATCTTCGGCCTGTTGCTCTTCGTCGTCTCGAACGTCGCCTTCTCCTTCGGCGAGAACTTCGCCGCGGCCTTCCTGCCCGAGATCTCGACGCCGAGCAACGTCGGCCGCATCTCGGGTTTCGGTTGGGGGCTCGGCTACTTCGGCGGCCTGCTCTCGCTCTTCGCCATCCTCCCCTTCGTGCGCGGCGGCTTCGAGCTCGAGAACCTCGCCGACCTGCGCCGCGTCTGGCCGGTCACCGCGCTCTTCTTCCTGGTCGCGGCGCTGCCGACTTTCCTGATCCTGCGCGAGCGGGCACCGCGCCGGCAGCACTCGCTCGCCCACTACGCGGCGAGCGGCTTCGGACGACTCGGCACGACGATCCGCTCGGCGCGCCACTTCCGCCAGCTCGTGCGTTTCCTGACGGTCTTCTTCTGCTTCTCGATGGGGCTGACCAGCATCATCGCCTTCGTCAGCGTCTATGCCGCGCGCACGATCGGCCTCTCGATTCCCGAGCTGCTCGGGCTGCTGCTCGTGCTGCAGCTCGCCTCGGCCGGCGGCGCCTTCCTGTTCGGCGCGATCCAGGACCGGATCGGCGCGCGGCGCACGATCCAGATCGCGCTGGTGCTCTGGATCGCGGTCTCGGCCGCGGTGGTGACCACTTCGGACAAGCGGGTCTTCTGGGTCACCGCGATGTTCGCCGGGCTGGGCATCGGCTCGCTGCAGTCCGCCTCGCGCGGCCTGGTCGGCGCCTTCTCGCCGGTCGCCAAGAGCGGCGAGTTCTTCGGCCTCTGGGGGCTCGCCGGCAAGGCCGCGTATGCCTGCGGGCCGCTCGTCTTCGGCTGGGTCTCCGCGATGACCGGATCGCAGCGGACGGCGGCGCTGGTCAACGCCGCCTTCTTCCTGCTCGGCTTCCTCGGCATGTCCTGGGTCGACGAGCCCGCCGGAGTGGCGGCCGCCCACGCCTGGCGCGATCCGGCCAACGGCGCCGACGGAGATGCTCCGGCGCCGGCTTGACGCGCTGATCGGCGCGGCCTGCCGGCTCGCGCTGGCGATCTTCTTCCGGCGGGTCGAGGTGGTCGGCCGCGACCGGATCCCGGCCGGGCCGAAGATCGTCGTCGGCAACCACGTCAACGGGCTGATCGACCCGCTCTTCGTCCTCGGGCCGCTGCGACTGCCCGCGCGGATGCTCGGCAAGAGCACGCTCTGGAAGATTCCCGTGCTGGCGCAGCTGCTCGATCTCGCGGGAGTGATCCCGGTCTACCGCCGCATCGACGCCGGCGAGGATCCGGCGAGGAACCTCGAGGCCTTCGCGCGCTGCCGCGAGGAGCTCGCCGCCGGCGGCACCCTCGCGATCTTCCCGGAGGGGATCAGCCACGACGCGCCGCAGCTGCAGCCGCTGCGCACCGGCGCGGCGCGCATCGCCATCGAGACCGGGCTCGAGCCGGGGGCGACCGGGCTGGCGATCGTGCCGGTCGGCCTGGTCTTCGAGGCGCGCGAGCGTTTCCGCTCGCGCGCCCTGGTGGTGGTCGGCGAGCCGCTCGATCCGTCGCCCGAGGTGGCGGCGGCGCGCGTCGATGGCGTCGCGGCGGTGCGCGCGCTGACCGCGCGCATTTCGGGGGCCCTCGCCGGCGTGACGCTCAACTACGCGAGCTGGGAGGAGGCGCGCTGGATCGAGATCGGCGTCGACCTCTTCGACCGCGATCGCCCCGACCTGCCGCGCGGGCGGCGGCTCGAGGCCGAGTTCCTCGCCCGTCGGGCGCTGGCGCGCGGCCTCGGCGAGCTGAAGGAACGCCACCCCGAGGAGGTCGCCGGTGCGATCCGGGCGGTGCGCGCCTACGACCGGCTTCTCTCGGCTTGCGGCCTGACCGCCGCCCAGGTCGCGGCGCGCTGGCGCCTGGGACCGGCGCTGGCGCTGGCGGCGCGCACGCTGCTGCGCATCCTGGTGGCGGCGCCGGTCGCGCTCTACGGCATCCTGCTCAATCTCGTCCCCTATCACCTCGTCGCGGCGATCGCCGTGCGCGTCCGCGACGAGCCGAATCAGCAGGCGACCTACAAGCTCTTCCCGTCGCTGATCGTCTATCCGGCGCTCTGGCTGGCCGAGGGGCTCGCCGCGGGCGCCTGGCTCGGCGCCTCGGCCGGCGCGGCCGTCGCGCTCTCGGCGCCCTTCGCCGGCTACGTCGCGCTGCGCTTCGAGGAGCGGCGCGAGGCGCTCTGGCGGGAGACGCGCGCCTTCCTGCTGCTGCGCGGGCGGCGCGGCGTCGCCGCCGAGCTGGCGCGCCGGCGCGCGGCGGTCGAGCGGGCGATCGACGGCTTGGTGGCGCGCTGGCGGACGCTTCAGTCGGGCGATTCGCCGACCAGCCGCTCGTAGTCGTCGCTCCGGTCGACGTCGAGCCGCGCCTCGGGGCAGGGAACGCGCGCCACCGCCTCGCCCCGCGCCGCGAAGAGCGCCCGCGCGCCGATGTCGCCGTCGAGGCGGGCGAGATCGGCCAGCGCGCTCGCCGGCAGGCTGGCCGGCGTCCCCCACTCGCCGCCGCCGTAGTCGCAGACCGCCCAGCCGCCGCCCGCCTCGGCCGCCGCGATCAGGGCCTCGAGGTGCGCGCACTCGAGTCGCGGCTGATCGACCAGGGTGAGCAGCACCGTTCCGCGCTCGACGCCGCGCGCGGCGAGCGCCGAAGCGCCGAGCGCGACCGAGCGCCCGAGGCCGCGCTCCGGCTCGGGGTTCTCGACGATCTCGACCGCGAGGTCGTCGAGCTCGGCGGCGAGGCGGGCGTCGGCCGCAGGGAGCACGACCAGCGCCGGGCGCGCGACCGCGGCGAGCCGGCGCGCGGCGCCGCGCAGCAGCGTCTCGCCCCGGAAGCGGAGCAGGCGCTTGTCCCGCCCGAGGCGGGTCGAGCGCCCCGCGGCCAGCAGCAGGCCGGCGACCGGCGTCATCGGCCCGGCTTCGAGGAGAGCGGCCGGGCGTCGCGGCCGTGGAAGCGGGCCTGGATCTCGGCGACCACCGAGAGCGCGACTTCCTCCGGCCGACGGCCGCCGAGGTCGAGGCCGGCGGGGCCGGCGAGGCGGGCGCCGAGCCGCGCCGCCGCTCCCGGGACGAGCCGCTCGAGGTCGCCGAGCAGCCGGCCGCGGCGGGCGAC
>WYBK01000278.1 GCA_011525905.1 Acidobacteriota bacterium
AGCCGTGCTCGGCGAAGCAGGAGAAGCGGACGTCGACCACCGCGTCGAGGTAGGCGGTGTTGGCCATGTGCGCGTTCGAATCGAGGTCGCCCCAGCGCACGTAGAGGCGGCGGCGGAAGGGCTCGGTCATCGTCGAATCGAGCTTACTCCTCCGCGGAAAGTACGAAGCCCCGGCGGCCGGCCGGGGCTTCGGGGAGTCGAGGCTTGGCTCCTGGGGAGGGATTTGAACCCCCGACCAATCGGTTAACAGCCGATCGCTCTACCGCTGAGCTACCCAGGAAGGGAGGCGCCCGGTCGCCCGAGCGCGAAAGGGAATCCTAGGCGAGGCGGCGCGGGAGAGTCAAACCGCGCCGCCCAGCCGCCGTCTCAGAAGGTCGTGTCGAGGAAGGGCTTGAGCTTGCTGGCGCGCGACGGGTGGCGCAGCTTGCGCAGCGCCTTCGATTCGATCTGGCGGATGCGCTCGCGGGTGACGCTGTGCAGCCGCCCGACCTCCTCGAGGGTGTGCTCGGTGCCGTCGGCCAGGCCGAAGCGCTTGGAGAGCACCTCCTCCTCGCGCGGGGTGAGCGTCTTCATGACCCGCCGCACCTCGTCGCGCCGCGAGGCCGAGACCACCGACTCGATCGGCGAGTCGGCGCTCTTGTCCTCGATGAAGTCGCCCAGGTGCGAATCCTCCTCCTCGCCGATCGGCGTCTCGAGCGAGATCGGCTCCTGGGCGATCTTCATGATCTTGCGCACCTTCGAGGCCGGCAGGTCCATGCGCTCGCCGATCTCCTCGGCGGTCGGCTCGCGGCCGAGCTCCTGGACCAACGAGCGGCTGGTGCGGGTCAGCTTGTTGATGGTCTCGATCATGTGCACCGGGATGCGGATGGTGCGCGCCTGGTCGGCGATCGCGCGGGTGATCGCCTGGCGGATCCACCAGGTGGCGTAGGTCGAGAACTTGTAGCCGCGCCGGTACTCGAACTTCTCGACCGCCTTCATCAGGCCGATGTTGCCCTCCTGGATCAGATCGAGGAACTGCAGGCCGCGGTTGGTGTACTTCTTGGCGATCGAGACGACCAAGCGGAGGTTGGCGACGATCAGCTCCTCCTTGGCGCGCTCGCACATCGCCTCGCCCTCGCGGATCTTCTTGATCGTCGTCGCCACCTGCTCGTGGGTGGTGCCGTAGCGCTCCTCGATCTCCACGGCGCGCTGCCGGTACTTCTCGATGCGCCGCTTCTGCAGGTCCTTGAGCTCCTTGTTCGACTCCTTCTCGAGCGCGGTCTTGGCGCGCCGCACGTCCATCTCGAGCGCCGAGAACTGGCGGTCGAGGTTCTTCAGGTAGTCGACCAGGCGGTTGCGGGTCTGCAGGGAGAAGTCGATCGAGCGGATCTCCTGGGCGATCTTGCCGACCACTCGGTCGATCTCGCGCTCGAACTCCTGGAAGCGGTCGCCCCCCGGCTTGTAGCGCGCCTGACGCTTCTTCAGCCGCTGGATCTCGGTGTCGAGCTTGGCGATCTGGTCGAAGATCTTCAAGTTGCGCTTGATCCGCTCGGCGGCCTTCGGGTCGAGCGGCTCGTCCGGGTCGTTGCCGGAGACGAGCTCGCGCAGCACTTTCTTGTCCTTCTGCGCGAGCTCGTTCAAGCGCAGCAGCTCGCGCAGCACCAGCGGGTTCTCGCACAGCGCCTCGTAGATCATCCACTCGCCCTGCTCGATGCGCTGGGCGATCTCGACCTCCCCCTCGCGGTCGAGCAGCGGCACGGTGCCCATCTCGCGCAGGTACATGCGCACCGGGTCGTTGGTCTTCTCGTGCTCGTCGAGGGTGAAGACCTCGTGCTCTTCCTCCTTCTTGTCGAAGTCGCCGATCGGCGCGGCCTCGATCTCCTCCCGGTTGACGTAGCGCTCCGGGCGGTCGAGCACCCAGATCGAGAGCTGGCCGAAGCGGCGGTAGATCTCGTCGACCTCGTCGGGCAGGCCGATGACCTCGTCGGGGAGGACCTCGTAGATCTCGTCGTAGAGCAGGTACTTCTTGTGCTTGCCCAGCTCGATCAGCTGGCGGACCGACGGGTACTTGTCTTCGATGTGCGCGCTCTTGGCTGGGCTCAAGTCCGCTGCCCTCGGAGGATGTCGATTTGAGATCGGGCCGCGCCGGTCACTCGGCCGGCGGTCGAAGCGCCCCGGGATGGAGCTGCTGCACGACGTCGCTCTTCTGCCGTTTCAGCCTCTCGATCGCCGCCGCGTCGCCGCTGCGCACGGCCACCTCGAACTGCCGCGCGAGCTCCTGGTTCTTGGCCTTCAACCAGCGCGAGCGCAGATTCGTGAGGGTGGCCGGCAGCAGCGCGCGCGCCGGCGAATCGGAGGATTCTACCAGAAGCCCGGCCGCAACTGCTTCCCGGTCCGCGACTTCGCTCACTTCGGCGACCACCTCGCGGATCGACGGCGCCCCCCCACCCTGATAGAGACGGAGAAACGCCTCGAAAAATTTCCGCAGGTCGGGGTCGAGGAAGGCCTCCGGCGGCGGCAGCTCGGCGGCCGGCGGCAGCGGCTCCCCCTGCTCGGCGGCCACCAGCAGCAGGCGCAGCGCCTCTTCCTCGGCCCGCCGCCCCGGCGTCGCGCTCTTCGGCTCGCTCGTCAGGGCGCTCTCGAGCCGGCCGCGGCTCAAGCCCAGCCGCTCGAGCAGCAGCTGCGGCGGCAGGCCGAGCCGCTCGGCGGCGGTGCGCGCGTAGCCGTAGCGCAGGATGGTGTCGGGGATGGCCGCCAGCAGCTCGGTCGCCGCCCGCGCGGCGCGCGAGCGGCCGTGCGGGTTGCGGTGGACGTCGGCGGGCACCATGCGCTCGAGCTCGGCGAGCAGGTAGTCCTCGGCCTCGTCGACGGCGCCGGTCAGCGCCGAGCGCCCCCGCGAGAGGCGCAGCGAGTCGGGGTCCTCCCCCTCGCCCAGCCGGGCCCGACGCACCGCCAGGCCGGCGTTGAGCAGGATCGGCAGGGCGCGCCGGCAGGCGGTCTCGCCGGCGCTGTCACCGTCGAAGCCGAGCACCACTTCTTCGGCGAAGCGGGCGAGCAGGCGCGCCTGCTCGGGCGTGAGCGCGGTCCCCATGCCGGCCACCGTGCCCTCGATGCCGCAGGCCACGGCGGCCAGCACGTCGATGTAACCCTCGACCAGGAAGGCGCGGCGCCGGTCGCGGATCGCCCGCTTGGCGCGGTCGAGGCCGTAGAGCAGCGACCCCTTGTGGAAGCGCTCGGTCTCGGCGGTGTTCAGGTACTTGGCCGGGTCGTCGCCCAGGGTGCGGCCGCCGAAGCCGACCAGGCGGCCGGAGGCGTTGCGGATCGGGAAGATCAGCCGGTTGCGGAAGCGGTCGTAGGGCTCGCCACCGCCGTCGGGGCGGACCGCCAGCCCGACGTCGAGCAGGTCGCCGAGCGGCAGCTTGGGCACCAGCGCGCCGATCAGGTTGCGCCACCCCTCCGGGGCGTAGCCGAGCTCGTAGCTCTCGGCGAGCGCCGGGGGGATCTGGCGCCGCTCCAGATAGCGCTTGGCCTCGGCCGAGCGGGCCAGCTGCTCGCGGAACCAGAGGGCGGCGGCCTCGAGCACCTGCTCCGGGTCGCGCTCGGGCGCCTCGCGCGGGCGGCTCGTGCGCGGCGGCGGCAGGGGCACGCCGTAGCGGCGGGCGAGCGTCTCCATCGCCGCGGCGAAATCGTCGCCCGAAAGCAGCATGTGCAGCTTGATCGCGTCCCCCCCCTCGCCGCAGCCGAAGCACTTGAAGAAGCCGAGGTCGGGGTCGACGTGGAAGGAGGGGGTCTTCTCCTTGTGCAGCGGGCAGAGCCCCTTCCACTTCCGTCCGGCGCGCTGCAGGCGGGTGTGACTCCCCGCGATGTCGACGATGTCGACCGCGTCCCGGACCGCCTGGACGAACTCGCGGGTGAGCTGGAGGCTCGAGAGGGGCATCGACCGAGAAGCCGTCGCGATGCTACGCCAGCTTCAGCCGCGCAGCGTGACCAGGGTGGCGCCGTTGCCCCCCTCGTCCGGGGCGCCGGCGCGGTGGGCCGCCACCGCGGGGTGGCGCGCGAGGTGCTCGCGCACTCCGGCGCGCAACCGGCCGGTGCCGTGGCCGTGCACCACGCGCAGCTCCCGGCCGCCGCTGGCGAGCGCGCGGTCGAGCCAGCCGTCGAGCACCTCGATCGCCTCCTCGACCCGTAGGCCGATCAGGTTGAGCTCGGGCGGCGCGGCCTCCGGCTCGGGCAGCGTCGCCCCGCCGGCGGCCGGCGCCGAGGGCTCGGCGAGCGCCACCAGGTCGGCGCGCGCCGCGCGCAGCCGTTTGCCGCCGACCAGGACGCGGGCGTCGTCGCCATCGAGCCGCTCGAGCCGGCCGCTCCAGCCGAGCCCGCGGTGGCGGACGCGGCCCCCGACCGCGAGCGTCCCGGTGGCCCGCTCCGGCTCGCCGGCCGCGAGCGCCGGCGCGTCGCCGAGCAGCCGGCGGGCCGCCTCGTCGGCCGCGGCGCGCCGCTTGCCCGCCGCGAAGTCGGCGCGCAGCCGCTCGAGCTCGCCCTGAAGCTCGCGCCGCACCCGGGTGCGGAAGGCCTCGAGCTCGCCGCGCAGCCGGCCGGCCACCGCGCGGCGTTCCCCCTCGAGCGCCTCGCGCTCCCGCTCGAGGCGGGCTGCCTCGAGCGCGCTGCGCTCGGCCTCGGTCCGCGCCCCTTCCGCCGCGACGGCGAGCTGCTGGCGGGTCGCCTCGACCTCGGAGAGCAACCGGGTCAGGTCTCGGTGCTCCGGCCCGAGCAGCTCCTCGGCCCGCTCGATCCAGGCCGCGGGCAGGCCGAGCCGGCGGGCGAGAGCGAGCGCCTCGCTCCCGCCGGGCGCGCCGGGGCGCAGGCGGAAGGTCGGCCGCCCGGTCGCGGGGGAGAACTCCATGGCGGCGCAGCCGGCGCCCGGCGTCTCGAGCGCCGCCGCGGCGAGCTCGGCCAGGTGGGTGGTGACCAGCGCCAGCCCGCCGCGCGCGGCCAGCCGCTCGACGAGCGCGCGCGCGAGCGCGGCGCCCTGGGCCGGATCGGTCCCCGAGCCGAGCTCGTCGAGCAGCGCCAGGCTCGCCGGCCCGGCGCCCTCCCAGGCCTCGGCCAGCCGGGCGAGCCGGCCGCTGAAGGTCGACCGCTCGGCGAGCAGGTCCTGCTCGTCGCCGATCGTCGCGACCACCCGGTCGAACCAGGGGAGCGCGCTGCCCGCCTCGGCCGGCACCGGCAGCCCCGCCTGGGCGGCGAGCGCGAGCAGGCCGACGCACTTGGCGGCCACCGTCTTGCCGCCGGCGTTCGGCCCGGTGACCACCAGCGTGCGCCGCTCGCCGCCGAGCTCGAGGTCGAGCGGCACGATCTCGCCGGCCTGCCCGGCGGCGCCGAGCACCCGCTCGCGCGCCGCCGCCAGCCGCGGGTCGACCAGCGGGTGGCGCGCGCCAACCAGGCGGAGCCGCCCGGCCGGGGCGAGCTCGGCCAGACGGGCGCCGGCCAGGCGGGCGAAGCGGCGGGCCGCCTCGAGCGCGTCGAGCTCGCCGAGCAGCTCGAGGAGCCGCTCGACCAGCGGCAGCTCGGCGGCCAGCGCCGCGAGCAGCTCCTGCAGGATGCGGCGGCGCTCGGCCTCCTGATCTTCGACCGCGGCGGCGAGCGCGTTGTTCTCCTCGACCACCTCGAGCGGCTCGAAGTAGAGCGACTTGCCCGACGCCGAGCGGCCGTGGACCAGCCCCGCGAGCCGCCCACGCGCCGCCGGCTGGACCATCAGCATCAGCCGGCCGGCGCGCAGCGGCACCGTCTCCTCGCCGAGCAGCTCGCCATGTTGCGCGGCGAGCGTCGACAGGCGTCCGTAGATCCGCTCGCGCGCGCTCTGGACCCGGCGGCGCAGCTCGAGCAACCGGGGGCTGGCGTCGTCGCGCACCTGCCCGCGGCGGTCGAGGACGCGCCCGATGCGCGCCACGAGCGGCCCCGGGTCGTCGAGGCCGGCGAGCCGGCGCGTCAGCTCCGGGCAGTCGATCGCGGCGGCGCCGATGCGGCGCGCCGCCTCGCCGGCGGCGGCGAGCGCGCCGGCGAGCGTCAGGATCTCGGGGCCGTCGAGCGGCGGACGGCCGCTTGCGAGCCGCGCCGCGAGCGGCGCCAGCGGCGCCCCTTCGCCCGCCGGCACCAACGGGGCTTCGGCGGCGAGCCGGTCGACCTCCTCGTAGGCCGCGCGCCGGCGCAGCAGCTCGTCGACCGAGCCGGCCGGCTCGAGGGCGGCGAGGCGGGCGGCCCCGAGGTCGGTGCGCGCCTCGGCGGCGAGCAGCGCGAGCAGGCGCGGATACTCGAGCGCCTCGGCGGTGGCCGGCGAGGCGACGGCCGGACGCGGCGGCGCGCTCGCGGGCGGATCGGATCGGATCGGAGGCATCGAAACGAGGACGGGGCCGGATCCACTCGTGGAACCGGCCCCGTCGGGGTCACTGGATAGCGGTGAAGAGCGAGGGGGGCGCGCGCCCCCGGTCAGATCAGACCGAGACGACGTTCCTCGGCCACCTTGCGCAACGCTTTCTTGCGCGCCTGGACGGCCTTGCGCTTGCGCTTGACCGAGGGCTTCTCGAAGTGCTGGCGCTTCTTCAGCTCGGTCAAGACGCCAGCCTTCTCGCACTTGCGCTTGAAACGGCGCAGCGCGTTCTCGAAGCTCTCCTCCTCACGGACATGGACGATCGGCACGAACCTCTCACCTCGCTTCGGCTGCGGATTCGCCGGGGGGTCGGGCCCGGCCGCGCAGGATTCGGACCCGGGATCTTACCGCCGGCCCGCGCCGGCGGTCAAACCGCGCCGGCGGCCGTCACTCGCCGCCGCTGCCCGCCTTCACCGCCGCGAAGGCGACCTGGTAGACCTGCTTCTCCTCGTTGAACCAGACGCCGGCGGCGTCGCCCGCCTCGTTGGTCGGATAGAACCAGGCGGTGACCTTCTTCTCCGGGTACTCCTTGACGTTGCGCAGATAGGGGGTGCCGAGCGCGGCGCGCACCTCGTCCATGGTCATCCCCTTCTTGGCCGCGGCGAAACGCTCCTCGGTCATGTACCGATTGGCCTCGGCCTCGGCGAGCGCCGCCTTGACTTCGCCGTTGTCCGGGTCGACGCGCAAGAGCCCCTGGTAGATCTCGATCGCCTTGCGGTAGTCGCCGCCGAGCACGATGAACTCCTTGGCGATGACGATGTCCTCGGAGGCCTTCATGCGCATCGCCGCCAGCTGCTCGGGCTTGAGCGGCTCGCCCATCAGCGGGGGATCGCCGTTGATGTAGGCGGCCAGGCGGCCACCCAGCTCGTCCTCGGCGGCGTCGACCTCCTTGTGCAGCGCTTCGACCTGAGCGGCCACGTCGGCGCCCGCCGCCGCCTGCGCCTGGAGGCTCGCGAGCTGCGCTCGCTTGCCGTCGAGCCCCTGCTTGGCCCCCTCGAGCCAGGTCCATTCCGCCTTGCGCGCCTCGGCGCTCGCGGCCTGCTCGGCCGCCTCGCCGCCGCAGGCCAGCAACGTCAGGGCCGCGATCGCCAGCCCCCCGATCCATACCTTGGCCATGGTGCACTCCTCCCTCGTCGAACAAACCTGCAGGGGCACGGTAGCACAGCGCCCGGCGCTCGAGGAAGGCGCGACCCGGGCCTCGCCGAGGAGCCCAACCCGTTGAACTTTCGTGCTTTGCGAAGCACCGCCGCCTTGACGTCGCCGCGCCGGGCCTCGATAATCCAGAGTTCCCGGCGCGAGCAGACGAAACGCCTTCTCCGCTGCGCCGGCGGAGGGAAGCGGCATGCCTCGACCCGAAGATCTCGCCGAGCTGGAGCGACAGGTCCGCGCGCGCTTCGTGGAGAGCGCGGCATCGTTGCGCAGCAATCTGGAGGCGCGACTGCGCGAGGCGAGCGAGGCGCTCTTCTCCGCCGTGGCCGAGGCGCGTGTCGAGCCCCCGGCCGCGCTGTTCGAGCCGGCCACGCTCGACGCGCTCGACGAGGAGGCGCGGCGCGGCGGCGAGCGCGCGGCGCTCGACGCGCTCGTCGAGAGCGCGCTGGCGTTCGACCGCGCCGCGACCCAGGGCGCGGTGCTCGAGGCCCTGCTCGCCGGCGCGCGCCGCTTCGCGCCGCGCGCAGCGCTCTTGCTCACCCGCGAGTCGGGTTGGCTCGGTTGGGGCGCCGCCGGCTTCGCCGCCGACGCCGATCCGATCGCCGGTCGGGAGGGGGACTACTCCGGCGCCGCGCTCGCCGAGCTCGCGCGCGGCCGCGGCGCGGTCGCGGCCGGAGACCAGGAGGCGGCCGAGCTCGCCGCCGCGCTCGGCCTGCCCGGGGCGCGCGCAGCGCGCCTGGTGCCGCTCGTGCTGCGCGACCGGGTGGCGGCCGCGCTCTACGTCGACCGGCGCGAGGGCGAGCCGGAGCCGCCGGCCGCCGCGTTCGCGCTCCTGGTGAGCGCCGCGGCAGCGCGGCTCGAGCTGCAACCGCTCGTCCGCCGCGACGCGACACCGACCCTGGTCGACGCTCCGAGCGCCGCCGCGGTCGGCCTTCCCCTCTGGAGCGAGAGCGCGACGGCCGCCGCCGAAGCGGTCCCCGCACCGGACGAGCCCGCGGCGGAGGGCGAGCTCGACTGGACGGCGGTCGAGGCCGAGGACGCGCAACCCGCGGCGGTGCCCCCGGCCGAGCCGATCGAGCCGAGCGAGTCGATCGAGTCGATCGAACCGGCCGAGCCGATCGAGCTCGCCGCCGAACAGGAGCTGTTCGCGCTCGAGAGCGACGAGCTCGCCCCGGCGTCCGAGCCCGAGGCGGGCGTCGAGAGCGGCGCGGGTCTCGTGCCCGTCGAGGAGGAGGCGCCGCTGATGCCGGGCGAGCCGGTCTTCGAGCTGGCCGACGACGTCGAGGCGCCAGTCCTCGAGCTGGCGCCCGAGGTCGCAGCGCCGGCCGAGGAGCTGCCCGAGGAATCGGAGTGGCAGGCCGAGGAGGGGGAAGCGACCGCCTTCTTGGGCGCCGTGCCGGCGCCGGCCTCGACGCCGCCCCCGCCCCCTCCGGAGACCGAGCCCGGCGAGTCGACGGCGCCGCTGCCTCCGCTGCCGCCCGGCGAGCCGGGCGACCTCTCTGCCACCCGCGCGATCGCCGCCGACGCCTGGCAGCCCCCGGTGCCTCCGCCGCCCGCGCCGGCGCCGAGCCCGGCTTCGACGCTCGCCTTCGCACCGCCGGCGGTACCGGTCGACGAGCGCCCCTACGACCCGACCGAGGACGCGACGCTGATGATCTCGCGCGCGACCGCTCCGGCCACTCCGCCCGCGCCCGCGCCGCCGGCCGAAGAGGACCCGAACGAACGGACCGCGGCGCGCGCTCCCCGCACCACCGAGGTCGCGCCGCCGCCCGACGTCCGCGGCCCCGGCCTCGCCTTCAGCAGCGCGCGCGGCGGCCGGGCCACCGGCGACAACGCCCTGCACGAGGAGGCGCGGCGACTGGCGCGCCTGTTGATCAGCGAGATCAAGCTGTACAACGAGGAACAGGTCGACGAAGGGCGACGCAACCGCGACCTCTACCATCGCCTGAAGGACGACATCGACCGCTCGCGCCAGATCTACGAGGAGCGCGTGCACGAGAGCGTGCGCGAGGCGACCGACTACTTCCAGCAGGAGCTCGTCCGCAGTCTCGCGGGTGGCGACCCGCGGGCGCTGGGCGTCTGACCGGGGCGCGGGGGCGGGAGAGCGCGACGATGCCGGTCCGCCGCCTGCCCCTCCCGCTCGCCGCCCTGGCGCTCGCCGCCGCCGCGCTCGCGCTCCCCCCCCGGCCGGCGGCGACTCCCGAGCTGTCCTCGCTCCCCGAGCCGCCCCTGGCCCCTGCCGCCGAGGCGCCGGTGCACGACCTGGCCGGCGAGGCGAGCCGTCAGCAAGGGCTCGCCGGCGCCCGCCGCCTGCTCGAGCCGGTCGTCGCGCGGGGTGGCGCCGAGGGGGCGGCGGCGCGCGTCCACCTCGGCCTGCTGGCGCACGCCCGAGAGGAGCCCGAGGTCGCCGAGCTTCTGCTCGCCCGGGGACCGGGGCCGGAGGAGCTCGAGGATTGGCGCCTCTCCGTGCTCGCCGACTCGGCCGCGGCCAACGGCCATACGGCGACGGCGATCGCCGCGCTCGACGAGCTGCTGGCCCGTCGCCCCGACTCGCCGCTCGCCGAGCGTGCCCGGCTGCGCCTGGCCGAGCTCGCCTGGGCGGCGGGCGATGCCCCCGCCGCGCTCGCCCGCGTCGCCGCGGCGCGCGCGGCACGACCCCAGCCGGACTCGGCGCTCGAGCTCGAGCGGCTCGCCTGGCGGATCGGCCTCGCGCGCCGCGACCTGGCGGCGCTCACCGACGCCGGCCGGCGCCTGCTGGTCGACTTCCCGCTCGAAGCCTCGAAGCTCGCCGTGGTCGACGCGCTGGCGGCGCGCGGCGGGCCGAGCGAGTGGCGTCTCTGGCTCACCCCCGACGAGCTGGTGCGCCGCGCCGCCGCGCTGCTCGCCGCCGAGCTGCCCGCCGGCGCGCTGACGACGCTGGCCGCGGTGCCCGCCGAGGCGCGCGGCTTCGAGTGGCGGCTGCTCGAGGCCGAGGCGCTGACCGCCTCCGGGCGGGGCAGGGAGGCGCTCGAGCGCCTCACCCCGGTCGCGCCCGCGGGCGCCGAAGCCGTGACGCGCCTCGAGTGGGTGCGCGCGCAGGCGGCGAGCGACGCCGCCCAGGTGCGGCGCGGCCGCGCCAATCTGCCGGCCGCCGAACGCGAGCGGATGGCGGCGCGCGCGCGCGAGCACCTGCTCGCCGTCGCGCGCCGCGTCGAGCGGCCGGAACGGGCGGCCGAGGCGCTGGCGCGCCTCGCCGAGGAGGCGTTCGACGCCCGGCGGCTCGACGAGGCGGTGGCGGCGTTGCGCCAGCTCAAGGCTCTCGACCCCGGGCAGACCCTCGGCGCGCGCGCCCTCTGGCAGGGAGGGTGGCAGCAGTTCGAGGCGAGGAACGACACCGGCGCGATCGGCTACTGGAGCGAGCTCTGGGATCTCTACCCGAAGAGCGCCTACGGCCGCAGCGGCCGCTACTGGAGCGCGCGCGCCCACGAGCGGCTCGGCCACGCCGAGCAGGCCGCGGGGATCTACCGGGAGCTCGCCGCCGCCGATACCGCCGACTTCTACGCCCGCCAGGCGGCCGAACGGCTGGCCGGCGGCGCTGCGGTGAGCGCCGCCGCGGCGCGCGCCGAGCGCGATCCCTGGCCGGAGCACCCGGCGCTCGAACGCGCGGCACGGCTCTCCGACTGGGGCCTGGACGGCCTCGCCGCGACCGAGCTCGCCCTGATCGGCGACGCCGCGCCGCTCGCGCCGCGCGCCGCGCTCGAGGCGCGGGTGGCCGCGCGCGCCGGCGACCGCCGTGCCAGCCTGCGTCACCTGCGGCGCGCCTTCCCCGATCTCGGCACCGCCAACCAGAACGCCGTGCCCGAGCCGGCGCTCGCGCTCTACTACCCGCTCGACTTCCGCGACACCGTCGAGCTCGCGGCGCGGCGCGAGGCGCTGCCGGCGCCGCTCGTCTTCGGGATGATCCACCAGGAGAGCGGCTTCGACGCCGCCGCCCGCAGCCACGCCGGCGCGCGCGGCCTGATGCAGCTGATGCCCGCCACCGGCCGCGAGGTCGCCCAGCGGCTCGGCCTGCCCTTCTCGCTCGCCCGACTCGAGGAGCCGGCCTACAGCGTCCGCCTCGGCACGACCTACTTCCGCCAGGTGCTCGAGCGCTTCGACGGCCGCGTCGAGCTGGCGCTCGCCGGCTACAACGGCGGGCCGGGGCGGATCTCGCGGCTCTGGCGGGCCGCCGGACCCGACCCCGAGCTCGACCGCTTCCTCGAGGGCCTCTCGGTGACCGAGTCGCGCATCTACGTGAAGCGCATCCTGGTCCTCGCGGACAGCTACCGGAGTCTCTATCCCGAACTCGGCTGATACCCCCGCGTCCATGGCGCCGGCCCTCTCGACGACCCGCGAGGCCGGCATTCGCCGAGGGTCCATAGCTCAGCGGTCAGAGCAACCGGCTCATAACCGGCAGGTCCCTGGTTCGAATCCAGGTGGACCCACCATTCCCGCCGGCGCGGTTTCCCTTCCCTTCGAGGTGACTTGAACGATGACCGACCAGCTCGACCACCTACGCCGTTTCGACCGCTCGATGCGTGAGCTGCGCCGCGCGACCGAGTTGCTCAACGGCTTGCCCGAGGAGATGCGCTCGCTGCACGAGGAGTACACGGCCGCCCAGCGCGAGCTCGAGGCGCTCGCCGCCGAGGGCGCCGCGGCGCAGCTCGACCGACGCACCGCCGAGGGGCAGGTCGCCGACGCCCAGGAGCGGCTCAAGAAGTTCCAGCAGCAGGTCTCGCGCGTGCGCAACCAGCGCGAGTACGGCGCCTTGCTCACCGAGATCGACGCGGCCAAGAGCGCCCTGCGCGGGCTCGAGGAGACGACCTTGGCGGCGCTCGAGCGCGCCGAGAGCGCGGCGGCGGCGCTCGTCGAGCGCCGCCAGGGCTTCGAGGACCTCGCCACGCGCTACCAGGCGGCGCTCGCCGCCTGGGAGGCCGAGAAGCCCGCGGTCGCCGCGCGCGTCGCCGAGCTCGAGCGCGAGACCGCCGCTCTGCGCGACGAGCTGCCCAAGGGGGTCGTCGCGCAGTTCCTGCGCATCGTCGAGCGCTTCGGCGAGGGCATGGCGCCGATCCAGGCGACCGAGCGCCCCGGCGGCGGCTTCATCTGGCACTGCGGCGCGTGCAACTACCGGATCCGGCCGCAAGTCGCGGTCGAGATCAAGACTCGCGGCTCGCTCGTGCAGTGCGACGGCTGCCGGCGCTTCCTGCACGCCGGCGACGAGTGAGCGAGGAATGACCGCGGTGGACGCGGGCGCCATCGCCGAGCGGCTCGCGGCCCTCGAGCGCGCGATCGCCGAGGCCGCCCGGCGCGCCGGCCGCGCGCCCGGGTCGGTCCGGCTGGTCGGCGCCTCGAAGCTCCAGCCGGTCGCCGCGCTCGCGGCCGCGCGCGCCGGCGGCCTGGTCCGCTTCGGCGAGAACCGGGTCCAGGAGGGGCTGGCCAAGGCCGCCGAGCTGCCGGCCGACGTCGAGTGGCACCTGCTCGGGCCGCTCCAGTCCAACAAGGCGCGCGCCGCCGCCGGCCTCTTCTCGGTCTTCCACGCCATCGACCGGCCGAAGATCGCCCGCCTGCTCGACGAAGAGGCGCGGCGCGCCGGCCGGCGCGCGACCGGTCTCGTCGAGGTCAATCTCGGGGGGGAGGCGACCAAGCACGGCTTTCCCCCCGCGGGCCTCGCCGAGGCGATCGCGCCGCTCGCCGAGCTCGAGCATCTCTCGATCGTCGGCCTGATGACGATTCCGCCCCCTTCGCCCGACCCGGAAGGGGCGCGCCCCTGGTTCCGCCGGCTGGCGGCGCTCGCCGCCGAGCTCGCCGCGCGCCCCGAATGGTCGGGGCGGATGCGCGAGCTGTCGATGGGCATGAGCGACGACTTCGAGGCGGCGGTCGAGGAGGGGGCCACCTATGTCCGGGTCGGCACGGCGCTGTTCGGCCCTCGCCCCGCGTGACGGGCGGCGGGCAGCGCCGCGCTGCACAGCTTTCTGGGCAGTCCCTGCTACACTGGAACGGATGCGCCGCGCGCGGAGGGCTCGCGAGTGAACTTCGTCCAGGGCTTCGGCCTGAGCCTGCTCCAGATCCTCCTCGGCCTGCTCCAGCTCTATACCTGGGTGATCGTCGTGCGCGCCCTGATCTCCTGGGTCTCGCCCGACCCCTACAACCCGATCGTGCGCACGCTCGTGGTGATCACCGAGCCGCTGCTGCGCCCGCTGCGCCGGCTGGTGCCCCCGCACAGGCTCGGGGGAGTCGACCTGTCGCCGCTGCTCGCCATCCTGCTGGTCCAGTTCGTGCGCACCGGGCTCGTCTACTCGCTCGGCGTGCCCGGCCGTCTGCTCTTCTGACGAGGTGAGGTCATGCCGCTGCAGCCGATCGAGATCCAGAAGACCCGCTTCGCCCAGAAGCTACGGGGCTACGACCCGGTGGAGGTCGAGAACTTCCTCGCGCTGGTCGCCGAGGACCTGACCCAGCGGATCGCCGAGGTCGACCGGCTGACCCGGGAGAACCGCTCGCTCGCCGAGCGGGTCGCCGCCGCCGAGGGACGGGAGCGGCAGCTGCAGGAGGCGCTGTTGCGCGGCAAGCAGGTCTCCGACCAGATCATCGAGACCTCCCAGCGCGAGGCGCAGCTGCTCATCAAGGAGGCCGAGATCACCGCCGACAAGCTGGTCACCCAGGCGATGGAGCGCGCCCAGGAGGTCGAGAACCGGATCGCCGAGCTGCGCACGCGGCGCAAGGAGCTGCAGATCAAGCTGCGCGGCACGCTCGAGCTGTTCGCCCAGATCCTCGAGGCCGACTTCGAGGAGGAGCGCGCCACGGCGAGCGTCCACACCATCGGGAGGAAGAAGGCTTGAGCGGCGCGCGCGGCCCCGCGGCGGGGGCCGGCGGCGGGGCGCGCGAGCTGCTGATCGAGAACCTCGCCGAGGTCGCGACGCCGCGCGGCTCGGCCTCGCTCGCCGGCGCCGCCCAGGGGCGGGTCGAGCGGATCGCCGACGGCGAGATCCTCTGCCGCGACGGGCGCATCGTCTTCGTCGGGACGGCCGCGGAGCGCCGCGCCTGCCACGGCGCTCTGCCCGACACCCCCCGCCTCGACGGGCGCCGCGGCACCGCGGTCCCCGGCTTCGTCGACGCGCACACCCACCTGCCCTGGTCGGGCTCGCGCGAGATGGAGTTCGCCCAACGCCTGGCCGGCCGCTCCTACCAGGAGATCGCCGCCGCCGGCGGCGGCATCCTCTCGACCGTGCGCTCGACCCGCTCGGCCGACCGCGAGGCGATCCTCGCCGAGACGCTGAAGCGCCTCGGCTGGATGCTCGCCTGCGGCACCACCACCGCCGAGGCGAAGAGCGGCTACGGCCTGTCGCTCGCCGACGAGCTCAAGCAGCTCGAGACGATCGCCGTGGCCGCCCGGCAGCAGCCCGTCGAGCTGGTGCCGACGCTGCTCGCGGCCCACGAGGTGCCGCCCGAGCACCGCGCCGACCGCGGCCGCTACCTCGACCTGATCTGCGAGGAGATCGTGCCCGAGGTCGCCGCGCGCGGCCTCGCCCGCTACTGCGACGTCTTCTGCGAGGCCGGGGTCTTCTCCGTCGACGAGTCGCGGCGCGTGCTCGCCTGCGGCGCGGCGCACGGCCTGGCCCCGCGTCTGCACGCCGACGAGTTCGCCGACTCGGGCGGCGCCGAGCTCGCCGCCGAGCTCGGCGCGCGCTCGGCCGACCATCTGATGGCGGTCTCCGAGCGCGGGATCGCGGCGCTCGCCGCTAAGGGGATCACCGCCCTGCTGCTGCCCGGCACGAGCTTCTTCCTGCGCAAGCACGTCTGGGCGCCGGCGCGTCGCCTGATCGATGCCGGGGTGCCGGTGGCGCTCGCCACCGACTGCAATCCGGGCTCCTCGCACACCGAGTCGCTGCCGACCATCGCCCAGCTCGCGGTGATCGAGCTCGGGCTCTCGGTCGAGGAAGCGCTGGTCGGCCTGACGCTCAACGCCGCCGCGACGCTCGATCTGGCCCCCGAGATCGGCTCGCTCGAGCCGGGCAAGCGCGCCGACGTCGTGGTGCTCGACGCGCCGAATCTCTTCCACCTCGCCTACCATTACGGCGTCAATCCGGTCCGCTCGGTGGTCAAGGGGGGCCGGGAGGTCTACCGCGCGGGAAACCTCGCGCCGAGCTTCGAACCGACATGAGGACGACCATGAACCGACTCGCCGCCGCCCTGCCCCTCGCGCTCGCGTTGGGCCTCCTGGCCGCCCTGCCGGCCGCCGCCGCAGAGAACGCCGAGGAGAAGCCGATGCCCGCCGCCGAGGAGATCACCACGCCGTCCGGACTCAAGTACCTCGAGCTCGCGGTGGGCGACGGCACCCAGGCCAAGTCGGGCGACCGCGTCGAGGTCCACTACACCGGCTGGCTGCTCGACGGCACCAAGTTCGACTCGAGCGTCGACCGGGGCCGCCCCTTCGCCTTCCCGCTCGGCGCGGGCCGGGTGATCCGGGGATGGGACGAGGGGGTCGCGGGGATGAAGGTCGGCGGCAAGCGCAAGCTGGTCATCCCGCCCGGGCTCGGCTACGGCGACCGGGGCGCCGGCGGCGTGATCCCGCCCAACGCCACCCTGGTCTTCGAAGTCGAGCTGCTCAAGGTCAACTGAGCGCCGGACGACGCTTCGGCCGCGCTCGGCCCAGGCTCGGCCCAGGCTCGGCCCAGGCTCGGCCCAGGCTCGGCTAGACTGAACCCGCGATGCCGTCCTGGCTCGTCAAGAGCGATCCGGAGAGCTACGCGTTCGCCGACCTCGAGCGCGAGCGCCGCGCCGTGTGGGACGGCGTCGCCAACGCGCTCGCGCTGCGGCACCTCGCGGCGATGCGCCCCGGCGACGAATGCCTGGTCTACGAGAGCGGCAAGACGAGAGCCGTAGTCGGGCGGGCGCGGGTCGTCTCGGCGCCCCGTCCGGACCCGGCGGGCGGCGACGCGCGGCGCCTCGTGGTCGACCTCGAAGCGGGCGAGCGGCTCGTCCGGCCGGTGCCGCTCGCCGAGATCAAGTCCGACCCGGCCTTCGCCGAGCTGCCGCTGGTGCGCCAGCCACGGCTGTCGGTGATGCCCCTGCCGGCGGCCGCCCACCGGCGGCTGCTGGCGCTCGGCCGCGCGAGGGTGCGATGACCATCTCGCTGTTCGGCCGCGCGGTCCGGCGCCGGCGGCGGGGCCACGCCGGCGAGACGGCGCATGCTCCTGCGGGACCGGGGCCGGCGCTCAAGCTGCTCACGCTCAACATCGCCCACGCCCGCCGCCATGCCCAGCACCAGGCGCTGCTCAAGGCCCCCACCCTGCGCCGCAACCTCGAGGCGATCGCCGCGGTGCTCGAACGCGAGGCACCGGACGTCGTCGCGTTGCAGGAGGCCGACGGGCCGTCGGCCTGGAGCGGCGGCTTCGACCACGTCGAGACGCTCGCCCGGCTCGCCGGCTACCCGCACGCCTTCCGCGGCGAGCACAACCCCTTCTCCCTCGGGCGGCTCGACCTCTCCTCGGGCACCGCGCTGCTCTCCCGCCTGCCGCTCGTCGAGCCGCGCTCGCACGCCTTCGGGGAGACCTGGCGCGACACCAAGGGGTTCGTCGCGGCGCGGATCGCGCCGGAGAGCCTCGGCGGCACGCCGGTCGACGTCGTCTCGATCCACCTCGACTTCCTCGCCGAGCGCATCCGCCGCCGGCAGGTCGACCAGCTGATCGAACGCTTCCACGGCAGCCGCCGGCCGCTGGTGGTGCTCGGCGACTTCAACTGCGAGTGGGGGGAGCGCCGCCGCTGCTTCGACCGGCTGGGCGAGCAGCTCGGCCTGCGCCCCGCCCGGCGCGGCGGCACGCCGACCTTCCCGGCCTGGCGGCCGCTGGTCCGGCTCGACTGGGTGCTGGTCTCGCCGGCGCTCGACTTCGCCGGCTACCGCACGCTCGCCGACCGGCTCTCCGATCACCTGGGAGTGGTCGCCGAGGTCCGCCTGACTGCCGAGGCGCAGGGCGACGCGCGGGAGCGGCGTTCGCGCGCCGCCGCCGGCGCGCCCGGCATCGCCCGCCTCAGTGCACGCCCTTGAGGTCGGGCGGCTCGGAGAGCGGGATCGCCCCGTGCGCCTCTTCGTAGCGCGCGAGGTTGGCGGCCAGGGCCTGCACGATCCGCTTCAGGTGCCCCGGGCTGGTCACCACGCGCGCGGTGACGATCCCCTGCGGCGGCACCAGGTGGATGAAGTCGAGGATGAACTCTTCGCGCGTGTGGGCGATCCGCAGCAGGTTGGCGTAGCGCCCTTTCATCTCCTCGTCGCCGATCTTGACGTCGAGGCGCGCGGGCTCGCGCTTCTCCGCATCGCTCATCGCACTCTCCTCGGGGCGAGCGTGGCGCCCCCGTCGATCTCCCAGCGGTGCTCGGGGAAGTAGAGGCCGACGCCGCGCGCTTCCGCCGTGACGCTGAAGGAGACCAGCTTCCTGCGATAGTCGTAGGGCGCGCCGTCCTCGGCGTGCACGGCGACGTCGACCAGGTACTCGCCGGGCGCCAGCCGCAGCGCCGGGCAGACCAGCCGAGCGCGCGCCTCCCCCGCGAAGCGCTCCGGCTCGAGCCCGCCGAGGTCGGTGTTGGTCCCCCAGACCTCGACGCCGCGCGGCGTCGAGAGCGCCACGCCGAAGACGAAGTCGTCGAGCGCGGAGCCGGCGCGCGCCGCGATCTCGAAGACCACCGTCTCGCCCGAGACGAAGTGGTAGCGCTCGGCCCCGGCGCCGTCGAGCAGGCGCACGCCGGTGATCTCGGCGGCGCGCGAGCCCCAGCGCAGCACCTCCTGCGGGGCGGCCGCGGGCGCGGGCGGCGCCTCGGCCTCGGCGGGCGCCTCCTCGTCGCGCTCGCGCGCCTCCTTGGCCTCGCGATGCTCGCGCCCTTCCTCCTCGGCAACCGCCTGGCGATAGGCGTCGACCACGTAGCGCGGCTCGCCGAGCGCGCGCACCCGCCCCCGGTCGAGCCAGAGGACGCGCGAGCAGAGATCCTCGACGAGCGCGAGGGAATGAGAGACGAAGACCACCGTGCGGCCGCCGGCCAGCAGCTCCTCGATGCGCCGCAGGCACTTGTGCGCGAAGGCCTCGTCGCCGACCGCCAGCACCTCGTCGACCAGCAGGATCTGCGGATCGGTGTGGATCGCCACGGCGAAGCCGAGTCGCACGTACATGCCGCTCGAGTAGTTCTTGACCGGCTCGTCGATGAAGTCGGCCAGGCCCGCGAACTCGACGATGCGGTCGTAGCGCGCGGCGATCTCGCGGCGCGCCAGGCCGAGCACCGCGCCGTTGATGAAGATGTTCTCGCGGCCGGAGATCTCGGGGTGGAAGCCGGCGCCGAGCTCGATCAGCGCGGCCACGCGTCCCTGGGTCTCGACCCGCCCGGCGCTGGGCTTGAGGATGCCGGCGATCAGCTTGAGCAGCGTCGACTTGCCCGAGCCGTTGCCGCCGACGATGCCGAAGGCCTCGCCCGGCGCCACCTCGAAATCGACGCCGTCGAGCGCCGGGATGGTCGTGCCGTCGTCGGCGACCCGGTCGCGTCCGAGCAGCGCGCTCTTGACCGTGCGCAGCCGGTGCCCCGGCCCCACCCGCCGGTAGCGCTTGCTCGCCCCCTCGACCCGGATCGCGAAGCTCATACCGCCTCGACCAGGGTCTCGCGCAGCCGGCCGAAGACCCAGCCGCCGAGCGCGAAGGCGGCCACGCCGAGCGCCGCCATCTCGAGCCAGAGCGCCGGCTCGGGCCAGCGCCCCTCGAACAGCGCGCGCTGGTAGGCGAGGGTGAACGGGGTGGCCGGCGAGAGGCGCACCACCCAGCGCAGCGCCGGCACCGGCACCGCCGCGATCGGGTAGAGGATCGGCGTCAGGAAGAAGAGCAGCGTGAGCAGGCTGGTCAGCAGATCGCGCACGTCCTTGAAGTGCGCGTGCAGCGCCGCCAGCGCCAGCGCCAGGCCGCCGATCAGCAGCAGCTCGAGCGCGACGATGCCGGGCAGCGCGAGCGCCCCCCAGCCGCCGACCGGGTAGCCCGCGGCGCGGCCGATCGCCAGGCCGAGCGCGAGCACCGGCAGCGCCAGCAGGAAGTGCACCAGGTTGGCGAGCACCGGCACGATCGGCAGCAGCTCGGCCGGGAAGACCGCGCGCCGGATCAACCCGGCGTTGGCCGTGAAGGCGGTGGTCCCTTCGCCCAGCCCGGTCGAGAACCAGATCCAGGGGAAGAGGCCGCAGACCAGGAAGAGCGGGTAGGGGGCGGGGCCGGCGCCGGCACGCGGCGAGAAGACCAGGCCGAAGACCGCGCTGTAGACCGCGAGCAGCAGCAGCGGCTGGACGAGCGACCAGAAGAAGCCGAGCACCGATCCGCGGTAGCGCCCTTTGAGCTCGCGCGAAGTGAGCGTGGCGAGCAGGCCCCGGTGGGCGACGAGCGTGCGAGAGATCTCGGTCATGGTCGGCGCCGCCCCCGGGCGATGCGCGCCCGGGCCGGCGGCGGGCTCGCGAGGCGTCGGCTCAGTTGCCCTGGGCCTTCAACCGCTCGATCTCTTCTTGGATCTTCTGCAGGCGCTTGCGCGCCTCCTCGAGCTGGCGCTGCCGCTCGAGCTCGTAGTCGAGCGCCCGGCCCTCCTGGACGCGGTAGACGTGCGGGAACTTCTGCACGTCCCCCTTCTCGTCGAACTGGAAGGTGCCGGTCACGCCCGGGTACTCGCGGATGTTGCGCATCCCCTTCCAGAAGGAGCTCGCCGAGGTCCCCCCCTGGCGCAGCGCCTCGACCAGGACCTGGTAGGCGTCGTAGCCGTGGGCGGCGTAGAGGTCGGGGTCGCCGCCGTGCTTGGCGCGGTAGGCCGAGACGAAGGTCTCGACCTGCGGCGGGACGTTGCCCTCGAGCTCGAGCGCCGTCTGCGTGAACATGACGTTCTCGGCGGCGGCGCCGGTCCGGGCGATCGTCTCGGCGGCGGCGAAGGAGGAGGTCGTCAGGATCTGGCCGGCGAAGCCCTGCCGCCGCAGCTCGAGGATGATCCCCATGATCTCGGTGGCGTAGGCGGCGACGTAGACGCTGTCCGGCTTGAGCGTGTTGACCCGGTCGACCAGCGCCGCGAAGTCGGCGGTGTTGGCCGGAAACTCGATGATCTCGACGATCTGCCCCCCTTTGCGGCGGAACTCGTCGGCGAAGACCTCCTGGATCCCCTTGGCGTAGGTCTCCTCCTTGGCGAGGATCACCGCCGACCTCAGGCGCAGCGTGTCGACCGCGAACTTGGCCATCACCGTCCCCTCGGAGAAGTCGGAGGGGTAGATGCGGAAGAAGTTCGAGGAGATGCCGGTCAGCTGCGGCAGCGACGCCGAGGGCGAGAGCAGGATCCGGTTCTGGCGGTCGGCCACCGGCACCATGGCGAGCGCCTCGGCGCTGGTCACCCCGCCGATCGCGGCGATCGCCCCCTCCCGGTAGACCCGCTCGAGCTCGGCGGCCCCCCGCTCGGGGTCGGAGCCGGAGTCGGCCCAGATCAGCTCGATGCGGGGCGCCTCGAGATCTTTCTGGACCTGCTCGTGCGCGAGCTCGATCCCCTTGCGGATCGAGCTGCCGTAGACCGCGGCCGTGCCGGTCGTCGGCAGCACCGCGCCGAGCTCGGTCGGGCCGCCGGAGGGACAAGCGAGGGCGCCGGCGAGCAGCGGAACGAACCAGAGGCGGCGAATGCGCGACGTCATCGGCGGACCCTCCGTGAACCGGAACGGCAGCATGATCGTCCGCTATTGTAGAAGATGGCTCCCGGGGGTGCACGACCTCGGGACGAGGAGGTCCGCTTTGGCCAGGCCCGACAAGCTCACCGTCGTCTGCCCGGATTGCGGCAGCGAGCTGACGATCGACGCGGCGACCGGCGCGCTGCTCGCGCACCGGGCGCCCAAGGCCCCGGTCGCCGGCGGCCACGACTTCGACCGGCTGCTCGCCGGCCTCGACGAGGGCAAGGCGCGCGCCGAGGAGCTGTTCGAGCGGGAGAAGGCGGCCTTCGCCGATCGCGACCGGCTGCTCGAGGAGAAGTTCAAGGAGGCGATGAAGCGCGCCGAGGAGGAGCCCGACCTGCCGCCCAAGCGCCCCTTCGACCTCGACTGAGGGGCCGCCGAGGCCGGCGGCTCGGCCCGCGTCAGAGCGGCAGGCCGAGGTGGTAGGCGTAGGGGCCGCGCTGGACCACCAGCAGCAGCCCCCCCCGGTCGAGGCCGCGCAGCACTTCGCGGCCGAGCGCCTCGGCGTCCGCCAGCCGCTGGCCGTTGGCCGCGCGCACCAGGTCGCCGGGGCGCAGCCCCTTCTCCGCCGCGAGCGAGCCGCGCGCCACGCGCGCGACCACCAGCGCGCCCCGCTCGAAGTCGACCGTCAGGCCGGCCGTGCGCTCGAGCAGGCGCAGCCCCATGCCGAGCGGCGGGCGCATCGCGGCCATCGAGAGGCGCAGCACGGCGGCGCCGCGCCGCACCTCGAGCGCCACCGGCGAGCCGGCCGGCACCGAGTAGAGCGCGGTCGTCAGATCCTCGCGCGCCGCCACCCCCTTGCCCGCGACGCCGACGATCAGGTCGCCCGCGCGCAGGCCGGCGCGCTCGGCCGGCGAGTCCTCCCAGACCCGCTCGACCAGGGCGCCGCGCGGCGCCGGCAGCCCCTCGCGCCGCGCCAGCTCGGGATCGACGGTGACCAGCCGCAGGCCGGTCCAGAGCGGCTGCAGGGCGCCGAAGCGCAGCAGATCCTCGACCACGCGCGCCGCCCGGTCGGCCGGGATGGCGAAGCCGATCCCCTCGGCGCCGCGGACGATGGCGGTGTTGACGCCGATCACCTCGCCGGCCAGGTTGACCAGCGGTCCGCCCGAGTTGCCCGGGTTGATCGAGGCGTCGGTCTGCAGGAAGTCGGTGAAGCGGGTCTCCCCCCCCTCGGTCGGGACGCTCCTGCCGCGCGCCGAGAGCACGCCGGTGGTCACCGTGTGGGAGAGGCCGAGCGGGTTGCCGATGGCGATCACCGTCTCGCCCATCAGCAGGTCGCCGCTCGGCCCGAGCGGCACCGCCGGCAAGTCGCGCGCCGCGACCTTGAGCACGGCGAGGTCGGCGTCGCGGTCGGAGCCGAGGACGTCGGCCTCGAGCTCGCGGCCGTCGAGGGTGGTGACCACGATGCGCGAGGCGCCCTCGATGACGTGGGCGTTGGTCACGACGATGCCGCTCGCGTCGACGATCAGCCCGGAGCCGAGCGACTGGGAGCGGCGCGCCGGGCTCGCGAAGAAGCGGCCGAAGAAGGGGTCGACCTGGCGCACGATCGATTCGGCCGAGATGTTGACGACGGCCGAAGCGACCCGCTCGACCGCCGCGACCACCGGCGTGCGGCGCAGCGCCTCGCGCTCGGCGGCCGGAAGCGGCGCCCCGGCGAGCAGCGCGAGCGCCAGAAGGGCAGTGCAGAGCCTCATGCCGGGGGGGAGATTCAAGGAGCGTTCCAGCGCGGGCGCGCGGTTCTCGTGCGGCGCGAGCGCTTCAGGAGCGCTTGCCGAGCCCGTGCTCGGCGGCGAGCAGCGCCGCCTGGGTCCGGTCGACCACGCCGAGCTTGTCGAAGATGGTGGTCAGGTAGCCCTTGACCGTCCCCTCGGTCAGCCCGAGCCGGTTGGCGATCTGGCGGTTGCTGCGCCCCTGGGCGAGCAGCTCGAGCACGGAGCGCTCGCGCGGCGTGAGCGCCTCGAGCGGCGTCGGCTCGGGCTTCTTCATCAGCACCCGCTGCGCCTCGGGGTGCAGCGTCGGCCGGTCCTCGACGGCGGCGCGGATGGCGCGCGCCAGCTCTTCTTTCGAGACGTCCTTGAGCAGGTAGCCGGTGGCGCCCGCCTCGATGGCGCCGCGCACCGCCTTCTCCTCGGAGAGCGAGGAGAGCATCAAGATCCGGCTCGCTCCCGTGGTGGCGAGGATCCGGCGCGCGGCCTCGACGCCGTCGAGCTTGGGCATGTAGACGTCCATCAGCACGACGTCGGGGCGGTGGAGCGCGGTCAGGCGGACCGCCTCGTCGCCGTCGGCCGCCTCGCCGACCACCTCGAAGTCCTCCTCCTGCTCGAGCAGCATGCGCAGCCCCTCGCGCACCAGCTCGTGGTCGTCGGCCAAGAGGACCCGGATCG
>WYBK01000279.1 GCA_011525905.1 Acidobacteriota bacterium
CCGCCGCCCCCCCCCGCACCGCCGATCCCGCCGAAACCGGCGCCCCCGGCGCCGGGGGTTCCGGAAGCGGGCGCGGGCTGCCCGCCCCCCGGACCACCGCCGGTCGAGCCGACGCCCGGATTGACCAGAGAGCCGAGCCCTCCGGCGCCCCCTCCCGGGCCACCCGCGGTGGGCGTCATGGTCTGACAGGACGGAGCCGTGGGGGTGGCATGGGCGCCATTGACGTCGACGGTGCCGTTCACCGTCGCCGCGCCGGCGGAGAGCAGGACGAGGCGCCGGCTGCCGACCCCGCGAACGGTCGTCCCGGCCGGGATGTCGATCGAAGAGAATGCGAAGATCGCATCGGGCCCGAAGGCGACGCCGCCCGGGTTGCCGCCGTAGGTCAGCGCATCGGTATCGAAGATCACGGTGCCGGCCGCGGTGAAGGCGCCGAGGCTGCCGTACTGGCAGCTGTCCCAGAAGAACTCGGCTCCCGCGGGGAGCCCGGACTCGACGAGGGGCGTCGGCAGGTCTTCGGTGACGACCGGCCCGGGCGCACGCACGCCCGGATCGTTGTTCGTTCCGAGGTCGGCTCCTTCGGGGAGGGCGGCGGTCCCTGCCGTCGAAGGGAGCGCGGCCGGCGCCCGCTCGGGAAGCGTCGTCGGTGCACCTCGTCCTTGGCTCGCGCCCGGAGGGTTGTTCCGCTCTTGCGCTCCGGCCACCGCCGGAAGCAGGGTCAGAAGCAGAGCGGCAGCGATCGCGCTGCCTGCGCACCCCGTGAAAGTCGACCCGCTCGTCTCGCGCATGACTCCCTCCCGATTCCTCGACGCGACTGTGGAACTCTACACACGCTCTCCCGAGCGTGTCGAGCGGCGAGGCCCGGGTGCGCGTTTCAGGGGCGCTGCGGCTGCCGGCGCACGGCGACCAGGGTGCGGTCGTCGCCGCGGCGGGCGCCGGCGAGGAAGGCGTCGGCCTCGTCCCGGCAGGCGGCGAGCAGCTCGTCGAGCGGCCGCGCAGCGGCGCGGCGCAGCGCCGCGGCGGCGCGGCCGATGCCGAACTCCTCTTCGTCGCGCTCGGCCTCGGTCCAGCCGTCGGTGTAGAGCAGCAGCGTCTCGCCCTCTTGGAGCACGAGCCGGTGGGCCGGGAAGGTCGTGTCGCAGACCAGCCCGAGCGGCAGCCCTCCCCCCTCGATCGGCCGCACGCCGCGCGCGTCGGCCAGCAGCGGCCGCGGATGGCCGGCGTTGGCCAGCTCGACGCCGCCCTCGGCGTCGAGGCGCAGCGCCACCAGCGTCGCGTAGCGCGACGCGGTGGTCGCGTCGGCGAACAGCCGGTTGGCGCGTCCGACCAGCTCGCCCAGCGGCGGGTCGGAGGCCGCCAGCGCGCGGAAGAGCGCGTTCAGGTGCGCCTGCAGGAGCGAAGCGCCGAGCCCCTTGCCCGAGACGTCGCCGAGCAGCAGATAGAGCGGTTCGCCCGGCCGGCTCGCGCCGAACAGGTCGACATGGTCGCCGGAGACGGCGCCGTGCGGCTCCCAGAGGTAGGCGATCTCCCACCCCGCGCGCTGCGTGCGGGAGGCGGGGAGCAGGGCGCGCTGCGTGCGCGCGGCCGCCTCGAGGTCGCGCTCGAGCGCCCGGCGCTCCTCGTCCGGCAGGCACTCGAGGCAGACGCGCACCAGCGGGTCGGCGGCCAGGCGCGCCGGGTCCATCGGTTCGTGGCAGACGGCGCAGAGCCCCCAGGTGCCGACCTCGAGCGCGCCGAGCGCCGCGTCGACCCGGTGCAGGAGCTCGACCAGCCGGCGCTCGCCGCGCGTCGCCGCGAGCTCGACCAGCTGCTCGCGCCGCGCCAGCAAGCTCTGCCGCGCGCGCGCCTCGAGCGCGGTCACCGGATCCCCTCTCTGGCCGCGCGGGCGAGCAGGACGATCTGTCCGGCGTGGTAGGCGTTGTGCTCGAGCAGGCCGGCGAGCAGGCCGCGCACCGTCGGGTCCGCGCCGGGCACTGGGTCGTCGAGCCGCGCATCGTCGAGCGCGGCGACTCGCGCGTGCAGGCTGCGGTGCGCACCCTCGAGCGCCGCGAGCCGCTCGCTCCAGGCCTCTGGCGAGTCGGGATCGCCCGCCGGCCAATCGCCGCCCTCGACCTCCGGCGGGTGGCCGCCCTCGAGCCGTCGCCGCCCGGCCTCGAGCCAGAAGCTCAGGTGGCCGACGATCTCGGCGATCGAATGGCTGCCGGCGAGGCGCTGGCGAGAGCCCTCCGCATCGACGCCGGCGAGCGCCTCGCGGATCGAAGGGCCGTGCCAGGCCCCGCCATGGAAGGAGCGCTCGAGCAGATCGGCGAAGCGGCTGGACTCGACGTTTTGGTTGGGGGGCATGACTAACCTCCAATTATCAATATAGCGGTTAGACTAGAGTACTCTCGCTAACCAGTCAAGATCCCTCTCTCGGTTAGACTGCAGCCATGGCGAAGGCTCCATCCCCACCCGTCGAGCCATTCGAGCTCTCCGGCGGCGCGCTCGCGCTCGACTTCGCCAACACCTGGTCCGACCGAGGGCGTCCGGAGACCGACCGGCTGAGCGCCTGGGAAGCGCTTCTGGCGTTCGGCCGCCAGACCGGCTACCCCACCGGGCGCGCTGCCGACCGGCTCGCGGCCCGGGCCAGGGCAGACCGCGCCGGCGCCATGCGGGCCCTCGCCGCGGCGCGCGAGCTGCGCGAAACGATCGCCCGCCTCTTGGCGCGCGGCGGGCGGGGCGGAGCCCTCGCCGCCGAGGATCTCGACTGCCTCAATCGCGCTCTCGCCAGAGCGCTCGCCCACCAGCGGCTCACGGCGAGCGGCGCCGGCGTCGAGTGGCGGTGGCAGCCGCCGGGCGACGACCTCGAGGCCCCGCTCTGGCCGATCGCCCGCTCGGCCGCCGAGCTGCTGACCTCCGCCGACCTGACGCGCGTGCGCGAGTGCGCCGCCGAGGACTGCACCTGGCTCTTCCTCGACCGGAGCCCGTCGCGCGCCCGGCGCTGGTGCTCGATGCAGAGCTGCGGCAATCGGGCCAAGGCACGACGCCACTACCGGCGCCGGCGCGGCGCGGACGACGCCGGCGCTATGGACGGCGTTCGATCGTGAGCCGGCTGCCGGGGCTGCTGCCGTTGACCGCACCGTCGTACATCGTCTCGGCCCGCGCTCCCGGCAGCTGGAAGTCGCCGGGGATCTGCGCCCGGGCGCGGAAGGCGAATTCGTAACTGCCGGCGGGCAGGGTGTCGTAGTAGAACGCGACCCGGTCGTCGAAGAAGGCGCGGTAGGCCGGCTCGAGCGTCAAGCGCCCCTCGGTCCGCGCCTCGGGCGGCGCGGTCTCGAGCGCCGGGTCGAGCGGCTCGATCCCCGCCGCGAGCGGCACGACGAGGGCGACGTAGTGGCGCTCCTCCGGGTTGACCAGGCGGACCCGCTCCTCGACCACCTCGCCGAGGGCGAGCGCGACCGCGGCGCCCGGCCGGTCGAGCGCCATCCGTTCCGGCGGCGACCCGCTCGGACCCCGATAGACCAGCAGCTCGCGCGTGACCACGAAGCCCGCGCGGCGCGCCTCGGCTTGCGAACCGGGCGCCGCCGGCAGGTAGTCGAGCTCGGCGCGCACCTCGACGGCACCGGAGGCTCCCGGCTCGAGCCTCAGGGTCGCGGCGCCGATCGCTGCCGTGCTCCAGCGCGCGGTCGGCGCTTCGGGGGCCACCCGGCCGCGCGCGGCGCCGGCGCCCGCGATCTCCCAGGCACCGCTCGAGCCCGCCGCGCCCGCGGCGCCCCCGGCCGGATCGAGCAGCTGGGCGAGCGCGGTGAGCGCGGCCGCGTTGGCGTTGGTCGTTCCCCACCCGTCCCCGCGGCCGAGATCGACGAGCGCGCGCGTCAGCAGCTCCAGCCGTTGCCGCTCGCGCTCGCCGTCGGCGCGCGGCGCGAGCGCGCGCACCAGCGCCGCGAGCGTCCGGGTCTCGGAGGGGAGCAGCGACGGGCTCTTCTCCGCGCGCTCCGCGCGCAAGCCGCCGAAGATCTCGCGCCCCTGGTGGAGGCGCACCAGGAAGCCGCTCCAGAGCGCTTCTTCGACCGGCTGGAGCGCCGGCGCCGAGGCGCGTCCGGCCCGCTCGAAGGCGACCAGCACGCCCGCCGCGTGCTCGAGGTCGAGCAGCTCGGCGCGGCGCGCCAGCTCGTTGCCGTAAGCGACGTCGAAACGGCCGGCGCGCGCCAGGGCCGCGAGCGCCCAGGTCCGCTCCCCCCATGCCTCGCCCGAGAGCAGCTCCTGCGAATCCGAGCGCAGCGCCCGCTCGAGCGCCGCGAGCGCGCGCCCTTCGAGGTCGGGGTCGACCCGGTAGCCCGCGTCGCGCGCCTCGACCAGCAGCTCGGCGGTCCAGGCGGTGAGCGCGACCGAGCCGCGGCCGCCCGGCCAGAAGGCGAAGAGGCCGCCGTCGTCCTGGACGAGCGGCAGCCAGCCGAGCAGGTCGGCTACCCCGCGGTCGAGAAGCGCCGCGCCCTCCTCCAAGCCGAGCAGGTCGCGCAGCCGGCGCAGCGCTATCTGGCCGCGCACGGCGGCCAGCCGCTGCTCGGTGCAGCCGTGCGGATAGGCGATCAGGTAGTCGAGGCCAGCCGCCAGCTCGACCAGGCCCGGGCGCGCGGCGATCAGCGCTCGCCGGCGCAGCGTGCCCGGACGCGCCGGCTCCTCCGGCTCGGGCAACGCGACGGTCACTCCGGGCTCGAGCGTGCGCGCCAGCGTCACCCGCACCCGGTCCCGATCGGGACGTATCGGCAGGCGGGTCTCGACGGCGTCCCCCGCGCGATCGGCCATGCGCTCGAGCCCCAGCCGCACCACCACTTCGGAGCGCGCGGAGCGCCCCTCGGCATCGTAGCCGGGCGTCGGCACCGCCAGCGCGAAGCCGAGGCGGCTCGCCTCGCCGGCCAGAAGCGCGACCTGCTGGCGGGCCGGGCCCTCGAGCGACAGCCCCTCGACCTCGATCTGCGCGGCCGCTGCGCCCCCCTCCCCCTCGACCACCCGGCCGACCGCCACCGCCTCGAAGCGGTCGCCCGGGCGCACGAAACGGGGCAGCGCCGGCTGTAGGACGATCGGCTGGCGCACCTCGATGCGCCCCGCGGCGTAGCCGAAGCGCTCGGCGCCGGAGATCGCCTTGGCGCGCACCAGGAAGTTGGTCAGGTCGTCGGGCAGCTCGACGCGCACCGAAGTGCGCCCTTCGGGCGGCACGACCACCGTCGGCGCCCAGTAGGGGACCGGCTGGAGGTTCTTGCGCACCGTCTGGCGGTCGAAGAGGGAACGCGCCTCCTCCCCCTCGTCGCCCCCCGGCAGCTCGGCGAAGGGGAGGAAGCCGAAGACCAGCGAGCGCGTGTCGCGCGCCGCGAAGAAACTGCGGACCTGGGCGAGGAAGCTCGGCACGGGATCGAGCCGCGCTTCGCGGCCGAGCGACATCACCGCCTGGTCGACCAGCCAGAGCGTGACCTCGCCCGCGAGCGGCGCGCCTCGCGGATCCGCGAGCTCGACGCCGATCTCGATCGTCTCTCCCGGACGCGCCCGCGTCGGGTGGGCGAGCCGCACCTCGAGGCGATGCGCCACCGGCTCGACCTCGAGCCAGACGGTCGCCCCGAAGGTCGCCGGCCGGCCGAGGTCGGTGGCGTTGCCCGGCGCCGGCCCGCTGCCCTCGAGGCGGCCGCGCAGCAGCAGGAAGTGCACCGGCAGCCGCGGGCTCCAGCTCCCCTCGATCGGCAGCTCGAAGACCGCGCGCCCCTGGCGTACCGGCAGCCAGGAGTAGCGCAAGCCCTCGGGCGCCTCGACCGCGGCGAGCGCCTCGCCGCTCTGGAACGGGCTCTCGAGCACCAGCCGCGCGCGATCGCCGGGGGCGTAGCGCGCCTGGTCGGGCGTCACCTGAAAGACGCGGGTCGCCGGTTTCTCCCAGGTCACCGCGCCCTCGCCGCCGGCGAACAGGTCGAGCGCGACGCGCTGCGCGCGGCCGAGCCGGTCGTGCACCTCGGCTTCGACGACGTAGACCCCCGCCTCGGGCAGCTCGAAGGGTACGGCCAGTGGCTCGGCGGCCGAGATCACGGTGCGCGCCCCGAGGTCGTGCTCGACCACTTCGGTGACGTAGCGCGCCACGCCGTCGGTGAAGTCCGAGGCGCGCAGGTAGCTGTGCCACTGCCGCTGGCGCAGCCGCACGGTCACCCGCTCACCGGCGAGCGTGCCTCCGTCCGGTCCGAGCACCAGGACCCTCGGGGAGAGCGCTCCGGCCCGCTCGACGAATCGGGGCACCTCGAGGCCGACCGCGAGCGGCGGCACCGCGACCACCTGGCGCGTCGCGGTGACCGTCTGCTCGTCGGCGTCGATCACCGTCGCCTCGACGACGTAGGTGCGCGCCTGAGCGGTCGCTTCGGCGGTCGGATCGAGCGTGAGCCGCGAGCCGCCGTCGCCGTCGGTCGTGTCGGCGCGCTCCAGCGCCGGGCTCGCCGCGAGCCGGCGGTCGCGCGCGAACCGGGCGTCGGAGGAGAACCGGAAGCCGGGTCGCGTCGCCGGGCTCCAATCGAACGGGAACTGGGTCACCCGCCACTCGACCGGGCGGCCGGAGAGGCGGCCGCCGGCGTAGTACGTCGCGCTCAAGGCGACCTCGAACGGCCGGTCGAGGGGAACGCGCTCGGGTCCGTCGAGCCGCACCTCGAAGCGGGGCAGCCGGTAGGCCTCCTTGCGGAAGCTGGCGGCGCCGGAAAGCGCCGCGCCGCCGCCCGCCCGCTCGACGCGCGCCCGGTACTGCCCGGTCGGCAGGTCCTTCTCCTCGAAGCGGAAGTCGATCGAGCCGGAGGCCGACGGCGTCCGCTCGTAGCGCCACTCGAAATCCCCCGGCCCCTCGATCACCAGGATCACCGGCTCGGTGATCGGCGCCAAGCGTCCGCGGTCGCGCCGGCGCAGGAATCCCTTCAGTAGCACCGGCTCTTCGGGCCGGTGGACCGGCCGCTCGGCGAAGAGGTGGGCGACGTCCTCGGCGCCCGCGCCTCGGCCGGCGGTGCCCCACTGCGTCCACTGCAGCCAGCGCTCGCTCGACGGCTCGAATCGACCGTCGGCGAAGAGGTCGGGCGCGCGGTCGGGATCGAGCACCAGACGATCCTCGCCAGCCGCGACGATCAGGCGGGTGACGTCGAGGCGTCCCTCCTCCGGCGGGCCGGGCGCCGGCCAAGCGACCAGGCCGCGCGCGTCGGTGCGGCCGCGGAAGAGCTCGCGCGCCTCGGCGGCGCCCCGGCGCGGGTGGTAGGCACCCTCGACCACCACCTCGGCGCCCGGCACCGGGCGCGCGGTCGCCAGCGAGGTGACCGCGAAGAGGGTCCGCTGCGGCTCTTCGAGCGTGGTCAGCGCGAGATCGGAGACCTGGAGTCGGGTCCACTGCCGCAGCGGCGGCCCCGCCAGCCGGCGGAGGCCGACCAGGTAGGTGCCCGGCTCGCCGCGCCCGGCGATCCGGTCGAGGTCGGCGGCGAGGTCGAGGCCGAAGGCGGCCGAGCCGCCGTCGCGCCGCAGCGGCAGGTCGACCAGTCGCGAGACCGGCGGCGAGCCGAGCGACGCGATGCGGCGTGCGAGCTCGGTCGCGTCCGGACCGACATCCGGCCGACTCCAGGGAGCGGGGACCTCGCCCGGGCCGGGCGGGCGCGCCGACTCGTCGACGTCGACCGGGCGCTCGGGAAAGGGGAAGAAGCCCCGGTCGAGCGGATCGATGCGTTGGACGCGCAGGTCGAGCCGCTCGTCGCCGCGGCCGACCAGCGGCAACATGCGCGGCCCGTGCCGCTCGACCACCCCCTCGCCGGCCACCGCCCGCAGGTAGCTCGGCGCGCGTGGGAAGGCGAGCACCAGCTCGTTGACCGCCGCGAGGTCGAGCGGCCGCCCCTCTTGGTCCTCGATCGGCGTCGGAACGAGCGTCACCCGATAGGCGGTCTC
>WYBK01000280.1 GCA_011525905.1 Acidobacteriota bacterium
CCCGAGGTCGGCAGCGCCCGGCTCGACCGCACCACCGCGCGCAACGCGATCGCCGCGGTCGAGACCGGCAGCGGCGCCGACAAGAAGCTGATCGTGGTCTTCGAGAAGCCGCTCAACTGGTTCGACGGCCGCCGCAACCCGAGCGCCAAGAAGTACCCCTACGGCGTGCTCGAGCTGCCCGCCGACGGCAAGGGCGAGGGCAAGCTGCTCGCCGGCGCCCAGGTCAAGTTCGACAAGGGGAGCGTCTCGATCGAGTCCTTCTCGGGCGACCCGATGAAGGTCATCCAGATCACGAACGGCGCGAGCTGATCGGCAGCAGCACCGCGAAGTCCGTGCCTTCCCCCGGGGCGCTGTCGAGCTCGATGGCGCCCCGGTGCGCCTTCACGATGCCGAGGACGGCGGCCAGCCCGAGCCCGCGCCCGGCGAACTTGGTGCTGAAGAAGGGGTCGAAGATGCGTGCCTTGACCTCGTCCGACATCCCGCAGCCGTCGTCGCTCACCCGCAGGAAGGCGTAGCGTCCCTCCGGCAGATCCTGGCCGAGCAGGCAGCGTCCGAGACGCGCGCGATCGATGGTGGCCTCGCCGGTCGCGACGCGCACGCGGCCGCCGTCGCCATCGAGCGCCTCGGCGGCATTCAGCATCAGGTTGAGCGCGACCTGGCGCAGCTGGGTCGCATCCCCTTCGAGGCCGGGTCCGGGGGCGGCGAGCTCGAGCTCGAGCCGGCGGCCGGCGGTAAAGCCGGCGCTCGCCAGCTCGGCCATCTCGGCCACCACCTCGTTGAGCCGTACCCACTCGACCTCGAGGCTGCCGCCGCCGGCGAAGGCGAGCATCTTCTGCGTCAGATCGGCCGCCCGGCGAGCGCCGAGCAGGATCTCGTCGAGCAGCGGTACCAGCGGCGAGTCGCTTCCCGCCTTGCGCCGCGCCAGCTCGGCGTAGCCCTGGATGCCGGTCAGCAGATTGTTGAAGTCGTGAGCGACGCCGCCGGCGAGCACGCCGAGGCTCTCCAGGCGCTGGGCGTCGGCCAGGCTCCGCTCGAGCCGCCGGCGCTCGGCCTCGACGGCGCGCCGCTCGGTCACGTCGCGCGACCAGATCGCCACGCCCTCGGGCAGCGGCACGATCTGGTGGTGGATCCAGCGCGAGGGCGCCCCCGGCTCGGCGACGTCGAGCTCCTCCTCGAGCACGCGACCGCTCGCCATCACCCGCAGGCAGCGATCCTGGTAGGCGCGGCCGCGGCGGTTCGACACGAGCTCGCCGAGCCGCCGTCCGACCACCTCGGTGCGCTCGCGTCCGAGCAGCCGCTCGCCTTCGCGGTTCGAGTCGGCGAAGACGAAGTCGACCACGCGTCCGGCGTCGTCGCGCAGCGCCTCGAGCACGAAGAAGGCGTCTCGGCTGCCGTCGGTGGCGGCGCGAAAGCGCTGCTCGCTGCGGCGCAACGCCTCGGCGATGCGCGTCGCTTCGGTGACGTCCTCGGCGAGGATGAGCAGGCAGCGGCTGCCGCCGAGCTCGAGCGCCATCGCCGAGATCAGCGCCTGCCGCGCCTCGCCGTCGGCGCGCCGCACCGAGGCCGGCACCCGCCGCGCGAAGCCGCGCTCGGCGACCGCGCGGACGATCCGCGCCCGCTCCTCGGGCGAGGCCCAGAGCCCGAGCTCGTTGCCGGTGCGGCCGATCAGCCGCTCGCGCGGCAGGCCGATCGTCTCCGCGAAGGCGTGGTTGACGTCGACGAAGCGCCCCTCGTCGAACGTGCTGATCGCGATCGCGCCGGGATTCAGGCGAAAGGCCTCGGCGAATCGCTGCTCCGACTGCCGTAGCCGTTCGAGGGTCGCCTTCTGCTCGGTCAGGTCGCGCTGGCTGCCCCAGGCCGAAACGAGGCATCCCTCTTCGATCACCCCGACCGCCGAGTTCAGGAAGCTGCGCTCGCGGCCGTCGCGGTCGACCTCGACCGATTCGACGTCGCGGTAGCGATAGCCGCCCTCGACGAAGCGGCGCAGCGACTCGCGGGTCACCGGGTCGGCCGCCACCAGCATCTCGGCCACCGGCCGGCCGATCAGCTCCTCGGGGCGTTCGAAGCCGTACATCGCCGCCATCGCCGGGTTGGCGGCGACCACCCGGCCGCTCGCCAGGATCCGCTCGATTTGCTCGTCGAGCGGCAATCCGACCGGCACCGGCGGATCGAAGTCGAGGCGGTAGATCCCCTCGTTGCTCGCCGCGACCAGCTCGCGGTAGCGCGCGAGCTCGGCCGCCAGCGATTCGCGCGTGTCGCTTTCGACGGGGGGAGTGGAGAGCACGCGAATCGGTTCCGGAGGGTCGGAGGTCGGCGCAAGCCGGGAGAGTTTCGGTCGGAGCCCACCGCGAGGTCAAGGGCGCCGCCGCGGGCGCGGCGATCCGGTAAGCTCGCCGGGCGTTCCCGGAGGATGCCCATGCCGACCCCCGCCCGTCCCTCGGAGGACCGCTCGCGCTGGCTGGTGCTCACGGCGGTCACCGCGCTCGCGCTCTACATCTGCTGGAAGATGGTGCAGCCCTTCCTGACGGTCATCCTCTGGGCCGGCGTGCTGGCGCTGCTCTTCGCGCCAGTGCAGAAGCGGCTCACCGACCGCTTCCGCCGCCCCGGCCTGGCGGCCGCGGTGACCCTGCTGCTGGTGATCGCCACGGTCATCTTGCCGCTCGGCCTGATCACCGGCGCGCTGGTCAACGAGATCTCGGCGTTCGCCAGCGGCGCGCCGGAGCGCTTCGAGAAGCTGCTCGCGGACCCGGCGGTGGGTGGCCGGCTGCGCGGCGTCGTCGACATGCTCGACGAGCGCTTCGCGCTCTCCGAGAAGATCACGCCGGAGGCCTTCCAGGAGCACCTGGGCGGCCTCGGCCAGAACCTGGTCCGTGGGACCTTCAACGTCCTCGGCGGCGCGCTCGGCGCGCTGGTCAACCTGCTGTTCATCCTCTTCGCCCTCTTCTTCCTGCTGCGCGACGGCGAGCGGGCGGTCGGCGTGCTGCAGAGTCTGGTGCCGCTCGAAGCGGCCGAGACGGCGCGCCTCTTCGCGCGCACCCGCGACATCATCCACGCCAGCGTCTACGGCGTGCTGGTGATCTCGGCGATCCAGGGCACCCTGGGCGGCCTGATCTTCGCGGTGCTCGGCATCCCCTCGGCGCTGCTCTGGGGGGTGGTGATGGCCCTGCTCTCGATCCTGCCGATGGTCGGCTCGGGGCTCGTCTGGGCGCCGGCCGCGCTCGTGCTGGCGGCGACCGGCAGCTGGGGCAAGGCGATCGTGCTGGCCCTGTTCGGCGCCCTGGTGATCGGCTCGGTCGACAACTTCCTGCGTCCCAAGCTGGTCGGCGAGCGCGCCAAGATGCACGAGCTGACCATCTTCTTCGCCGTTCTCGGGGGTCTGAAGGTCTTCGGCATGCTCGGCCTGCTCTTCGGACCCGTGGTCTTCGCGCTCACCGCCTCGCTGTTCGACGTCTTCCGGCGCGGCTCGCGCGGCACGGCGGCGGAGGCCGCTTTCCTGCTCTCGGGCCGCCCCGCCGGTACGGCGAGCGCGGTCCCGCCGCCCGCGGCCGAGCCGGAGGACCGGGGCGCGACCGCCGCCTTCCGCACCCTCGGCGCACCGCCCACGAGACCGCCCGCGGGCGAGGAGCGTGGCGGCGGTTGACGGCCGGCGCCGATCGCGGCACACTGATCGGGTCGGAGCCTAGGGGTGGCCCCGGAGACGGGGCCTGAGATCACACCCTCAACGACCTGATCCGGTTCGTACCGGCGTAGGCAAGGCCGACGCGGCGTCGCCGCCTCGACTCGATCTCCCCCGATTCCAGGTTCCGCTTCTCGCGGCCCCGGTTCCGACCCGGGGCGGGAGGCGATCATGCGCAGTCCGCACCTCCGATTCCCGATGCGCCTGCCGGCGATCGCCGCCGCCGTCGCGCTGCTCCTGTCCCTGTTCGCGCCGCCGGCCGCGGCGAGCGGCGCCGGCGCTCGGCTGGAAGGGCGCGTCGTCGGCCCCGACAGCGCGCCGCTCGCCGGAGCCAGCGTGCTGCTCGACGGCGCGCCGCGCGCCCGGACCGACGCCGCCGGCCGCTTCGCGCTCGACGTCGCGCCGGCCGCGCATCGGCTCGAGATTCGCCTGGCGGGCTACCGGACGCTGCGCCGCGAGCTCGCGGCCGAGGATCTCGCCGGCGAGCTCCGGATCGTCCTCGAGCCCGCCGCGCGCTTCGCCGGCGAGATCGTGGTCGAGGCGCTGCGCGCCGCCGAGCGGGCCCCGTACGCCGTCTCGGAGATCACGCCCGAGCGGCTCGAGACGCTCGACTACGGCCAGGAGATGCCCCGGCTGCTGGCGGCCACGCCTTCGATCGCGGCCTATTCCGAGAGTGGGCTCGCCGTCGGCGGCGGCTACAGCTACTTCACTCTGCGCGGGCTCTCCCAGGCGCGGATCAACATGACCTTCGACGGCGTGCCGCTCAACGACCCGGAGGAGTCGGCGGTCTACTTCGCCAACTTCGGCGGCTTCACCGGCGCGCTGTCGCGGGTGCAGGTGCAGCGCGGCGTCGGCACCTCGAGCGTCGGCGCCCCCTCCTACGGCGG
>WYBK01000281.1 GCA_011525905.1 Acidobacteriota bacterium
GGCAGCGACGCGAGTCACCTTTCCGAAGCGGGCCTCCAGGCAAACCTCGATCGTCACTTCGTCGCCGGGGCGCGGCAGGCGTTCGAGCCGGGCGCCCTCGATTCCGGCGAGCGACAGCTCGCCGCCAAGCTTCTCGCCCGGTTGCTGGAGCAGGAGAGCCGCCGCCTGCGCCATCGCCTCCACCCAGAGGGCGAGGCCGCGCGCCTCGGACCCGCGGCTCCAGAAGTCGTTGGCGGAGAGCAGCACCCGCGCCCGCTCGCCGGCCCGCCGATCGACCAGGCGAAAGGGAAAGCCGTGAGGCAGGCGCACCGGCGCCCCGTTCAGGAGGTAGCGACGCCGGCGCGCTTGCCGCCGATGAAGGCGGCGAGCTTCTCGATCGAAGCGAGCGCCTCGGTACCCACCTCTTCGTTCTCGATGCGCACGCCGAACTCCTGCTCCACCCCGATGACCAGTTCCAGGGCGTCGATCGAGTCGAGCCCGAGGCCCTCGGGGCCGAACAGCGGCTCGGCGTCACCGATCGACTCGGCGGCACGGTCGAGCTTGAGGCGGTCGACCAGGATCTCTTTCAGGCGCGGTTTGATGTCTTCGGCGAGCGTCATGGCGGCGGCATGCTAGCACCGCGCCCGACCGGTCAGAGCATGACCAGGCCGCCGTCGACCGACAGCGTCTGCCCGGTGACGTAGGACGCCGCCTCCGAGGCGAGAAAGGCGATGACCTCCCCCACCTCCTCGGCGTCGCCGACGCGGCCCATGGGGACCCCGCGCAGGTATTCCGCCAGCTTGTCGGAGGGCAGCTGAGCGAGCATCTCGGTGGCCACGAAGCCGGGAGCCACGGCGTTGACCGTCACGCCACGCGGCGCGACCTCGCGCGCGAGCGCCTTGACGAAGGCGATCAGCCCCCCCTTGGCGGCGCTGTAGTGGGTCTGGCCGACCTGACCGATCCGGCCGCTGGCGCTCGCCACGGCGACGATCCGGCCCCAGCGGCGGGCGAGCATGCCGCGGACGACCTCGCGGGTCACGCGGTAGGCGCTCGACAGGTTGACGTCGAGGATCTCGTCCCAGTCCCGCTCGGCCAGGAAAGGCAGCAGGCCGTCGCGGATCGCTCCCGCGTTGAGCACGAGGATCTCGATCGGCCCCATTTCGTCCGCGATGCGTCGCAGGCAGCGGGCGACCGACGGCCGGTCGGTCAGGTCGAGCTCGTAGGCCCGACCGTCGATCTCCGCGGCGAGAGCTTCCGCTTCCTCCTTGCGATGAAGATAGGTGAGCGCCGGCCTCCTCCCCTGCCGAGCCAACGCGCGCGCCGCCGCCGCGCCGATACCGCCGCTCGCGCCCGTGACCAGCGCGACCCGCGCCGGCGCCGCCGCGCGTTCGGCGGTCATCGCGCCGCCGCCAGCGGGGCGAGACCGGGTGACGTGTCGATCGCATCGGCGCCGACGACCGCCGGCGCGAGCCCACGAATGCAGAGGTCGGCCACCGCATCGAGTCGAGCGCCGCCGATCCCCCGGCAGATCTCGGCGAATCGCTCCCGGTAGCCGCGGCGGCCGGCCTCGTGGAGGAAGCGGGCCAAGCCGGTCAGCAGCCCCGGAAGCGGCCGGTCGACGAGCTCCCAGGGATGCACGACCAGGACCGGTGCCTCGCCTCGAGCGATCGCGCGAGCGATGCGCGCGCGCAGGCGTCCCGGCGGCGCCAGCCGGCCGCACCACCCTCCCGCCGGGAGGCGGAGGGCTCCGCCCCAGGTCAGCGGCGGCAGCTCGAGCAGCGTGCGGCCGTCGCGCCAGCGGTAGACGGTGGGCGAGACGGGGTTCGTCCGGGCACCGGCGCCGAACGCCGGGGCGAGCGAGCTGTCGTAGTCGAAGCCGCACTCCGCGACCAGGCGGAAGCGCGGATTGTTCGCCGTGCGCAGCGACCACTCGGGCGACCGGAAGCCGCGCACCCGCGCGCCCAGCAGGTCCTCGAGCTTCGACTTGGCGTCGGCGATGTCCTTCCGGAAGGCCTCGGGCGACCGGTCGTTGGCGCGAAGATGGAGATCGCCATGGCAGGCGATCTCGTGCCCGAGCGCGGCGGCCTCACGGATCCGGCCCGGGATTCGGTCGGCCACTTCGCCCAGCACGAACAGGGTCGCGCGCGACCCCGGCCGATCGAGCTGCTCCAGCAGTCGCGGCAGGAGTCGGTCGAGCTCCTGCGGCAGCGGCGGGCGCAGCTCCGGTCGGACGTACTCCGGGACCCAGCAGTTGTGGTACCACTCCTCGACGTCGACGGTCACCGCCGCCGGGAAGCGGCCGGCGACCGGCGCCGGCGCGGGGGCCTCAGCGTGGCTCGTCGAAGACCTTGAAGTAGATCGAAGCACAGGAGATACGAACGGTGTCGAGCACCGGCCGGAAGTGGCTGCCGGCGTCATTATAGATAGTGCGCACGGGCACGTGCTCGATCCGCGCACCGAGCCGGGCGGCCTTGATCAGCATCTCCGACTCGACCGCGTAGCCGCTCGACCGGAGCCGCAGCTCGCGGGCGAGCTCGGCCGACAGCAGGCGGTAGCCCGACTGCGAGTCGAGCAGCTCGGCTCCGGTCATCCAGGAGAGGATGCGCGAGCCGATGTAGTTGGTCCAGAAGCGCGCCGCCGGAATGCGCCGACGGTCGCCCAGGCGGCTGCCGATCACGAGATCCGGCGCGTTCCGGTCCCAGGCCGCCAGGAAGGTGGGGATGTCCCCGGGGTCGTGTTGCGCGTCGGCGTCGAGCAGGAGGAGGGCGCGCGGCTGGCGCGCCAGCGCGAGCTCGATGCCGCGGGCCAGGGCGGCCCCCTTGCCGCGATTCTCGGCGAGCGCTTCGACCTCGGCGCCGGCGCCGCGCGCGACCTCGGCGGTGCCGTCGCGACTGCCGTCGCTGACCACGACGGCGTGCTCGAGGTGGCGGAGCGCGCCGGCGACGACCTCGCCCACGGTGGCGGCGCAGTCGTAGGCCGGCAGCACCGCGACGATGTCCGCTCGCCTGGTCACGAAGAGAGGCGTTATAGCACAGGGCCCCGGGGCCCTTCCCTCTTGTCTGGCCGCGGGGGCTTGTGACACTCTTCACGAGTGCCGGAGACGTTCCTGCCGATCCTGTTCGCCCTGGCCGTCGCCTTCGCGCTCGGAGGGGTCATGCTCGCCCTCTCCTGGGTCGCCGGCAAGCGCACGGGCGGCAAGATCAAGCTGTCGACCTACGAGTCGGGCATGCCCCTGCTCGACCGCTCGCGCAAGCGGTTGTCGATCGCCTTCTTCCTGATCGCCATCGACTTCGTGGTGTTCGACGTCGAGGCTGCTTTCCTCTACCCCTGGGTCCTCGTGCTGCGCGACGGCGGCTGGCCGCTGTTCTGGGCGGTGATGGTGTTCGTCGGGCTCGTGGTCGTCGGGTACGCGTACGTCTGGAAGAAGGGCGGCCTCGAAGTGGCCACGCAGGTGGCGGCCCGCCGCTCCGGGAGCGCCGTGCCGTGAGCGTCGAGCGCAGCGCGTTCCTGCCTCGGGAGGTGGTCGAGCGGATCGACGCGCTGCGCTCTCGCTACCCCACCGAAGAGGCGCTGCTGCTGCCCGCGCTGCACCTGGCGCAGAACCACTGTGGCGGCTGGTTGCCCGAGGAGGCGATCGAAGCCGTTGCCGAGCTGCTGCACCTGCCGGCGGCCAAGGTCGCTGGCGTGGTCTCCTTCTACGACATGTTCCACGAGCATCCGGTCGGTCGCCACCGGATCCGGCTCTGCACCAATCTCTCCTGCCAGCTGCGCGGCGCCGAGGAGCTGCTCCAGCAGCTCCACGACCAGCTCGGCGTCGACGAGGGCGAGGTCACCTCCGACGGGCGCTGCAGCTTCGTCCAGTTCGAGTGCCTGGGCTCCTGCGACACCGCGCCGATGGCGATGATCGACGACGACTACCACGAGAACCTGACGCCGGCGCGCTTGCGCCGGATCGTCGAGGAGCTGGACTGATGGCGTTCGAGCGGGTCCTGACGCGCAACGTGGACCGTCCCGAGGCGCTAACCGTGCGCGGGTACCGCGAGGGCGGCGGCTACGACGCCCTGGCGCGCGCCCTGCGCCTGCAGCCCGAAGAGGTGATCGAGGAGGTCAAGAAGTCGGGGCTGCGCGGGCGCGGCGGCGCCGGTTTCCCGTGCGGCCTCAAGTGGAGCTTCGTGCCCCGCTCGACCGACAAGCCCAAGTACATAGTCTGCAACGCCGACGAATCGGAGCCGGGCACCTTCAAGGACCGGCTGTTGATGGAGCGCGATCCCCACCAGTTGATCGAGGGTTGCATCATCGCCGGCTGGGCGGTCGGCGCCAACACGACCTACATCTACATCCGCGGCGAGTACACGCGTGCCGCCGCCGTGCTCGAGGAGGCGATTCGCGACGCCTACGATCATGGCGTGCTCGGCGACAGCGTCCTCGGCTCGAGTTTCCGCCACGACGTGTACGTCCACCGTGGCGCGGGCGCCTACATCTGTGGCGAGGAGACCGGGCTGCTCGAGTCGCTCGAGGGCAAGCGCGGGCAGCCGCGAGTCAAGCCGCCCTTCCCTGCGGTGGTCGGAGCGTTCGGCTGCCCGACGGTGATCAACAACGTCGAGACGCTCTGTTGCGTCACCCACATCCTGCTACGTGGCGCCGACTGGTTCAAGGGAATCGGCACCGACGAGCGCAACACTGGGCCGAAGCTCTACGCGGTCTCGGGCCACGTCGAACGCCCGGGCACCTACGAGCATCCGATCGGCATCCCCTTCCAGGAGCTGCTCGACGGCTGTGGCGGCATGTACAAGGGACGCGAGCTCAAGGCCTACATCCCCGGCGGCGCCTCCGCGGCGATGTTGACCGCAGCGGAGCGCGACATGCCACTCGACTTCGATTCGCTCGCCAAGGCGGGATCGATGCTCGGGTCGGCGGCGGTGATCGTCATGGACGAGACGACCTGCGTGGTGCGCGCCGCGCTGCGCCTGGCCCGTTTCTTCGCCCACGAATCGTGCGGCCAGTGCACGCCCTGCCGCGAGGGCACCAATTGGATGCGCCTGATCCTGCGGCGCATCGAGAGCGGACGCGGCAGCGAAGCGGACCTCGACCTGCTGGCACACGTCGTGCCGAACGTCGGCGGCATCTCCTTGTGCGCCTTGGGCGACGCCGCGCAAGGGCCGGTCAAGTCGCTGATCGCGAAGTTCGGCGAGGAGATTCGCGACAACCTGCGCGAGCGGCGCTATCCCCTACCGCGCGTGCCGTTCTTCGACCTCGGAGCCGTGGCCTGATGCCGACCGTCACGATCGATGGCCGCTCCGTCGAGGTGCCGGCCGGCACCAACCTGGTCGAGGCCGCCGCCAAGGTCGGCGTGCAGATTCCGCACTACTGCTATCACCCGCGCCTCTCGGTGGTGGGCCAGTGCCGGATGTGCCTGGTCGAGATCGAGGGAATGCCGAAGCTGCAGACGGCCTGCTCGACCCAGGTGGTCAAGGACGGCATGGTCGTGCGCGCCAGTTCCCCCGCGGCGACCGAAGGGCAGCGGGCGATCATGGAGTTCCTGCTGATCAATCACCCGCTCGACTGCCCGATCTGCGATCAGGCCGGCGAATGCGGGCTGCAGGACTATTCCTTCAAGCACGGACAGGCGTTCTCGCGATTCCGGTTCGAGGAGAAACGCATCTACCCGGAGAAGGAGCGCATCCCGCTGGGGCCGACGGTGCTGCTGAACATGAACCGCTGCATCCAGTGCACGCGCTGCGTGCGGTTCACCCAGGAGATCAGCAAGACGGGCGAGCTGGGCTTCTTCGAGCGCGGATCGCACGCCGAGATCGGTACTTTCCCCGGGAAGCCACTCGACAATCCGCTGTCGACCTGCGTCGTCGACATCTGCCCGGTGGGTGCCCTGACCTCGACCCGCTTCCGCTTCGCCGAGCGCGTCTGGTACCTGGACAAGAAGCCCTCGATCTGCACGGGCTGCGACGTCGGGTGCAACGTCACCGTCGAGCACCGGCGCGGGGCGATCAAGCGCCTCAAGCCGCGCGTCAACCCCGAGGTGAACGACTACTGGATGTGCGACTTCGGCCGCGCGACGCACGAGCGCTCGCGCGAGCTCCCCCGGCTGCTCGCGCCGCGGGTGCGCCGCGACGGCCATGCGGAGCCCGGCGGCTGGAAGGAGGCTCTCGACCTCGTCTTCCAGGCGCTGCGCGCCAAGCGCGCCGACGGCTCGATCGCGTTCCTCGGCTCGGGCAACCTGTCGACCGAGGAGGCCTTCCTGCTCGCGCGTCTGGCCGACCTGGTCGAGAGCCCGCACCGCTCGGTCTGGGTCGACAGCGGGCCGGCGCGCACGATCCCCAATCTCCGCGGCGGCATCACCGGGCACGACGCCGCCCCCAACCGCCGTGGCGCGGAGCTCGCCGGCCTGGTGCCGAAAGCGGGCGGCCTCGACGCCGAGCGACTGCTGCTCGAAGGCGGTGCCGCCGCGTGCGCGGTCCTGGTGGTGGCGGACTCCGATTTCGGCAAGGCGGCGCACGATCCGAAGGTCGTCGAACGCCTGCGCGAAGCACGGTTCCTGGTGGTCCTCGGCTGGGCCGACTCGCCCCTGGCGCGAGCCGCCGACGTCGCCCTGCCGGTCGCCACGCACCCCGAGCGGGACGGCACGTTCGTCAACGTCGAGAATCGACTGCAGCGCTTCGAGCGCGCATTCCCGGCGCCGTCCCAGGCGCGCCCGGCGGTCGAGATCCTGGCCGATCTGCTGGCGCGGTTCGACGCGAAGTGGGGATCGGTGACTTCGGCCACGGCGTTCGACCTGCTCGCCGAGGAGATCCCGGCCCTCGAGGGCCTGCGCTGGGCGACCATTCCTCCGGACGGCGTCCCGATCGTTCGCGAGGGGGCGGGCGCATGAGCCCCGAGACCCTGGCCGCGCTGGCCAAGATGGGCCTCTGGCTCGCCTTCCTGATCAACGTGGCGCCGATCATGCTCTGGGTCGAGCGCCGAGCGCCGGCCTTCATGCAGGATCGACTCGGACCCAACCGGGTCGGCCCGCTCGGCTTCTTCCAGGGCATCGCCGACGCGGCCAAGTTCATCTTCAAGGAGGACATCGAGCCGGCGACCGCCGACCGTGGTCTCTACCTGCTCGCGCCGGTGCTCGCTCTGGTGCCCTGCCTTACCACCTATCTGGTGATCCCGTTCGGCCCCGATATCGAGGTCGCCGGGCGCACGATGGCGTCCGTGGTCATCGACTCCGACAGCGGCATTTTCGTCTTCCTGGCGCTCGCCAGCCTCGGCGTCTACTCGCTCGTGCTCGCCGGCTGGGCCTCGAACAACAAATGGTCGCTGATCGGCGCGATCCGCGCCTCGGCGCAGATGATCAGCTACGAGCTGGCGCTGACGCTGGCGGTGGTCGCCGCGCTCGTGCCGGCCGGCTCGCTGCACCTCGGCCGGGTCGTCGACTATCAGATCGGCGAGCGGCTCTTCGGTTTCCTGCCGGCCTGGGGCGTTCTCGTCCAGCCGATCGGCTTCCTGGTCTTCCTGGTCGCGATGTTCGCCGAAACCAACCGCTTGCCTTTCGACCTGCCGGAAGCGGAATCCGAGCTGGTCGCCGGTTACCACACCGAATACGGCTCGATCCGCTTCGCGCTCTTCTTCATGGGCGAGTACATGGCGATGGCCGTCCTGTCGGCTCTCGCCGCCACGCTCTACTTCGGCGGCTGGTCGCTCCCCGGTGTCGATCTGATGCAACTGCCCGGCGTGCTGCCGGCGCTGGTCGGTTTCGTCATCTTGACCGTCAAGGTGGCGATCTTCATGTTCCTCTTCGTCTGGGTGCGCTGGACCTTCCCGCGCTTCCGCTACGACCAGCTCATGCGGCTCGGCTGGAAAGTGCTCTTGCCCCTGGCGCTCGCGAATCTCGTCTACGTCGCGGCGCTCGCCGTCGGGGGGAAGCTCTGATGGAGCTGCTGGCGTTCGTCGTCTTCGGCCTCGCCGCGCTGGTCTCGGCGATCGTCGTCGTCGCTCACCGGAGCCCGATCCACTCGACGCTCAGCCTGGTGGTCACCCTCGTCTCGACCGCGGCGCTCTTCCTGATGCTCGGGTCACCGTTCCTGGCTGCGCTCCAGGTGCTGCTCTACACCGGTGCGATCCTGGTGCTCTTCCTGTTCGTCATCATGCTGCTCAACGTGCAACGAGAACGGACCGGCGCCGCGGCGCGCTCGCCCTTTCAGACCTGGAGTGCGCTGATCGCCGCCTTCGTGCTCGCCGGGGCGGTCTGCCGGTTGCTCTGGGACGCCCACGGCGAGGCCGTGCTGGCGCCGCTGACCGAGGACTTCGTCGCGCTGCGCAACACCGCCTCCCTGCTCTTCCGCGACTATCTGCTGCCCTTCGAGATGGTCGGACTCCTGCTGCTGGTGGCCGTGGTGGTGGCCAGCTGGGTGGCCCGCCGCGGCGGAGCGGATTCCGAGGAGGAGAGCCGGTGAGCGTTCCGATCTCCTGGTATCTCCTCCTGGCGGCGGCGCTGTTCGCGATCGGCGCGATCGGCGCGCTCACCCGGCGCAACGGCATCGCGATCTTCCTGTCGATCGAGTTGATGCTCAATGCCGCGAACTTGACGCTCGCGGCTTACTCACGATTGCTCGGAGACCGCGCGGGGCAGATGGTGGTCTTCTTCGTGCTCGCGGTGGCCGCGGCCGAGGCCGCGGTCGGTCTCGCGCTGTTCATAGGCATCTTCCGGTTGCGGCGGACGATCGACGTCAACCGCATCAACCTCTTGCGCTGGTGACGCGATGGATGCCCTGAGCCTGCTCTGGTGGATCCCCGCCCTGCCGTTCCTGGGCGCCGCGGTCAACGGCCTGCTGGTGCGCAACGGCCAGAAGGGACTGGTCACCTTCGTCGGCTTGGCCGCGCCCGGCGCCTCGATGTTGCTCGGCCTGACCGCGATCTGGCAGTACGCGACGGGACTCGCGCCCGAGCCGCTCCGTCAGGCCGTCTACTCCTGGACGGTCGGCGAGATGTCGATCGACGTCGCCTTCCGGCTCGATCCGCTCTCGGCGGTGATGACCTTCGTGGTCACGGTCGTCGGGTTCCTGATTCACGTCTACTCGGTCGGCTACATGGGGCGCGAGGAAGGGTATCGACGCTACTTCTCTTTCCTCAACTTGTTCATGGGCGCGATGCTGTTGCTCGTCCTGGGCAGCAACTTCCTGGTGATGTTCGTCGGCTGGGAGGGCGTCGGACTCTGCTCCTATCTGCTGATCGGCTACTACTTCGACCAGGAGTTCCCGCCCGAGGCCGGCAAGAAGGCCTTCGTGGTCAACCGGATCGGTGACTTCGCCTTCCTGGTCGGCATGCTCGCCCTGTTCGCGTCCTTCGGCACGCTCGAGTTCGGCGAGATCACGGAACGCGTGCTGGCCGCCCCGGAGATCGCCAAGGCGCCGTACGTCTTCGGGCTCTCGCTGGCGGGGTTCGTCACGCTCTGCCTGTTCATCGGCGCCATGGGCAAGAGCGCCCAGATCCCGCTCTACGTCTGGCTGCCGGACGCCATGGCCGGCCCGACCCCGGTCTCGGCGCTGATTCACGCGGCGACGATGGTGACCGCGGGCGTCTACATGGTCGTACGCACCAACGTGCTCTACCAGCTGGCGCCCGAGATCTCGCTGTTCGTCGCTGGCATCGGCGCGGCGACCGCGATCTTCGCCGCCACCATCGGCCTCGCCCAGAACGACATCAAGAAGGTCCTGGCCTACTCGACGGTGTCGCAGCTCGGCTACATGTTCCTGGCGGCCGGCGTTGGCGCCTACGTGGCCGCGATCTTCCACCTGGCGACGCACGCCTTCTTCAAGGCCCTGCTCTTCCTCGGCTCGGGATCGGTGATCCACGCCATGGGCGGCGAGCAGGACATGCAGAAAATGGGCGGCCTCAGGAAGCACCTGCCGCTGACCTATCCGACCTACCTGATCGCGACGCTGGCGATCGCCGGGATCCCGCCTCTCGCCGGCTTCTTCTCGAAGGACGAGATCCTCGCCGGCGCCTTTGCCGGGCACCACCACTTGATCTGGGGCGTCGGCATCCTCACCGCCGGGCTGACCGCCTGCTACATGTTCCGCTCCGTCTACCTCACCTTCCACGGCTCGTTCCGGGGCAGCCACGAGCAGGAGCATCACCTGCACGAGTCGCCCAAGGTGATGACGGTGCCGCTGGTTCTCCTGGCGCTCGGCGCCGTGACGGCGGGCTGGATCGGCATCCCCACCGGACTGTGGGAAATGGCGGGGTTCGCGGACCACAACGTCTTGCACCACTTCCTCTCGCCGGTGATCGCGACGTTGCCGGGCGTCGACACGGGTCACCACTTGAGCCACTCGACCGAGCTGTTGCTGATGCTCGTGTCGGTCGCCGTCGCGCTCGGTGGCTGGCTCGTGGCGAAGCGGCTCTGGGGCGGCGAGCGCGGACTCGCGGCCGATCGGACCTTCGCCGAGCGGTTGCCCTTCGTGCAGCGGTTGCTCGCCAACAAGTACTACGTGGACGAGCTCTACGACCGGGTGATCGTCCGCCCGCTCGCCGGTCTCGCGCGCGGCTGCTGGAAGATCGTCGACACGCTGCTGATCGACGGCGCCCTGCACGTCGGCGCTTTCGTCACCGAGCTGACGGGTGATCTCGGTCGCTTCTCGACCACCGGCAACATCCGCAACTACGCGCTCTACTTCTTCGCCGGAGTGCTGCTGCTCTTCTGGTGGATGATCTTCTGATGAGCACCAGCTTCCTCGATCTGCTGCTCGGCGACACGATCACCCGGTTCGTCTTCTTCCCGACGGTGGCCGGGCTGCCGCTGCTCCTCATGCGTCGCGCCCCCGCGGCCACGGTGAAGATTTACGCCCTCGTGGTCTCACTGGTCGAGCTCGCGCTCATCGGCCTGTTCGTCGTGGGACGTTGGGGGAGCACGGGCGCCCTGCTCGCCCGCGACGCGGTGCTGCCCTGGATCGACCTGGCACCCCTTTCGGTGGTCTACGAAGTCGGCCTCGACGGCATCTCGCTGCCGCTGGTGCTGCTGACCGGCCTGCTCCTGCCCATCGTGCTGCTCGGTTCCTGGAACGGCATCGACAAGCACTGGGGCGGCTACGCCTTCTCGATGCTGCTGCTGACCACGGGGATCCTCGGCGCCCTGGTCGCCCTGGACCTCTTCGTCTTCTACGTGTTCTGGGAGGTCATGCTGATCCCGATGTATCTGATCATCGGGATCTGGGGCGCCGAGCGCCGGATCTACGCCGCGGTGAAGTTCTTCTTGTTCACCATGGCGGGCAGCCTGCTCATGCTGATCGGCATCCTCTGGCTCGGATGGACCTACGGCAGGCTGACGGGGGTGTGGAGCTTCCGCTACGAAGACCTGCTCCGGCTCGAGTTGCCGATCGACCAGCAGCTCTGGCTCTTCGGTGCATTCGCGATCGCCTTCGCGATCAAGGTCCCGATGTTCCCGGTGCACACCTGGCTGCCGGACGCCCACGTCGAGGCGCCGACCGGCGGCTCGGTGATCCTGGCGGGCATCCTGCTCAAGCTCGGCACGTACGGCTTCCTGCGCTTCGCGCTGCCGCTATTCCCGCACGCGGCCGACCGGCTAACTCCCTGGCTGCTGGCGCTCGCCCTGGTCGGCATCGTCTACGGCGCCCTGGTGGCCTGGGTGCAGGTCGACATGAAGAAGCTCGTGGCCTACTCCTCCATCGCACATCTCGGCTTCGTGATGCTCGGCATCATGGCCTGCGACCTCGTGGCTTGGCAGGGGGCGCTGATCCAGATGGTCAACCACGGGCTGTCGACCGGCGCGCTCTTCCTGCTCGTGGGCATGCTCTACGAGCGACGCCACACCAAGAAGTTCGAGGACTTCGGCGGGCTCGCCAAGCCGATGCCCTGGTTCGCGACCGTCCTGGTGTTCTCGACCCTCGCTTCGGTCGGGCTGCCGGCGCTCAACGGCTTCGTCGGCGAGTTCATGATCCTGGTCGGCACCTTCAAGGCAGGCTGGCGCTGGTTCGCGGCATTGTCGACCGTCGGCGTGGTGCTCGCGGCGATCTATCTGCTCAAGATGCTGCAGCAGACGATCTGGGGCCCGATCACTCGCGAGGAGAACGAGTCGGTACCCGACCTCGGTCTGCGTGAAGCCCTGACGCTGGCGCCGCTCTGCGTGTTGATGCTCTGGATCGGCGTGGCGCCCAAGCCGTTCCTCGAGCCGAGCCGGCCGGCGCTCGCCGCGCTGCTCGAGGACTACCGATCCCGGTGCGCCGAGCCGGCCCCGGACGAGCCTCTGCTGGCGCCAGCGCGCGTCTCGGCGGGCTCGCCGACCTTCGCCGCCGGCGTCGTGGACCAGGAGGCCGGGCGATGAACCCGGAGTATTCGGTGTCCACCGCCGAGCTCGCGTCGCTCGCTCCCGAGATCGTGCTGACCGTCGGCGGTTCGCTCCTGCTGCTGCTCGAGGCCTTCGCCCCGCGGTTGCGCCGCAGTTTCCACTGGCTCGGTCTGGCCTTCGTCGCCGCGGCGTCCTGGTACGTGGCGACCCTGCCCGCCGGTCCGAGCTTCGCCGGGTTGATCGAAGCGTCGTCTCTGACGGCCGCCTTCTCGCAGGCAGTCCTGCTGGCGGCGGCGCTCGGTCTGCTGGTCGCTCCCGGCTACCTGTCACGCGAGCGGCTGCTCGCCGGCGAGTACCCCGCGTTGCTGCTCTGGTGCGCGGCGGGCCTGCTGCTGCTGGTCCGCGGCGTCGAGCTGCTCACCCTGTTCGTCGCCTTGGAGCTGCTCTCGCTCTGTCTGTACGGTCTGGCGGGTTTCCATCGGCGGATCGCGAGCTCGGCGGAGGCCGCTCTCAAGTACTTCCTGATGGGTGCGTTCGTCAGCGCGTTCCTCGTCTACGGCATCGCGCTCGTCTACGGCGAGACGGGCAGCACCCGGATCGAGGGGATCGCGGCGGCGCTCGCACGCGGGCAAGGCTCCCCGGGCCTGCTGCTCCTCGGCTTCCTGTTGCTGGCCTGCGGCTTCGCGTTCAAGCTGAGCCTCGTGCCGTTCCATGCTTGGGCGCCGGACGTCTACCAGGGAGCGCCTTCGCCGGTGGTCGCCTTCTTGTCGGTCGCGCCGAAGGTCGCCAGCGTCGTGGTTCTGGTGCGGTTGGTCCTGCTGGTCGCGGAGAGCCCGCTGGGCGGCAAGTGGCCGGATCTGCTGGCCCTGCTCGCCGCGGCGTCGATGCTGGTCGGCAACTTGTTCGCACTCGTCCAGCGCGACATCAAGCGCATGCTCGCCTATTCCGGAATCGCCCACATGGGCTACGTGATGATCCCGCTCGCCGCGCCGGGGCCGCATTCCTGGCAGCCCGTGCTGGTCTACCTGGTCGCCTACGTGCTGATGAACGCCGGCGCCTTCGCGATCGTCACCATGATCTACGGCCAGCCGGGCGAGCAGCACGCGATCTCGTCACTAGCCGGGTGGGGTTATCGCTTTCCGCTGCTCGCCGGCTGCTTGACCGTGTGCATGGTTTCGCTCGCGGGCGTGCCGCCGACCGCCGGGTTCCTGGGGAAGTACTTCGTCTTCCTCCACGCCATCGAGCATGGGCGGCTCGGCTTGGCGTTGATCGGCATCGCCACCAGTTTGATCGGCGTCGCCTTCTACTTGCGCGTCGTCTACATGCTCTACATGAAGCCCGAGGTCGCCGCGCCGGAGGGCTTCGTGATCGATTTCGGCGGGCGCGTCGGTGCGGTGATCGCCGCCGGCGGCTCGCTGCTTCTCGGGATCTGGCCCCAGCGCTTCCTCTCCTGGGTCGCCGCCTCCTTCGAGAGGCTCTGAGCGAACGCCGCTCGGGCACGCGACATGGCCCGGGAGCGCAAACGCATCGACACTGCGGCGATCTCGCCGCTCACGGTCAACCGCCTCTCCATCTACCTGCGCTCACTGCGCCGGCTCCTCGAGGAGGGCGTTCTTCGGATTTCGTCGGAACGGTTGGCGCGCCGCTTCAACCTCTCTTCGGCGCAGATCCGCAAGGACTTGGCGCAATTCGGCGAGTTCGGCGTGCGCGGCGTGGGCTACGACGTCGCCGAGCTCGTCGAGCGGCTCTCGTCGCTCCTCGGGCTCGATCGCACGCACCGTATCGCGATCGTCGGCATGGGCAACATCGGCACCGCGATCGCGCGATTCCCCGCATTCAACAGCGGCAGCTTCCTGGTGGTGGCGGGCTTCGACAACGATCCGGAGCGGATCGGCAGGCGCATCGGGCCAGTGGTCGTGCGGTCGACCGGGGAGCTGGTCGACGCGATTCGAGAGACGGGCGCGCGCATCGGGGTGATCGCGGTACCGGCGGACGCCGCGCTCTGGGTGTTCGCGCGCCTGGCCGAAGCGGGCGTGCGGGCGGTGCTCAACTTCGCGCCGATCGCCCTGTCGACCACGGCGGAGTGCCGAGTGAAGAATGTCGACCTGCGAGTGCACCTCGAGGAGCTGGCGTTCTTCCTGGAGCGGCCCGAGGGAGGCGTCGGCGTATAATCGGCGGTCGAGGAGGTGCCGCGATGGTCTCCGTCCGCTCCCGCGCTCCCGCCGCCGGCTTCACGCTCATCGAGCTGCTCGTCGTCATCGCGCTGATTGCGATCGTCGTGCTGATCGGCGTGCCCTGGATGTTCGGCACCCTGAATCGGGCGAAACTGGTGGGCACGGCGCGCGAGACCGCCAACATGATGCAGCTCGCCCGGATGGAGGCGATCAAGTACAACGTGCCGACGCAGGTCGTCTACGACTCGACCGAAGGGGCGTTCACCGCCTTCGCCGACCTCGACCGCGACGGCGCCTTCGATCCGACCGCCGACCGGCTGGTCGTCGCGCAGTACCGCCTGCCCAAGGGGATCGAGCTCTGGGGGCCGACCGATTCGGATCCGGGGCAGACCAACGCGATCGCGGACTGGGACGACAACTCGGTCTGTCCCGACGCGCTGAGCGGACCGATCTACCGCGCGGACGGCTCGGCGAACTGCGGGGGCGCCTTCCGTTTCCGCGATCGCAATGGCAACTTCCTCGAGACGCGCATCCTCTTCCCCGCCACCTCCAAGCTGTCGATCCGCAAGTGGTTCGGCGGCGGCGATCCGGACGACAATTGGTTCGAGAACGGTGAAGCCGACCACAAGTGGGAGTGGCGCTGACGGCTCAGCCCGCGGCGTAGATCAGCAGGACCGAGCCGCCGTACCGGCGCTGGTCGACTCGGACCAGGCCTTCGACTTCCGCGGGTTGCGGCGAGCCGGCCGCCCGCTCCAGCGCGAAGGCGCCGTCCGGCGCGAGCAGGCGGCGGACGCCGGCGAGCAGCCCCGGCGGGAGCGGCTGGCCGTAGGGCGGGTCGGCGAAGACCAGGTCGAAGCGCTCGGCCAGCAGCGCCAGCCGCTCGAGCGCGGAGTGCGTGGGCTCGCAGAGCAGCTGGGCGCCCGCGCGCAGCCCGACGCGCTCGAGGTTCCTGAGCAGCGTGCGCGCCGCCCGACGGTCGGCTTCCACGAAGACTGACTCGAGCGCCCCGCGGCTCAGGGCCTCGATGCCGACGGCGCCGCTGCCCGCGAAGAGGTCGAGGAAACGGGCGCCCTCGATGCGTCCCGACCAGATCGAGAAGAGCGCCTCGCGCAGCCGGCTTTCCGTCGGCCGGGCGCCCGGCGGTACCTGGATCGGCCGGCCCTTGAGGCTGCCGGCGGCGATGCGAAGACGAGCTCCGGGACTCATGGGCCACGCCGCCGCTCGACGCGGCGTACGAATTCGGAGGGGAGGGCGGCGATCCGCAGATAGAGCGTGAGCGGCAGGCGGACTCCGACCAGTTCGACCCCTTCGCCGTCTGCCGTCGGACCGACGACCTCGAAGAGCTCGCCATCGGCACGCTCGAGCAGGTCCCCGGGCCGGGGTCGATAGTCCGCCGCGATCTCGCGCGGCGCGTCGCTCGCCCGCGCGGCCACCTCGACGAGCTCCGCGACCCAACCGAGCAGGCGGCCGAGCGCCAAACTGTGCGTCCCCAGTCTGCCGTACTCGAACCGGCGGGAGCGGGCGCCGGCCGGCGCCAGGTCGAGGCGGCAACGCTCGACCCAGTCCCCCGTGACCGCACTCTCGGCCGGATCGGTCTCGGAGAGGTCGAGCTCGGCGATGCGCGCCTCGAGTGCCTCGACCTCCTCGCGTCCGATCTCGCCGAGCCGGAGGCGCTCGGCGCCCGGCGGACCCTGGCGCAGGCGGATCGTGCCGTTGGCGAAGAGGGTCAGCTCGCGGCGGTCGTAAGCCGTGCGGCACTCCTCGCGCAGCACCTCCACCGTGCGCAGGTCGCGCTCCGGCGGCGGCTCCGGCTCGGCGGCCGCGAGACCGAGCGTGCCGGCGAGCAGGAGGGCGATCATCCCCTCTCCTCCCGGAGCGAAGCGAGCGCCACGGCGAGCTCGCTCTCCCGGTCGAGTGGTCCGTCGAGCAGCGCGCGGCGGGCGGCGCGCAGCGCCCGACCGATCTCCGGGCCCGGGCGTGCGCCGGCGTCGAGCAGGTCGCGCGCCGAGATGGCGGAACGGCGGAGGCGCAGATCGGCCCACCAGCGCCGCGTCCACTCCCGCGCGCGCGGCTCCGGTGCCGCGGCGATCGCCGCGAGCTCGGCTGCTCCCAGCGCTTCGAGCAGCTCGGCAGCGCGGTGGGGCAACTCGGTTTCGAGCAGCGCGGCACGCGCGCGAACGACGGTTTCCGCGCCGGCGACGACCAGTCGGCCGGCGGCCGCGGGCAGCGCGAGCCGTCGCGCCAGCCCGGTGCGGGTGCCGGCATCGACGGCCTCGCCGAGTGCGAGCGCCAGCGCGTCGGCAGCCGGAACCTCGAGACCTTCGAGCCCGCCTGCGCCGCGAGTCACCGCCTCCGCGCAGCAGGCGGCCCGGCCGAGGTCGATCGGGTGGGGCCCGAAGTGGGCGGCGGCGCCGAGCGCGTCGAGCCGCCCGAGCGCCCTCGCGCAGGTGGCGAGCCGCTCGCAGGCGCGTCGCAGCGCCTGCCAGAGACGGGCACCGCTCAGGCGCTCGAGCCCGCCGGCCTCGAGGGCGGCTCGGGCGAGCGCGACCTCTCGATCTCCGAAGCGAAATCCGAGCCGCAGCTCGAAGCCGACGCCGCGCAGGACGCGCGTCGGATCGTCGACGAAAGAAGCCTCGTGGAGGATCGCGAGACGTTTCGCAGCCAGGTCGTCGCGGCCGCCGTGCGGGTCGAGCAGCTCGGGCGCCCGGCCCGCTCCCGGTGCGAAGCGGAGCGCCATGGCGTTGACGGTGAAGTCGCGGCGCGCGAGATCCTCGACCAGCGAAGCCGGCTCCACCACGGGGAGCGCGGCCGGACCGGGGTAGCGCTCGCGCCGGGAGCGCGCCA
>WYBK01000039.1 GCA_011525905.1 Acidobacteriota bacterium
CTGGAGGAGCGGTTCCATGCGCACCCAAGCCTCGCTCGTCGCAGTCGTCTGCCTCGCGACGCTCGCCCTCGGCGACTCGTCGGCCGAGGCCCAGGGCCTCACGCTGATCGTCAACCCGGGCGGCGACCGCCAGCTCGCGCTGCTCGATCCGTCGAGCGGGGCCTTCCGGACGCTCGCGCCGCCGATCGGCGGCGTCCCGATCTCGACCATCGGCGGCGCGGACACCCTCGACCGCAACGGCAACCGCCAGCTCTTCGTCGGCCAGCCGAGCGGCGGCGCGACCAAGCTCTACTCGGTCAGCACGATCTCCGGCGCCCCGATCGCCTCGCCGGACGTCAGCAACGACCAGAACGGCATCCTGATGCTCGAGTACGACCATGGCGAGAACGTGCTCTTCGCCCTGGCGAGCGTCGGTCCGGGCGACCGGCAGCTCGGCGTCGTGAACCTGGCCACCGGGGCCGTCACCCTGCGCGGCTCGCCGCTCGCCGGTGAAGGGCTCTCCACCGGAGGATCACGCGCGCTCGACGAGAGCGGCAACCGCTTCTTCTTCGTCGGCACCCCGAGCTCGGGCAGCCAGCAGCTCTACGTCGTCGACACCTCGAGCGGCGCCGAGATCGCCTCGCCGAACACCAGCGGCCCCTTCGTCGCCATCCGCAGCCTGGCCTGGGACGCCGACGACTCGACCCTCTTCGGCCTCTTCACGCTGGCCAACGGCGACGCCCAGCTCGGCGCCTTCGACACCGCCACCGGGGTCGTGTCGCTGCGCGGCAACCCGCTGGCCGGCGGGAGCTTCAGCTCCTCCGCGGCGGCGATGGACGGCGCCGCCGACCGCTACTACCTGGCCGGCCAGCCCGCCGGCGGCGACCCGACGATCTACACGCTCGACACCGTCTCGGGACTCGAGCTCGACTCGCACGCCTACTCCTCCGGCGTCCTCGACCTGCTCGCCGCCGGCTTCGACCCGGGCCCCCTCTTCGCCGACGGCTTCGAGAGCGCCAACTTCGACGCCTGGTCGGTCCACCCCTGACCGCGCCCTTCCCGCCCAACTCGCGGACCCTCGGGCGGACGGCGATCTCGCGGGCGACACCCTCGGGTCGAGCTCTCCCCGGGAGCAATCTGTCGCCCGGAGCTGATCGATGGAGGTCGAGCGTCGTACTAGGATCCCCCGCGGATCGACTCCCCGCGAGGTACGCCATGTCCCGACTCTCCCGCCTCTCCGGTCTCGCCCTCCTGCTGCCACTCGCTCTGCTCGCTTCCAGCCTCGCCGCGGGCGAGCCGACGCCCGCCGCATCCGCGCCGGAGGGGCCGCCCGCCAGCTACGACGAGGCGCTCGCCACGGCCGCCGGGGCCGACGAAATGGGGATGCGCAAGTACGTCCTGGTGATCCTGAAGACCAGCCCGACGCCGGTGCCCCAGGGGCCCGAGCGCGACGAGATGTTCCGCGGCCACTTCGCCAACATGGGGCGCCTCGCCGAGGAGGGCAAGCTCGTCCTCGCCGGGCCGCTCGACGGCAAAGACGGCTGGCGCGGCCTCTTCATCCTGGCGGTCGAGGACCTCGAGGAGGCGGCGCGGCTGGTCGCGACGGATCCCGTCGTCGCCCAGGGAGAGATGGTCCCCGAGCTCCACTCGCTCTACAGCTCGGCCGCCCTGATGTTCATCAACGAGACCCACAAGAAGCTCGCCAAGAAGAGCTTCTGATCCCGACAGCGCCCGCGACCGGCCGCGAGCTTGGACCGGCTCAGCGGAAGCCGGAGGCCTGGAGCTCGAAGAGCTCGGCGTAGCGGCCGCGCTGGGCCATCAGCTCATCGTGGGTGCCCGCGGCCTCGAGGCCGCCGTCGGCGAGCACCAGGATGCGGTCGGCGCGGCGCACCGTCGAGAAGCGGTGGGAGATCAGGACCGCCGTGCGCCCGCGCGAGAGCTCGGCGAAGCGCTCGAAGACCCCCGCCTCGGCGCGGGCGTCGAGCGCCGCGGTCGGCTCGTCGAGGATCAGCACGTCGGCGTCGCGCATGTAGGCGCGGGCGATCGCGATCTTCTGCCACTCGCCGCCCGACAGCTCGAGCCCGGTCTTGAAGCGCCGCCCGATCAACTGGTCGTACCCCTCGGGGAGCTTGGCGATCACCTCGGCGGCGAGCGCGCGCTCGGCCGCCGCCTCGATGCGCGCCCGGTCGCCGAGCGCCTCGATCCGCCCGACCGCGATGTTCTCCGCCGCGCTCAGGTGGTAGCGGACGAAGTCCTGGAAGATGACGCCGATGCGCGCCCGCAACGCCGCCAGGTCGTACTCGCGCAAGTCGCTGCCGTCGAGCAGGATCCGCCCCTCGTCCGGGTCGTAGAGGCGCGCCAGGAGCTTCACCAGCGTCGTCTTGCCGGCGCCGTTCTCCCCCACCAGCGCCAGCACCTCCCCCGCGCGCAGCTCGAACGAGAGATGGCGCAGCGCCCAACGCTCCGCCCCCGGGTAGCGGAAGCCGACGTCCTCGAAGACGAAGCCGCGGGCGAGCGGGCGCGGGAACGGGCGCGCGTCGGGCGGCGAGACGATCTCGGGCGAGAGCGCGAAGAAGGAGAAGTAGTCGTCGAGGTAGAGCGCCTGCCCGGCGACCTGCGAGAAGCCGATCAGGAGCCCCTCGAGCAGGTTGCGCAGCCGCCGGAAGGAGGCCGAGAGGAAGGTCAGGTCGCCGATCGTCAGCGCCCCCGCGATCGTGCGCCAGGCGATGAAGGCGTAGGCGCCGTAATAGCCGACCGTGCCGATCGCGGTGAACAGCCCGCCCCAGGCGGCGCGCTTGCGCGCGAGCGCGCGGTTGGCCGCGTAGAGGTCCTCGGCGAGCGCGCGGTAGCGCTCGATCAGGAAGGGCGCGAGCCCGAAGATCTTGACCTCCTTCGCCGTCTCGACGCTCGCGCCGGTCGCGCGCAGGTAGTCGAGCTCGCGCCGCGCCGGCGTGCGCCGCCAGGCGAGCTCGTAGCCTTGAGCGTTGAAATGCGACTCGCCGAGGAAAGCCGGGATCACGGCGAGCGCCAGGAGCGCGATCAGCCAGGGGGCGTAGAGCAGCAGCCCGGCCGCGAAGGAGAGGATGGTGACGGCGTCCTGCGCCTGCCCGAAGAGCTGGCCGAGCAGGCTCGAGCGCCCGGCCGCCTGCCGGCGCGCGCGCTCGAGCTGATCCTGGGTGTCGGCGTCCTCGAAGTCCTCGAGGTCGAGCCGCGCGGCGTGCTCCATCAGCCGCACGCTCGCGGTGTTCGAGAAGCGCTCGGCGAGCAGCGACTCGAGCAGCGACACCAGCCGGCCGAGCAGGTCCGAGAGGATCGCCAGCCCGAGCTCGGTCAGGAGGAGCAGCAGAAGCGGCCGCAGCAGCCCGCTCGCCAGCCAGGCCTCGAGGTCGGGCGGCTTGCCCGGCAGCCGGCCGAGCCGCACGACCTCGTCGATGATCAGCTTGCCGACGTAGAGCGTCGCCACCGGCAGCAGCGCGCGCAGGCCGCGCAGCGCCACGGCGCCCGCCGCCATCCCCCGGTGGATCTCCCAGATGAGGCGCAGGAAAGGGCCGAGGTTGCCGAGCGCCGAGACCCGCTGCCGGAGCGAGCGCGGCGCGCGCCCGTCGACCGGCCAGCGCGGCACCCCCGCGCCCCCCCGTGAAGGCGCGTTGACCCGCCCGCCATGTCCGTAGCTGCGCGGCATCGCGCGCCGATCCTACGGGCAACCGGCCCCGCCGCAGCGAATCGACGGGGACACGAAGCCGAGCTTCATGTCCCCGAGCGGACGCTGCGCCAGCGGCCTTCGTCTCCCCGAGCGGACGCCCCGACGCCGCGCCCTACCGCTCGACGATCGCGGCGGGCTCGGCGACTTCGAGCTTGGCGAAGGCCGCGGCGAGATCGGCCTGGAGGTCGTCGAGCTCCTCGCAGCCGACCGCCAGCCGCACCAGGCCGGGAGTGATCCCCTGGCGGAGCTGCTCGGAGGCGGGCACGCCCTTGTGGGTCATCGAGGCGGGGTGCTCGATCAGCGACTCGACGCCGCCCAACGAGACCGCGAGCGTGATCAGGCGGACCGAGTTCATCAGGAGCCGCCCCGCCTCGAGGCCGCCGGCGAGCTCGAAGGCGAGGACCGAGCCCGGGCCGGACATCTGGCGCCGCGCCAGATCGTGCTGCGGGTGCGAGGGGAGGCCCGGATAGCGCACCCAGGCGACCTCCGGCCGGCGCTCGAGCCAGGCCGCGAGCGCGAGCGCGTTGCGCTGTGCGCGCTCGACCCGCATGCCGAGGGTGCGGATGCCGCGCAGCACGAGCCACGCCTGGTGCGGGTCCATCGTGAAGCCGTAGCTCTTGGCGGCGTCGCGGCAGACGGCGAGCAGCCCGGGACGGCGGGCGACCACGACGCCCGCCACCACGTCGGCGTGGCCGTTGAGCGACTTGGTCATCGAATGGACGACGATTTCCGCCCCCTGCTCGAGCGGCCGCTGCAGCCAGGGGCCGGCGAAGGTGTTGTCGACCACCAGCGGCACGCCCGCGTCGCGCGCGACCGCCGCGGCCACGTCGAGGTCGACGAGATCGAGCGTCGGGTTGGCCGGCGTCTCGACCAGCAGGAGCCGGGTCTCGGGGCGCACGGCGGCGGCGAGCCCGACGGCGTCCGCGGCGGCGACGAACGTCGTCGCGACGCCGAAGGCCGCCAGCCGCCGCTCGAGCAGCGTCGAGGTCGGGCCGTAGAGCGGGTGCGTGGCGACCACGTGGTCCCCCTGACGGAGCAGCGCGAGCAGCACCGTGCTCACCGCCGCCATGCCGGTCGCGGTGCCGACCGCGCCGCACCCCCCTTCGAGCTCGGCCACGCAGCGCTCGAGCGCCTCGACCGTCGGGTTGCCGAGCCGCGTGTAGATCGGCCCGGGGTCGAGCCCGGCGAAGCGGTCGGCCCCCGCCTCGGCGGAGGGAAAGGCGAAGGTCGACGTCTGGTAGATCGGCACCGAGACCGCGCCCTTGTGCTCGGCCGGATCGAACCCGGCATGGACCGCGGTGGTGTGGATCCCCTTCCCCTGGCGAAGATCGCTCGGATCGCTCATCGTCCCCTCCCGGGAGGCGTGCTCCGTCCGAAGGGCGGAGCCGTCGGCCGATCTTCGCCCGCCCGCCGCCGCGCCACCCCGCCCCCGCGAGCGGGGCGCAGAAGCCCGTCCCCTTCGCCCGGGGACATGATGGCCGCCTCCGTTCGGGGACATGATGGC
>WYBK01000282.1 GCA_011525905.1 Acidobacteriota bacterium
CTGACGCCCGGCAAGCGGGTGCTCTTCCTGACCAAGGACCCCGAGCTCATCCGGCGCCAGCTCCACGAGGGGCTCGACCTCCGCATGGCCGACCTCACGGTCGCCGACCTGCTCGACGACATCAACACCGACGCGATGACGCCGGCCTGGGTCTGCTTCGACTGGCAGCCCGAGGCGATCGCGCGCAACGCCTACGCCGGCCTGATCGTCGACGGCCGCCGGCTGTTCGAGCAGGACGCGCTGAAGGAGGGCAACTTCGAGGTCATCGTCTCGGGTCAGCGCAAGGGCGTCGGCTCCTCGCGCGAGACCGCGGCGCAGGCCGAGGCCTTCTGCGGCATCCGGATCGCGATCGCCGCCTCCTTCGCGCCGATCCACGCCCGCAACAACATCAACCTCGGCACGCTGATGGGCGACCACGCCACGCTCGTGCGGCTGCAGGCCGGGGAGGGGATCCCGCTCGGCGAGTTCCAGCGCGGCTACGACCCGATCACCCGCCTCGTGATCGCCGAGGGGGGGCTCTTCCCCTTCTCGAAGGCGATCGCCGCCGGCGCGCTCGAGCTGCCGAAGACCGACACGCCCGACCGGCCGATGACCATGGCCGAGAAGATCCTGGCGCGGCACCGGGTCGACGGCGGCGGCGCGGTGAAGCCGGGCGACGCCGTGGTGGTGCGTGTCGACGGCGGCTACTCGCACGAGTTCACCACCGCCCAGGTCCACGCTTTCCTCGCCGCCGAGCACGGGGCCGACTACCGGATCGAGCAGCCGGAGCGCTTCGCGGTCTTCGAGGACCACCTGATCTACGCCGACCAGGTCGATCGGATGCGCGCGCACCTGCCGAAGATCGAGATCCTGCGGGAGATGCAGCGGGAGTTTCAGCGGCACACCGGCGTGCTCGACTTCTCGGCGAAGGACGGCGTCTCGCCCGGCATCTGCCACGAGGTCGCGCGGACCCGCATCGTCTCGCCGGGGGACTTCGTCCAGGCAACCGACAGCCACACGTGCATGGGCGGCGCCAACAACGCGCTCACCTGGGGGGTCGGCACCACCGAGTACGCCGCGCTGATTCATGCCGGCTTCACCCAGGTCGAGGTGCCGGAGTCGATCCGCTTCGAGCTCACCGGGCGCCTGGGCGAGGACGTCACCGCCAAAGACCTGATGCTCCACATCCTGCTGCGCTTCGCCAAGCCCGAGGCGACGCTCAACCGGGTGATGGAGTTCACCGGGCCCGGCGTCTCGACGCTGTCGATGGACGAGCGCGCGACGCTCGCCAACATGGCGACCGAGTGCACCGCCCGCGGCGGCATCGTGGCGGCCGACGACGAGACCTTCCGCTGGCTGGCGACCTGGCGGCCGGGGATCGACCTCGAGGCGCTGCGCTCGCGCGCCGTCGCTCCCGATCCGGGCGCCGAGTACGCTGGCGGGGTGCACGTCGTCGATCTCGCGGCGATCCGGCCGATGGTCGCCCACCCCGGCGACCCCGACCGCGGGATCCCCTCCGACCCGACCAACGGCGCGCTGGTCTCCGAGATCGGCGAGGTGCCGATCGACATCGCCTACGCCGGCAGCTGCACCGCCGGCAAGATCGACGACCTGCTCTACTACCACCAGGTCGTGAAAGAGGCCGTCGAGGCGGGCCTGCGGGTCGCCCCGGGCGTCGACTTCATCATCCAGTGCGGCTCGCTCGAGGTCGAGCGCTTCGTGCGCGAGCACGGCTTCCTCGAGACCTTCGAGCGGGCGGGCGTCCGTCTGATCCGTCCCGGCTGCGGCGCCTGCATCGGCTGCGGCCCGGGCGTGTCGGAGAGCTCGGAGCAGACGACGGTCTCGGCGATCAACCGCAACTACAAGGGCAGGAGCGGCCCGGGCAAGCTCTGGCTGGCGAGCCCGCTCACCGTCGCCGCCTCCGCCTTCACCGGCCGCATCACCGCCTACGCGCCGGGGATGTTCGCGCGGCAGCCGGCCGGCGTGCGCTGATTCGGCGTCTGTGGAGCGCGCCGCCCCGCCGGCGGCCGGGTCTCGATAGTGTCGGTTCCATGGAGAGAGCTTTCATGAGCACCCAGAATCGCCGGGGCGGCGGCATGGCCCGCCGACCGGCCGCCTTCGTCGCCGCTGGCCTCGCCATCGCGGCTCTCGCCCTGCCAAGAGCGGCCGGCGCCGCGTCGGCCTGCTTCGGCGGGAGCTGCACCGCCTGCGCTCCGGCGATCCCCGCCTCGTTCTCGACCCTGATCCCGGCCGCGGCGTTCACCAACGCGGAGTTCGACGTGCCGATCGCCTTCGTCTCGCCGGACGACGGGCTGCCCCACCGCTTCGTGGTCACGCAGGAGGGGGGGATCCTGGTCTGGGAGTGGGATGCCGAGACCGGCACCGGGAGCCTGCTCGCCACGCCCTTCCTCGACATCCGCTCGAAGGTCGCCTTCGGAGGGGAGCGGGGGCTGCTGGCGATGGCCGTCGCTCCCGACTATGCGGCGAGCGGGACCTTTTACGTCTACTACACGACCGAGCAGAACACCGCGACGCTCAACCCGGGCGACATCGTGGTCGAGCGCTACCAGCGCTCCGCCGGTAATCCCAACCTCGCCGACGCGGGCAGCGCGACGATCGTCCTGTCGATCGATCACGACGACGCCACCAACCACAACGGCGGGTGGCTCGCCTTTGGACCGGACGGCTACCTCTACGTCTCGACCGGCGACGGCGGCGGCGGCTGTGACTCCGTCGGTCCGGGCAACGGTCAGAACATCAACGCGCTGCTCGGCAAGGTGTTGCGCCTCGACGTCAGCGGCTCGGCGGCCACGGACTGCGGCGACGACGGAGGGCGCACGACGAACTACACGATCCCGGGCGACAACCCGTTCGTCGGCGTCGCGGGTTGCGACGAGATCTGGGCCTACGGCCTGCGCAACCCCTTCCGCTTCAGCTTCGACCGCGCGACCGGCGACCTCTGGATCGGCGACGTCGGCCAGGACAACTGGGAGGAGATCAACTTCCAGTCGGCGACGCTGCACGACGCGCCGATGAACTTCGGCTGGGTCGTGCGCGAGGGGTGCGACGTCTCGGGCGTGTCGCCATCGGAATGCGGTTGCTCGGGGCCCGCTTGTCCCACGGCGAATCCGAGTTGTCAGTACCCGGCGCCCGGCGCTTACTGGGATCCCGTCTTCTGCCACTCGAATCCGGGCGGCTGGGCCTCGATCATGGGCGGCTACCGGTACCGCGGGCTGCGCGTCCCGACGCTCGACGGCCGCTACCTTTACAGCGACTACAACGTCGCCCAGATCTGGGTCACGACGAGCTTCGATCCGGCCAACCTGGGTGCGGCGACGGCCTGCTGCCTCGCCGATCGTGACTTCGGCGTCTACGCCTTCGGCGAGGACCAGAACGGCGAGCTCTACGTCGTCAACGGCAGCGCCAAGCGGGTCGACTGCATCCACGACGGCAACCCCGACGGCTGCTTCTGGGCGGGGTTCCGGGGGCTGTTCGAGGACGACTTCGAGTCGGAAGGCACCGACCACTGGCACACCACGGTCAGTCCCTGAAGTACCGAGGGTGACAGAGGGTGACAGTTACCTTCGGGTAACTGTCACCTTTCCCTTTCCAGTCGCCTTGCCTCAGAAGGTCCAGCGGGCGCCGACGGCGAAGGCTTGGGCGCGCGAGGTGAAGGTGGTGCGTGCGGCGGGATCCTCTTCCTGGCCGGTCGCTTCGAGCGCGTCGAAGTCGTGGAAGGAGTAGCCGAGGTCGAAGGTGATCGTCTCGTTGACCCGGTAGCTGGCTCCCACGGCGTAGACGAGGGCATCGCCACGCGCGGCGCCCGGCTCGACCGCCGCGCCGCCGGCGGGGGAGGGCTCGAGAGCGAAGCCGCCGCCCAGCCGCCAGCCGCTCTCCGCGAGGTCCCCCTCGACTCCCAGCCGGATCGACAGCGTGTCGTCCCAGCCGTCGCGCCGCGCGATCGCGAAGCCCGGTCCGACCACCTCGGGCTCGTGGCTCGCCGTGGCGCTCGCGCCCGACCAGCGCGCCAGCGCGACGTCGACCTCGAGCCGCAGCTGCGCGTACGGTGCGTACCAGACGCCCGCGGTCAGCCGGTCGGGCAGGTCCTCGGTGAGCGTCGAGCGGCCGGTGCGGAAGCGCACCCGCGCCGCCGCCTGGACGTCGGCGGGCAGGCCGCCGAGGTCCCGGACGGTGTAGGTGAGATCGCCGCTCCCCTCGACCTCGACGGCGCTCGCCCAGGCCGCGCCGAACCCCCACCCTTCGCCGGCGAAGTGCACCCCCAGATCGAAGCCGAGGCCGTCGGCCGAGGCCTCGGCGAGGCGGTCGACCTCGAAGTCGAAGCTGCCGCCGGCTCCGGTCTCGCTCGCGCGGCGGGCGTCGCCGTAGCCGAGCGTCCCGGTCAGGTAGCGCAGGCCGCCGCCCAAGCTCCAGCGGTCGTCGATCGCCCAGGCGGCGACCGCCCGAAAGGCGAAGAGCGTCGCCTCGCTCCGGCGCGCCGCGAAGCGGGCGGCGAAGAGCGCGTTGTCCCACTCCGTCAGACGCCAGGTGGGCGAGTCGATGCCCGCGCCCAGAGCCCAACGCGCCGCCTGCGGCCGCCAGGAGGCATAGAGCGCCGGGGGGAACTGGATCGAGTGCTCGACGGAGGAGTCGCCGCTCGCGCTCGCGGCGTCGTCGGTCGGCACGTCGAAGTCGAGGCCCGCCTGCAGCTGGAAGCCGTCGAGGCGGACGAGGGCGGCCGGGTTGTAGGCGACCGCGCTCGGCTCGTCCGCGCGGGCGACCAGGGCACCGGCCTGGCCGGTCGCGCGCCCGCCGTGCTGGGCGCGGCCGTAGAGGTCGGCGTGGAGCGCCGCCGGTGCGAGGGCGTACGCGGCGGCGAGCAGGACGGGGAGCGGGATGTGGCGCGGCGGGCGTGAGCGCATCGAGAGTCTCCGGGGCAACGCGACGAACGACGAGGCGCGAGTCTACATGCGCACCGCCGCCGGCTCCGTTGAACGGCCGGCGAGCCGCTGCTAGAGTCTCGGCGTTCCCGCATGATCGTCGAGAAACGCCGGGTCGGCGACCACACGCTGCTGCGAGTCGAAGGGGTCATCAAGCTGGGGGAGAGCGCCCAGTTCCTGGCCCAGACCCTCGACCGCGCGCTCGCCGAGGAGGGGGGGCACGTCCTGCTCGACCTCGAGAAGATCAACTACATCGACTCGACGGGCATCGGCGAGCTGGTCGGCTATCTCGGACGCTTCCGCGAGCAGCAGCGGCGGCTGATGCTCATCCGGCCTTCGCAGCGCATCCGCAAGCTGCTCGAGGTCGCCCAGCTCGACGAGCTCTTCCCGGCCTACGACGACCTGGAGGCGGCGCTCGCCACGGAGGGGAGCTGAGCCGCGGCCCGGCCCCGCGGAGCGCTCGCCATCGCCCCGCGGCGGAGGTCCGGCGGTGATCCGCATCGCGCTGCTGACCGGCGGCTCGACCTCCGAGCGCGACGTGGCGTTCGCCGGCGCCGCGCAGGTGGCGCCGGCGCTGCGCTCGCTCGGCCACGAAGTCGTGGTGGTCGACACCGTCGAGGGCGCGCTCGACGCGGAGCGCGAGGCGGCGCTGCTCGCGGCCGCCGCCGTGCGGCGCGAGCCGCCGTCGCGCGAGAAGCTGGCGCGCCTGCGGCGCAACGAGGACCTGCCCCGGCTGGTCAGCGGCCGCGAGCTGGCGCGCGCCGACCTCGTCTTTCTGGTGCTGCACGGCGAGCAGGGGGAGGGGGGCGCGGTCCAGGCGCTGCTCGACCTGGCCGGCCTGCGCTACACCGGCAGCGGCATGCTGGGCAGCGCGCTCGCGATGGACAAGGGTGCCTCGAAGCGACTGCTGCGCGACGCCGGGCTGCCGCAGGCCGACTGGCTCGAATGGCCCGCCGCCGAGCCGGAGCTCGCCCGGCTCGGCCTGCCGCTGGTGGTCAAGCCGGCGCTCGGCGGCTCCTCGGTCGGCGTCTCGCTGGTCGCGGAGCGCGGGGCGCTCGACGGCGCGGTCGAGCGGGCGCGCGCCGAGCACGAGCGGGTGCTGGTCGAGGCGGCGCTGCCGGGCCGGGAGTTCACGGTCGGGGTGCTGGGCGATCGCGCGCTCGGCGTCGGCGAGATCCTGCCGGCCAACGCGTTCTTCGACTACGAGTGCAAGTACACGCCCGGCATGTGCCGGGAGGTCTTCCCGGCCGAGATCCCGGCGCCGCTCGCCGAGCGGATGCGCGAGCTCGCGCTGGCGACCCACCGCTGCCTCGAGTTGCGCGACTTCTCGCGCATCGATTTCAGGCTCGACGGCCGCGGCGAGCCCGCCGTGCTCGAGGCCAACACGCTGCCCGGCATGACCTCGGGCTCGCTGCTGCCCCAGTCGGCCGCCGTCGCCGGCCTCGACTTCGCCGCGCTCTGCGCCGAGATCTGCCGGCTCGCGCTGGCGCGCTAGGAGCGCGCAGCCGATGACCGGGCGCCCGGTTCGAGTCGCCTCGCCGCTCCCGCTCACGGCGCTTCGCGAGCCGGAGCTGCGCAACGACGTGCGCCTCGAAAGCGAGCCAGTCAAGGGGGAGGCGGCGCGGCGCTCGGGCGCTTCGCGACGGACCGAGGCGCTCGAACCGGCACAGCGGATCCGATCCTCACGACTCGTCGGAGCGGCAAGGAGCGTGATGCGACACCCGGGCGCGTGGCGCCGAGCGCCAACGGTCGAGCGAGCGTCCCCTTCACCGGCTGCTTCCGCGGGCGCTTCGGTCGGCGAGACGATGTCGAAACTCGAGAGGTCGGCTCGGGCCCGGGTGAATCCCGCTCGTTTCGTGTGGGCGATGGTGCTCTTGCTGGCCTGGGGTGCGTACACGCCGGTTCGAGCGCAAGAATCGGAGGCGGAGCACCCGGAGAAACCTCCGGAAGAGATCGACGCCTCGCCCGCGACCCCGACGCCGGATGCGGCGGAGGAGCGGGCGCGCGGCGCGGCGGAGATCTTCGACGCGGTGACGGTGGTCGCGGCGAGAGTCGAGCAGCGCCTCGGCGAGGTGGCGGGCACGGTCTCGGTGATCGAGCGCGAGCAGCTCGACCGGCGGCAGGTCCAGTCGCTCGCCGATCTCGTGCGCTACGAGCCGGCGATCTCGGCGACCGGTGAGGCCGGGCGCTTCGGCACCTCGGGCCTGCGCATCCGCGGCATGGAGGGCAACCGGGTCGCGATCGTGCTCGACGGCACGCCGCTGCCCGACGGCTTCGCGGTCGGCAGCTTCGCGAACGCCGGACGGGACCTGGTCGACCTCGAGCTGCTGCGCAGCGTCGAGATCCTGCGCGGGCCGGCCTCCGCGCTGCACGGCAGCGACGCGCTCGGCGGCGTCGTCGTGCTGACCACACGCGATCCGGGCGACTACCTGTCGGGTCCGGGGCAGTGGCGGGCAAAGGGGCGGGCCGGCTTCGACGAGCGCGACGGGAGCGTCCGGACGAGCTTGCTGGCGGCGCTCGGAGGGGAGGCCTGGCGAGGCCTCGCGCTCGGCAGCCTGGAGCGGGGGCACGAGCTCGACAATCGGGGCGACCCGCGGCCCGATCCCGCCGACGCGCGCGATGGCAGCGGCTTCCTCCGGCTGACCGGCCCGGCCGGGGCGGGGAGGATCGGCCTGACCGCGGACCACCGCCAGGGGCGGGTCGAGACCGAGGTCCGCCACCTGGTCGGCGGGCCGGGACAGTTCGCGACCACGGAGCGTCTGCTCGCCGACGACCGGCGCGAGCGGACGCGGATCGCGCTCTCTCATCTGATCGGCCCGGTCGGCGACTGGCTCGAAGAGGGCAGCTCGCGCCTGCACTGGAGCGAGCACGAGGCGGACCAGCGGACGAGGCAATGGCGCGCGGCGGACGCGCGCACGCCGGCGCCGACGCGGCGCGACCGGAGCTTCGACTACCGGGAAGCGCTCGCCGGCCTCGAGTGGACGGGGCGCTCGCGCCTCGGATCGGCCGCGACGGCTGCGCGCCTGATTTGGGGCTTCGAGCTCGAGGAAGCCCGCCTCGAGGAGCTGCGCGATGGACGGGAGACGAACCTCTCGACCGGCGCCCAGACCCGCGTCGTGCTCGGCGAGGCCTTGCCGGTCCGCGACTTTCCGCGTTCGCGGACGCGCGCGCTCGGCCTATACGTGGCGGCCGAGTTGCGGACGCCGGCCGGGCGGTGGCGGCTCGAGCCGGCGCTGCGCTACGACCGTTACGCGACCCGCGCCGAGCCCGACGCGCTCTACCGCGAGGACTTCCCCGACACCGAGGTGGTCGACACCGACGACCAGGCGCTGACACCCAAGCTCGGCCTGGTGCGCGCGCTCGGCCGCGGTCACCTGGTCTATCTCCACTACGCCGAAGGATTCCGCGCGCCGCCGGTCTACGACGTCAATGTCGGCCTGCGCATCCCGATCTTCGACTACGTCGCGATCCCCAACCCCGACCTGCGCCCGGAGCGCAGCCGCGGCTTCGAGCTGGGCTGGCGCTACGCCAGCGCCCGGGCCAGCGCGCAGCTCGCGCTCTACGACAACCGCTACCGCGACCTGATCGAGTCGCGCGTCAATCTGGGCGTCGACCCCGCCACCGGCGCGACGGTGTTCCAGTCGCTCAACCGGGACCGGGCGAGGATCCGCGGCGGCGAGGCGCGCCTGCGCCTGGATCTCGGCCGGTTCGATCCCGGCGCGCGCGGTTGGCAGGTGGACGCGGCGCTCGCCTGGGCGGAGGGCGAGGACACCCGCCGCCGGCAGCCGCTGTCGAGCGTCGACCCCGACCGGGCGACGCTCGGCCTCTCCTGGGAATCGGACGGCGGCGGGTGGTGGGCGAGCGCGGTCGCGACCTTCGCCGCCAGCCGGCGCGGCGAGGTCGACCGCTCGGTCGTGGACGCTTTCGCCGCGCCGGGCTACGAAGTGCTCGACCTGCTCGCGCGTTGCCGCCCGGGCGGCGGGCGCTGGACGGTCGAGCTCGCCCTGCTCAACGCGCTCGACGCGCGCTACTGGTCCGCCGCGCGCGCCCGCGGCCTGGTCGCCTCCGACCCCCTGCTCGGCTTCCACACCGAGCCGGGGCGCGCGCTGCTCGTCACCCTCTCCCTCGAGGTCGGCACCGCTCAGTAGACGTCGTGCACCGTGTTGTAGATGTTGAACTTGCCCGTGGGCGTCACCAGCCGGGGATCCTTGATCACCTGCTTGAGCTCCAGCGTCCGGTCGTCGACGATGACGATCGCCGACTCCTCCTCCTTGCCGCTCCAGACCGAGAACCAGACCTCGTCTCCCGCCCGGTTGAACTCGGGCTGCACCACCCGTTTCGCTCCGGGGCCGAGATCGGCCCATTCGGCGATCGGCAGCACGCGGTAGCCGGCCTCGAGGTCGCGGATGTCGAAGACGGCGATCGACTGGCTGATCGCCGGGTCCGGATTGAGCGTCGTGTCGACGTAGAGGTGGTGGGAAGTGGGGTGGGTCTTGATGAACAGCGAGCCGCCGCCCTGCCCCCGGAGCACCTCGACGGCCTTCCAGGCGTGTTCGGGGTGGCCCTCCGGATCGGTGGCGAGCAGCGTCACGTCCTCGTTGCCGAGCGCCGAGGTCGCCCACACCGGACCGTAGCGTGGATGCACGAAGTTGGCGCCGCGCCCCGGATGGGGGATCTTCTCGGCGCCGACCAGCGCCACCATGCGGCGCTCCTTGGAGTCGACCACCGCGAGCTTGTCCGACTGGTTGGCGGCGGTGATGAAGTAGCGCTGGGTCGAGTCCCAGCCGCCGTCGTGGAGGAAGCGCGCGGCGTCGAGCGTGGTGACGTTCAGGTTGTCGAGGTCCGAGTAGTTGACCAGCAGGATCCGCCCGGTCTCCTTGACGTTGACGATGAAGTCGGGGTGCTGGTGACTGGCGACGATCGCCGCGACGCGCGGCTCGGGGTGGTACTCCTGGGTGTCGACGGTGACGCCGCGCGTCGAGACGATCTTGATCGGCTCGAGCGTCGGCCCGTCCATGATGACGAATTGGGGCGGCCAGTAGGCGCCGGCGATCGCGTAGCGGTCCTCGTAGCCCCGGTACTTCGAGGTCTCGACCGACCTCGCCTCGAGCCCGATCTTGATCTCGGCGACCACCTGGGGCGGATCCATCCAGAGGTCGATGAGCGAGATCTTGGCGTCGCGTCCGATGGTGTAGACGTAGCGGCCGGAGTGCGACGGGCGGGAGATGTGGACGGCGTAGCCGGTCTCGAGGATGGCGACGATCTCCTTGGTGTCGCCGTCGAGGATCGCGACCTGGCCGGCGTCGCGCAGGGTGACCGCGAAGAAGTTCTCGATGTTGCGCGGGCTCATCGGCTTGGTCGGCCGCTCGGTGACCGGCACGAAGGTCTTCCAGCTCTCGCGCATCTGGGGCATGCCCCACTCGGGCGGCGCCGGCGGGTCGTGCTGCAGGAAGCGGGCGAGGACGTTGATCTCCTCGGGCGAGAGTTGGCCCGAGCTGCCCCAATTCGGCATGCCGGCGGGCGAGCCGAAGTTGATCAGGGCCTCGAGGTACTGGGTTCCCTTGGCGCGGGTCAGGTCGGGGGTCAGCGGCTTGCCGGTCGCGCCCTTGCGCAGCACGCCGTGGCAGCCGGCGCAGCGCTCGAAGAAGACCTTCGTCGCGCGCGCGAACTCCTCCTTGGAGATCGGCGGAGCGTCGGGGTTGACCACCATCTCGACGCCGGCCGAGCCCGCCTCCGAGGGCGCGCCCTGGTAGGTCAGCTCCGCCTCCTTCGTGCCGGGATGCCGCTCGCCCTGCGCCGGATCGGTCGGCACCCCGAGCGTCGCCCTCACCGTGGCGACCTCGTGCGCCGCGATCATGCCGCCGGGGTTGCCCCAGTTGTTGTAGACGAAGCTGACGATCTTGGCGATCGTCTCGTCCGGCAGGTGGCTCATCGCCGGCATGATGTTGTTGTACTCGACGTCGTTGACCACGATGGCGCCGGTGAGGCCGCGCAGAATGGTCGAGAGCACGGTCTGGCGATCGTTCCTGGCGAGGAAGTCCGAGCCCGCCAGCGGCGGGAAGATCTTCGGCATCCCCTGGCCGTTCGGCTGATGGCAGGGGGCGCAGTTGGCCAGGAAGAGCGCCCGGCCCTCCTCGAGACCCTGCTCGGGCGGGCGCTCTTGCGTGAGCTCATCGGCGCCCGCGGCGAGCGCCCCGCAGATCAGGGCGGCGATCAGGAGGTGAGAAAACGGTTTCATCGGCTCTCGTCCTTTCCCGGGCCGCGACGGCTGGCTCGGCGTCGATTCCCAGCGAGGTCGGAGCGATCCTAGCCGACCCGCCGGGACGGGGAGGGATGACGGCGGTCAGGTGGCGAGCGAGCGGCCCGAGACGCGACGGGGGCGGCCGCTCGCGCGGACCGCCCCCGGAGTGCTACGGCAGGGAATCGAGGGACTTACGGGATGAACTGCGCCTGGAAGTTGGAGAACTTCCAATTGTAGGTCTTCGCCTCCGGTCCCTCCGGCGCCAGCTGCGTGCCGAACTCGATGAACATGCCGCTGGTGTTGATCTGCTTGAGCGACGTGCCGTAGGAGGCCTGCACTCGGACGCCGCCGCCCGAAGTGACCTTGTACTCGATCGACTTGGCGACGGTGTCGTACTCGTAGCGGACGTGGTAGCTCGTGTTGGTCTGCAGGCCCGGCGCCTTGTTGGCGCGAATCTCGCCGCCCGCGTTGACCTCCAGGCGCGTGAGGTTGCGGGTGCCGAGGGCGTTGAGATAACCCATCATGTTGGCCCAGGCCGAACCGTTGTTGAGCCAGAAGATGCAGTGGTAGCCGTTTGCGTTGTGCGAATCCCAGCCCGCGGTGCGCACGTCGAAGTCGAGGATCACCTTGCGGAAGGTCTTCGAGCCGCCGAACGGCATGTTGAAACGCCAGTTGGTGTTGTTCGGCCCGCAGTTGAGGAACTGGCCGGGAAGCGTGAAGAGGACGCCGTCCGGATCCTCCGGCGGCGGCGGCGGCTCGCCGTCTGGCGGCGGCTCGCCCGTGCCGCTCGGCTTCTGGAGAGTCGAGTCCTCCGGGGTGAGCGACGGCTCGATCAGCTGCTTGCCGCCAGTGCGGTCGTCGTAGAGCGACATGAAGGTCCAGAAGGGCTGATCGCAGGTCACGCGCATCCGGGCGCCTTCGGGCACGAACGAGACGGGCAGCAGCGAGAAGGCGTCGTCGAACTGCACCATCGACAGGGGCGGCATCGCGAGGTTGATGTTCTGGACGATCAGCAAGCCGTCGGCGTGCCGCAGATCGAGCGCGCAGGTCATCGAGGCATGTCCGAGATTGACCAGGCCGACGTTCGAGTAGCGGCTGTCGTCCACCCGTTCGAAGCCCTGCAGCCAGGCCGACGCGCCGGCGGCGAGGATGTTGCCGGAGCCGAGCACCGGTAGCTCGACCGCCTCCGGCTCCTCGGCGAAGCCGCTCACGTCGGTGACCAGCCGGGCGCTCACCACGAGGCCGGGCGAGCCCTCGATCTCGAGCATGCCGCGCCCGCCTTGCGGCACGAGGTCGCCGAAGCGGACGCTGGCGCCGGGCGACACCCAATAGACCGGCGGCTCGCCTTCGCGCGCCGTGCCGTCGGCGAGCGCCGGAATGAAGGTCGCGAAGAAGCCGAGGACATCGGTCTCCGAGGGGTTGGTGACCCACAGCTCGGTGCGCCGGGTGAGATCACCGTCGGTCTGGTTGACGGCGATCGGCACGTAGAGCATGCCGGCCCAGGCGGGCGCGACCAGCGCTAGGCTGGCGAGGGCGACGATCGCGGTGCGTAGACGTCGATTCAATGGGGGTTCCTCCATCGGGGTGTCTGACTTGGCGTTCGCCCCACGGGTGGCGTCGCTCGGCCGAAGTCGCGGGATTCTAGCGTCCTCGGCCGCCCCACGGCAACCCGAGAAAGGACTGTGAGGCGCTCCGCAGCTCGCGCGTTCCGGTATCCTCACCCGCCGAGATGAGCATTCCGATCCGCATCGCCCACAGCCCCGACTCCGACGACGCCTTCATGTTCTACGCCCTGACCCAGGGCATCCTGGACACGAGCGGGCTCGCCATCGAGCACGTCCTCGCCGACATCGAGACGCTCAACCGCGCCGCGCGCGCGGGCACCTACGAGATCTCGGCGCTCTCCTTTCACGGTTACGCCCACCTGGCCGACCGCTACTTGCTGATGCCCTCGGGCGCCAGCTTCGGCGACGGCTACGGTCCGGTGGTGGTGGCGCGCGCCGCCACGCGCCGGGAAGAGCTCGCTGGCCGGCGAGTGGCGGTGCCGGGCGACTGGACGACCGCCGCCCTGGTCTTCCGCCTCTGGCAGCCGGAGGCCGAGACGGTGGTCGTCCCCTTCGACCGCATCTTCGAGTCGGTCGAGAGCGGCGTGGTCGACGCCGGCGTGGTGATCCACGAGGGACAGCTCACTTTCGGCGACCGGGGCCTGGCCGCGTCCGTCGACCTCGGCGCCTGGTGGCACGAGGAGACCGGCGGCCCGCTGCCGCTCGGCGGCAACGGCATCCGCCGCGACCTGGCGCCCGCGCTGCGGCGCCGGCTCTGCCGCCTGCTGACCGCCAGCATCGAGTACGCCCTCGACCATCGCGACGAGGCGCTCGCCTTCGCGATCCGCTACGCGCGTGACCTCGAGCAGGACCCGGTTCGGTCCGACCGCTTCGTCGGCATGTACGTCAACGAGTGGACCCGCGGTTACGGCGAGGCGGGCAGGCGGGCCGTGCAGGATCTGCTCGACCGGGCCCACGCGGCCGGCATCCTGCAGCGACGGGTGCTGGCCGAGTTCGAGTCGGCGGAGTGAGCCGAGGGCCCGCGGCGCGGCCCCGTGTCAGCCGCGAGGCGCGAAGCGGAAGGGCTCGGGGAAGAGGTCGCCCAACCGGAAGTCGCGGTGCCGACCGGCGACATTGACCAGGCGGATCTCGAGGTCGGGCGGGCAGAACTCGGTCAGCGTCTCACGGCAGAGTCCGCAAGGCGGCGCCGGCGGATCGGCGTCGGTGAGCACCAGCAGGGCGCGAAAGCGGCGCCGGCCGGCGGTCACCGCCGCGGCGACCGCCGAGCGTTCGGCGCAGAGGGCGAGGCCGAAGGAGCGATTCTCCACGTTGGCGCCGGCGAAGATCTCGCCGTCCTCGGCGAGCAGGGCGGCGCCGACATCGAAGCGGCTGTACGGGGCGTAAGCGGCCTCACGCGCGCCACGAGCCGCCCGGAGCAGAGGGTCCCAGTCCAAGGCCGCGAAGCGTAGCACGGGCTCTCCCTATGGTAGCTTGACCGGCGGTAGCGAAGAACCCAGGCGGGCGCGCCACGTACAAGGTGCCGGAGATCCGCGACGCGATGTCCAAGAACCGCACCGTCCTGCTCTGGGCTTCGGCGCTCGCCGTCGGCGTGCTCGCCACGGTCTGGGGCTACCCGCGGGCGGTCCCCTTCTTCCCGGCCGAGTGGACCGTCTCGCGCGGCGACGCCGAGAAGATCGCGCTCGAGCGGCTGCGCGACCTGGGCGACCTGCCCGAGCGCCCTTACGTCGTCACGCGCATGGACGACGAGTTCTCGCTCGAACGCCGGCTGCTGCTGGCGCTGCGAACCGGCGAACGGGAAGGGCTGCGGCAGAGCCGGGCGGCGCGACAGGTGCTCTTCTGGGAGGTCACCGTCTACCCGCCCGCGACCCGGCCGGGAGACTGGTCGCACCAGGCGCGCATCGCCTTCGACGGCGAGGTGCTGTCGCTGCGCCGGGGCTTCAGCGAGGAGGAGCCGGGCGAGGCGCTCGAAGAGGCCGAGGCGCGGCGGCGTTCCGACGAGCTCCTGGTCGAGCAGGGCTACGACCTCGCCGAGCTCGGCGAGCCCGAGGTGCGGCGCGTCGACCGCGACAAGCGGACCGACCTGGTGCTGCGCTACCGGTGGAGCGAGCGCGTGCTCGACGAGGGCGTCCGCTACGGCGTGGCGGTCACCTTCGCCGGCGACCGGCTGGCCGGCTTCGCTCCTTGGCGCGAGGACTCGGGGCAGGACGAGCTGTTCGCCCTGGTCCAGCCGGCGACGCTGATCAGCAACCTCAACTTCTTCTCGACCTTCCTGGCGCTGCCGTTCGTCGCCGTCTTCTTCCTCCGCCGCTACCACCAGGGAGAGGTCGGCGTCCGCCGCGGCCTGCAGATCTTCTGGGTCGCCGCGCTGCTCGGGTTGCTGGTCCTGGTCTTCACCGCCCGGCCTTCGACGCAGGGGCAGTTTTGGGGATCGCTCACCCGGCAGCAGATCACCTTCCTCTGGGGCGCGCAGCTCTTCCTGCTCTACTACCTGCCCCAGTCGGCCGCCTCTTTCCTCTCCTGGTCGGTCGGCGAGTCGTTCTGCCGCGAACGCTGGGGAGCGAAGCTCGCCGCCTTCGACGCGCTCTTTCAGCGACGCTGGGACAACCGGACGGTCGCCGTCTCGTCGCTGCGCGGCTATGCCGCGGGCTGGCTGCTGGCCGGAGCGGTGACCGTCGCTCAGGCCCTGCTCGGGCGCTACGCCGACGCCTGGGTGTCTGCGGCCTTCCTCTTCGGCCCCTTCTGGAACAACGGCCCGGCGCCCGGCCTGCTCGCCGTGGCCTTCCTCGGCGGCTTCATCCTCTACACGACGCTGTTCGGCAGGCTCTTCCTGGTCTCCCTGCTCGCGCACCGCGTGGGCGTCTGGATCGCCGGCTTGCTCGTCTCGCTGGCGACCGGGCTGCTCTTCTTCGCGCCCACCATCGTGCTGCCGATCGAGTGGACGCTGCTCGTCGGCATCCTCTTCTCGGGCGCGCTGGTCCTGCTCTTCCTGCGCTTCGACCTGCTCACCTGCCTGGTGGGCGCCACCACCAGCCACCTGGTGCTCAACACCTTCCCCTTCCTCTTCGCGCGGGCGCCCGGAGTCGAGCTCCAGGGGTGGATCGGCGTGCTCGCGGGCGCGCTGCCGCTGACGCTCTCGGCGCGCTACCTGCTCGCCGACGCCGAGTTCGTCTACCGCTACGAGGACGTTCCGCCCCACGTGCGGCGGATCGCCGAGCGGGAGCGGCAGCGGGTCGAGCTCGAGACGGCGCGCAACATCCAGAGCTCGATCCTGCCGCAGCTGCCGCCGCAGCTGGCGGGCGTCGAGTTGGCGCACACCTATCTGCCGGCCACCGAGGTCGGCGGCGACTTCTACGACGTCCTGGCTCTCGAAGACGGCCGGCTCGCCGTGGCGGTGGGCGACGTCGCCGGCCACGGGGTCTCCTCCGGCCTGGTGATGTCGATGACCAAGTCGGCGCTGGCGGTCCAGGTGACCTTCGACCCGCGGGTCGAGGCGGTCTTCACCACCCTCAACCGGATGGTCTTCCAGAGCGCGCGCAAGCGCCTGCTGGCCACTCTCTGCTACGCGCTGCTCGACCCGAAGCGGCACGAGCTCGACTACGCGAGCGCCGGCCACCTCTTCCCCTACCGGGTCTCCGTCGACGGCCGGGTCGAGCCGCTGGAGTCGGTCGCCTACCCGTTGGGCGTGCGGCCGGCGCTCGAGGTCACGCCCCGCCGCGCCAAGCTCGAGGCTGGCGACATCATCTTTCTCTGCAGCGACGGCCTGATCGAGGCGCGCGCCGAGGGATCGGAGGAGATGTTCGGTTTCGAGCGTCTCGAGCGGATCCTCTCGAAATACGCCGGCCACGGCGCCACCGTCCTGCGCGACGCGGTGCTGCGCGAGCTCGGCGCCTTCGTCGGACCGGCGCCCCGCGAGGACGACCTCACTCTGCTCGTCCTGCGCGTGCCCTGAGGCTTCCAGCGGGGGGCTCGCCGCCGATGCCTGCGGTCGGGGCCAGCCGCCGGCGGCCGTCGGCGGGAGCTGGCGCCGGGTGAGCTCCCCGGGGTGGGGCGAGACGGCGAGTTGTCACCGTGCCGTAACGAAGAGCGCTTCGTCCGGCGGGTCCGGAGTCGCGTAGGATTGGATCGGAAGGTGGGGAGTAGCCACCCGGGCGGAAGTCCGGGCGGGCGATCGTCAGTCCGAGGCGGGAGCGATCCGGCCTCCGGTCGTCCCGGTTCGAGCGAAACGGCGAGACCACCACGACACTCGGGTGCCGTGGGTCTCGCCGTTCGGCGTTTCTGCGCGGTGCCTCCGATCCTGCGGGGTGACGGATGGAAACGTCGTCGATCTGGCTCTGGGTGGGCTTCAACGTCTTCGTCTTGGGAATGCTCGCCCTCGACCTCGGCGTCTTCCACCGCAAGGCCCACGTGGTCTCCTTCAAGGAGGCGGGCATCTGGAGCGCGGTCTGGATCGGGCTCGCGCTGCTGTTCAACGCCGGCATCTGGCGCTTCCTCGGCCCGCAGAAGGGGGTCGAGTTCCTGACCGGCTACCTGATCGAGAAGTCGCTCTCGGTCGACAACATCTTCGTCTTCGCGCTGATCTTCGCCTACTTCGCGGTGCCGCAGGAGTACCAGCACCGGGTGCTCTTCTGGGGCATCCTCGGCGCCCTGGTGATGCGCGCGATCTTCATCGCCGCCGGCGCCGCGCTGATCGCCAACTTCCACTGGATCATCTACGTCTTCGGCGCCTTCCTGATCCTCACCGGGATCAAGATGGCCTTCGCCCCCGACAAGGGTCTGGAGCCCGAGAAGAACCCGGTGGTCCGGCTGGTGCGCCGCCTGATGCCGGTGACCGAGCGCTACCACGGCCAGAAGTTCTTCGCGCGCGAGAACGGCGCGCTCGCCGCGACGCCGCTCTTCCTGGTGCTCGCGCTGGTAGAGACGACCGACCTGATCTTCGCCGTCGACTCGATCCCGGCGATCTTCGCGGTCACCTCGGATCCCTTCATCGTCTACACCTCGAACGTCTTCGCGATCCTCGGCCTGCGCTCGCTCTACTTCCTGCTCGCCGGTGTGATGTCGAAGTTCGAGTACCTCAAGCTCGGCCTGGCCGCGATCCTGGTCTTCGTCGGCACCAAGATGGCGATCGTCGACCTCTACAAGATCCCCTCGGCGATCTCGCTCGGCGTGGTGGCGGCGATCCTCGCGGTCGCCATCGGCGCGTCGCTCCTGCGGGCGCGCTGGCGCGAGGCGGCAGCCGCCGGGGAGGCTGCGCGATGAGAGGGGGATGGACGATCGGACGGCTCGCGGGCATCGATCTGCGGCTGCACTTCACCTTCCCGCTCATCGTCGTGCTCGGCGCGCTGCAGTGGGGGAGCGTGCACGGGGCGGCGGGCGCGGCTTTCGGGGCGCTCCTCGTGCTCGCGCTCTTCGCCTGCGTCGCGCTCCACGAGCTCGGTCATGCGCTCGCCGCGCGCCGCTACGGGATCCCGACCCGCGAGATCCTGCTCTTCCCGCTGGGTGGCGTCGCTTTCCTGGCGCGCCCGGCCCGCCGGCCGGCCGAGGAGCTCTGGATCGCGCTGGCCGGGCCGGCGGTCAACGTCGGAATCGCGGCGGTCCTCGCGCTCGTCGTCGGCGTCGCTCCGGCGGCGCTGCCGGGGGAGGCGGCGGGGCTCCTGCGCGCCTCGGCCTCCGCTCCCTCGCTCGGCACTCTCGTGCACTGGCTGCTCGGCGCCAACCTCTCGCTGGTGCTGTTCAACCTGCTCCCCGCCTTTCCGATGGACGGCGGCCGCGTGCTGCGCGCGCTGCTCGCCTTCCGGTTCGGCTGGCTCCGGGGCACGCGCTGGGCCGCGGCGCTCGGCCAGAGCATGGCGGTGGCCGGTGGCGTCTGGGCGCTGCTCTCCGGCCACCTCCTGCTCGCACTGCTGTGCGCCTTCGTCTTCTTCGGCGCCGGCCAGGAGCGCACCCACGCCGAGGCCCGCCACGTGCTCGAGACGCTGCGGCTCACGGACGCCTACAACCGGCACGCCCTGGTGCTGGAGCCGCGCGATCGACTCTCTCGCGTCGTCCACTACCTGCTGACCAGCTACCAGCCCGACTTCGCGGTGGTCGATCGCGGTGGCGACCTGGTTGGCGTGGTGACTCGCGAGCGGGCGCTCGTCGCCGCGGCGAGCCGAACCGGCGACCCCTTGGTCGCCGACTTCCTGGACGCGCACGTGCCCCGGCTCGAGACCTCGCTCTCGCTCGCCGAGGCGCAGGAGGCGCTGGCCGAGGCCGGAGCGGCCTGCGCTGCCGTCATGGATCGGGGCCGATTCGTCGGTCTGGTCAGCCAGCAGGATCTCGCCGAAGCCATCGGCATCGCCTCGGCGCTCGGGGCCGGGCGGGGGGACGATGGGAGGCAGGCGGCATGAGAGGGCAGGCACGCCCCCCGCGCTCGCTTCCGGAGTGGTGTCGGAGGATCGCGGGCGCCCCCTCGTTCCGGCATGGCGTGGTGCTGCTCATCCTCGCCAATGCCGCGCTGCTCGGGCTGCTCACCTTTCCCGAGGCACGCGAGCGCTGGGGCGCCGCGCTCGCGGTCGCTTCGGCGCTCGTTCAGTACCTGTTCATCGCCGAGATCGGCATTCGGTTGGGGGCGCACGGGCGGCGGCCGCGCGCGTTCTTCCGCGATGGCTGGAACGTCTTCGACTTCTCGGTGGTGGCGCTCTCGCTGCTGCCCGCGACTGGGCCTTTCGCGACGGTCGCCCGACTCGCCCGCATCCTGCGGGTGGCGCGGCTGGTGTCGAGCGTGCCCGACCTGCGCCTGATCGTCGGCACGATGCTGCGTTCGATCCCCTCGATCGGTCACGTCCTGGTGCTGCTCTCGCTGCTGCTGTTCGTCTGGGCCGTCGTCGGCGTCGAGCTGTTCGGTGTCGCCGATCCGGCGCGCTGGGGGCACCTCGGTCTCGCGACCGAGACCCTTTTCCAGGTGCTGACCCTCGAGGGGTGGGCGGAGATCCAGAGTGCCGTGCGGCCGGGGCGGCCCTGGGCCTTCGTCTTCTTCGCGAGCTTCATCTTCACGGCGGTCTTCGTCGTCGTCAATCTCTTCGTCGCGGTGATGCTCGACAACTTGGAGAAGGTGCGCGGCGAGGAGCGGGCGCGGGCGCGGGGGCCGCTCGAGGAGCTGCGGCGGGAAGCCGCCGCGGCGCGCCAGGCGCTCGAGCGGGTCGAGGCCGCGATCGATCGCCTGCCGCCCGGCTGATGCCCCGTCCGCGAGCGGGAGAACCTCGGCGAGGGTGACAGTTACCTTGCCGGAGATGGCCTCCCTGTCCAGATGGCTGCGCGCCAGGTAACTGTCACCCTCCCTCGAGGCGATAGACTCGGGGCAGCGGGGCTGTCGTCCCACGCTCCGTTCGATCCAGCCGGAGGAGGTTGCGTTTGAAGATCCACGAATACCAGGCGAAGGAGATCCTGCGCCGCTACGGGGTCGCGACCCCGCGCGGGCGGGTGACCGACGACCCGGCCGAGGCGCGCCGGATCGCCGAGGAGATGGGCGGCAGAGCGGTCGTCAAGGCGCAGATCCACGCCGGCGGCCGCGGCAAAGGGGGCGGCGTCAAGCTCGGCAAGAGCCCCGAAGAGGTGGAGGCGTACGCGGAGCAGATCCTCGGCATGCAGCTGGTCACGCACCAGACGGGCCCCGACGGGCAGAGAGTCCAGAAGGTGCTGATCGAGGAGGCGGCCGAGATCGCGCGCGAGGTCTACGTCGCGGTGACGCTCGACCGCGCCGCCGGGCGTCCGGTGGTCATCGCCTCGGCCGCGGGCGGCATGGACATCGAGGAGGTCGCCGCCAAGACCCCCGAGGCGATCCATCGCGAGAGCTTCGATCCCCACCTCGGGCTGCTCCCGTTCCAAGCCCGCCGCATCGCGCGCAAGCTCGGCTTCGCCGGCGACACCGCCAGCAAGGGCGCCAAGCTGGTCGGCGCGCTCTGCCAGGCCTACCTCGACACCGACGCCTCGCTGGCCGAGATCAACCCGCTGATGGTGACGGGCGCCGGCGACGTCGTGGCGCTCGACGCCAAGATCAACTTCGACGACAACGCCCTCTTCCGCCACAAGGACGTGGTGGCGATGCGCGATCTGGCCGAGGAGAACCCGCTCGAGGTCGAGGCCTCGAAGCACAATCTGAACTACATCAAGCTCGACGGCGAGATCGGTTGCATGGTCAACGGCGCCGGCCTGGCGATGGCGACCATGGACATCATCAAGCTCTACGGCTCCGAGCCCGCCAACTTCCTCGACGTCGGCGGCTCGGCCTCGCAGGAGGCGGTCGCCAACGCCTTCAAGATCCTGATCTCCGACTCGTCGGTCAAGGCCGTGATGATCAACATCTTCGGCGGCATCGCCCGCACCGACCGGATCGCGGCCGGCGTGGTCGGCGCGCTCGAGGAGCTGGGCGGCGTGCCGATCCCGGTGGTCGTGCGGCTCGAGGGCACCAACGTCGAGGAGGGGCGGCGGATCCTGCGCGAGAGCCGCTTCCACTTCCACGTCGCCGAGACGATGGCGGACGCCGCCGAGAAGGCGGTCGCGGCCGTGAAGGGGGGTGCGTGATGGCGATCTGGCTGAAGGAGGACTGCCGCCTCGTCGTGCAGGGGATCACCGGCAAGGAGGGCAAGTTCCATGCCCTCGGTTGCCGCGACTACGGCACCCAGGTCGTGGCCGGCGTGACTCCCGGCAAGGGGGGCGAATCGGTCGAGGGGATCCCGGTCTTCGACTCCGTCGAAGAGGCGAGGAAGGCGACCGGCGCCAACGCCTCGATGGTCTTCGTGCCGCCCCCCTTCGCCGCCGACGCGATCATGGAGTCGGCCGAGGCGGGCATCGAGCTGATCGTCGCGATCACCGAGGGCGTGCCGGTGGCCGACATGCTCCGGGTCAAGAAGTTCCTCGACGGGCGCGCCGTGCGGCTGATCGGCCCCAACTGTCCCGGCATCATCTCGCCGGGCAAGGCGAAGATCGGCATCATGCCCGGCCACATCCACCGGCCGGGACGCGTCGGCATCGTCTCCCGCTCCGGAACCCTGACCTACGAGGCGGTCTGGCAGGTCACGGGGCTCGGTCTCGGCCAGTCGACCTGCGTCGGCATCGGCGGCGACCCGGTCAACGGCACGAGCTTCCTCGACGTCCTCCAGGCCTTCGCGGCCGATCCCGACACCGACGCGATCGTCATGATCGGCGAGATCGGCGGCTCGGCGGAGGAGGAAGCCGCGGCCTGGGTGAAGGCGAACCTCGACAAGCCGGTGGTCGGCTTCATCGCCGGCCGCACCGCCCCTCCGGGGCGGCGCATGGGGCACGCGGGCGCGATCGTCGCCGGCGGCAAGGGCACCGCCGCCGCCAAGATGGAGGCGATGCGCGAAGCCGGCATCCACGTCTGCGAGTCGCC
>WYBK01000283.1 GCA_011525905.1 Acidobacteriota bacterium
CGCGCCCGCGATCGAGGTCGAGATCCACGGGCAGAGCCGGCCGTACGAGAACGACCGCCACGTCTACGTCGCGCGCTTCGTGCGCCGGCCGGTCGAGAGCTCGGCCTGGGGCTATCGGCCGAACGTCGCCGGCGACGAGGCGGGGTTCGATCTGCCCACCGACTGGGAGCAGCCGGTCGAGCTGCTCTGGAGCTTCGCGCCGTCCGGCGGCGAGAGCGAGTGGATCTCGAGCGGCGAACGGCCGACCATCTCCCATCGCTTTGCGCAGGACGGCCCTCACACCATCCGGCTCCGGATGCTGGATCGGCACGGCGACACGGTGGCGACCGCGACCAAAGAGGTGACCGTCGCCAACAGCGCTCCGGGGATCCGCTACCTCAAGGCGGTCCGGGTCGACGACTCCGACGGCACGGTCGAGCTCTCGGCCCATGTGCTCGATACGCCCCGAGACAGCCTCGAGTACCGCTGGGAGTTCGGCGACGGCGAGGAGACGTCGGGCACCGACCTCTGGCGAGTGCGGCATCGCTACTCTCTCGACGGCACCTACCCCGTCACCCTGACCGTGACCGACGACGGCGACGAGCCGCGCTCGGAGAGCCTCGACGTGAGGGTCTACGGCAGCCACGAAGGGCCCGCCGGCGTGCAGAGCGGTGAGATCGACACCGCGACACCGGTCGTCTCGGGCCTCCGGGCCGAGCTGTCGGGCGCCGTTGCCGCGCGCCTCGAGGGCGAGATCCGCTCCGTGGCCGGCCTGCATCTCGCGCCGATCGACGAGCGGACCTGCCGCTTCCTGTTCACCGCCTGGGATCCCGAGCATCTGGCCCACCTCTGGTTCATCCTCGACCTGGACGGGCTGCCCGGCGAAAGCGGCGGGACCTACAGGTTCTCGAAGCCGAGGGTGGACCTCAACCTCGATCCCGAAGCGGCGCGCTACCTGAGCTCGCAGAGGCTGCAGAACCCGATCAGCCACTTCAGCCAGCTGCTGGCGCCGATCGCCGACCTCCTCCCCGACCGCGAGCGCGCGACGCTCGAGCGGGACACCGGGCTCGCCCCGTCCGCCGCGGCCGGCTACGACGACCGGCCGCCGGCCGCGAGCTCGCCTTTCGGCCTCGACGAGCACCAGGGATACCAGACGGCCGCCGGCGAGCTCGAGCTCGACTTCGTGCCGCACGACCGCGCGCTCGGGCGCTTCTCGGTCACGCTGACCAACACCCGCAGCCGGCCGCCGCCCGGCCTGGAGTCGCTCAGGCTGAGCGGCAGCTTCGCGATCGACCTCGAGCAGGCGAAGCAGCGCGGGATCTTCCACTACGACCGCTGCGGTCCCGGCGGTCTCGGCATCGAGAAGGTGAACCCGAGCCCGGACGAGAAGCACGTCGGGCTGGCGAGCCCATTCATCGACGTGCTCTTCGACCGGCCCATCGACCCCGCGACCATCGACGAGGCCACCTTCCAGATCGGCTACCCCGCCGCGGGCAGCCGCGAGCTGGTGACGGTGCCCGGGCGTTTCTTCAAGGGCCCGCGGCACGTCGTCTTCGCGCCCGACGAGCCCCTGCTCGACGGCGTTCGCTACACCGCCCGCATCCGCACCGGCCCCGACGGCGTCCTCTCGCGCTCGGGGGGCGAGATCGCCGACGAGGACGGCACCGGCTGGCGCAGCTGGCGATTCGAGACCGCCCTCGACTTCGAGCTCGGCGGCGGCAACCTCGCCTGCCACCTCTTCCAGACGATTCGCGAGCCGCGGCTGGTTCCGGGCAAGCCGGCGGTGGCCAGGGTCTACGCCGACTGGCGCCGACACGACGAGGTCGACCCGAGCGCGCACGTGCGCTCCTTCGACGGGCGCGTGGTGCTCTGGGAGAACCGCCGGAGCGGCTCCGGGCCCCAGGCCCGCCACACCTTCGTGCGCCCCGACCTCTGGGACGTCTACGGCATCGACACCGCCCGGGCGTCGCACACCGCCAATCTGTTCGGCTGGACGCCGCAGGCCGATGCGTCGCTGCCGCTCCGGCTCGCGGTCCAGGTGCAGCGCGAGAGCGGGGGCGAGTGGGTCAGCCACCTCTATCGCACGAGCTGTCCGGCCGAGATGTGGGACCGCGCTCCGGAGATCTCCTTCGAGTACTTCATGGTGCCGGTCGGGGACTGGGCGGAGGGGAACCGCTACGCCGACTTCCTGCCGGTCGCCGCCGATGTCGCGGCGGCGGCCGCCACCTACGCCTGGCAGAGCTATCCGTTCGCCGAAGTTTCGCAGCGCTTCGGCGGCGTGATCCGGCGCAGCTGGAGCCCGACGGAGATCGCCTGGTGCGCGACGACGATCGAGGAGTGCCTGCGAGTCTGCGACGAGGCCTGCGTCGCGTCGATCTACGTCCATCAGGCCGCCGAGTACTCGAGCGCCGACATCGTCGTGCTCTTCGGCCCGCTCGAGAGCTTCCAGGGCGGAGGATCCATCTACGAAGTCGACCAGGCAGGGTTCGGCTTCGGCATCGTCGGCATGGGGCTCGACGCGGTCGCCGAGCACCGCGATCGCCTGGTGCACGGCCTGGTGCACGAGATCGGCCACGCGCTCTGGCTGGAGCACCTGCCGAGCGTGAACGCGACGACTCGCGCCCGGATCCAGACCGCGCGCGACGCCGCCTGGGCGGGCGGCGACGCGCTCTGGTGGCAGGGGATCGAGGCCTTCCGCCTCGCCCGGGACGGCACGCTCGGCTGGAACAAGTCTTCGTCGGAGGGCAACGAGCAGTCGCGCTCGCTGGTGCCGCTGATGTTCCCGGTCAGCGTCGGTCAGGACGAGGCGATGATCGCCCGCCAGCAGTACCTGAAGATGCAGGACCTGGTGGGCGCACCGGGCAGCCGCTGGGCGCATCTGCCGCTGCCCGCCGGGCCCCGGCTCGCCTCGCTCGCCCCGGCGGGCAGGATGTCGGACTCGAGCGGGGAGGGCGGCGCCGCCGGAGCGGTGGGCCTCGCCGGGATCCTGACCGACGACGGCCGCCTGGCGGTCCTCGGCCCCCTGGTCGCCCAGAGCCCGCGCGGCTGGCAGCCCGCGCGGGCCGAGCTCGAGCTCGTCCTCCTCGACGCCGAGGGACGCGAGCTCGGACGCGGCCCCGGCCACCTCGAGCCGAGCCGCGGAACTTCCGCGGCACGCCGCTTCCGCGCCTACGTGCCCGGGCACCCCGAAGCGGTCCGCCTGGAGCTGAGGCGAGAGGGCAAGGTCCTCGCCGGCCGGAACCGGAGCGCGAGCCCTCCGGCAGCAGCGCTCACCCTCCACGGCGCTCGAGCAGACGCCGGCGGAGTCTCCGCCCGCTGGTCGGTCGCCGATGCCGACGGCGATCCGCTCGCGATCTCGCTCCTCTTCAGCCCGGACGGGTCCGGGCAGTGGAGCGTGCTCGGTGCCGGCCTCGAACCGCTCGGCGAGATCGCGGTCGAAGCGGCCCGCCTGCGAGCCGGCGCACGGCCGACGCTCCGCCTCCTGGTCAGCGACGGTTTCCGTCGGGTAACGACAGACGCCCTCGTCGGGCCCTAGGCCCTCCGAGCCCCTCCCGCGGGCCCGCTCGCCCAGGTGTCCTGGCGGCACTCGGCCCGTCCTTCGCCTCGATTCATCGCGATCGATTCGGCGAGCTGCCTGCGGGCGCACCCGGTTTCGCCTGCGCGCGCGCGAGATAGGCAGAGGCGAGGCCAGCGACGAGGCCGGCGAGGAAGCCGAAGAGGAAGTGGACGGTATCCGAGGTCAGCAGGGTGATCAGTCCCGAGATCGCCAGGGCGAGCAGGAGAACCCGGCGCAGGAAGGGCGCGCGGACGACGAAGCGCCGCTCGACGCCCGTTCGCCAGGCGAGCAGCAGGCCGGCGGCCATACCCAGCGCCACGTAGCTGGTGTTGAGCAGCAGGTGGAGGAGCAGGAACCGGTGCAGGAATTCGAGCATGGCGAGCGCCCTCCGCGTTGCCCTCGGGTCCGCCGCCGCACGCCGATCGAGACTCCGCGCGACGCGGAGCGAGAGGCTTCAGTTCCAGATCGTCTGCGGCGAAGCCTACTCCTTTTCCGGGCGCTCGTCCTCGCGAGCGACGAGCGAGCGCGCCGGAACGGTCGAATCGGGGCGGCGGGCGGTCAGGCCAGGACGCCGGCGCGCTTCTGATTGCGGGCGTAGAGCAGCAGCAGGATCGCGACCAGCCAGATGACCAGCGAGAAGACCACGCCGCCCGTGCCCATCACCGCGGCCCCTTCGGTCATCAGGAAGTTGTAGATCGAGCTCACCGCCAGACCGGCGAGCGA
>WYBK01000284.1 GCA_011525905.1 Acidobacteriota bacterium
AGCGTTCGGTGAAGTTGCGCACCAGGCCGACGACCACGTTGGCCTGGTTCTCCCCGGGCGGCCGGTCGACCGGGAGCAGCCGGCCGGCGGCGTCCAGGTCGTGCTCGACGAATTCGCCGGGCGGGAAGGGGCCCGAGGCTTCCGCCGGCGGCGCCAGCAGCCGGAGGATGTCGTAGGCGTAGGGCAGCCCCTTCTGCTTGAGGTCGATCACCTTGCGGGCGTAAGAGCGCAGCGGCTTGAGCGGCGCCGAGGAGGGGCGCCGGAAGCGCAGCGTGGGGGCGCCCTCGCCCGGGTTGGAGATCTCGAGCAACCAGTCGCCGAGCCGGCCGCTCTCGGGTTCGGGGAGCCGGCCGCGGACCACCACCTTCTCGAACCCGAGCCCCGCGGTGTGCGGCGCCAGACGGCGCACGATCTCGCGCAACTCCTCGGCCGAGAGGCGGAGGGGGGGCCAGAGGTCGAGCACGATGCGGTTCCACAGCGATCGCTGCGCCGCGCCGCGCCGGGTCTGGGCGAGACGGACCGCGGCGACCGCCTCGAGGAAGGCGTGCTCCAGCTGGGGCAGCTCGGCGACCCGGCCCTCGCGATCGCGGATCGGAGAGAGGTCGCGCACCTCGGCGAAGGCGATGAGGCGCTCGTCCAGCGGGTCCTCGCGCCCGACGGCGCGGACCAGGTGGATGCCGGGCTCCGCGGGCAGGCGGGTCACCTCGAAGTTCGCCAGCCGCCAGAGGCCGAGCCGCCGGGCGACCATCGGATGGAGGCCGCGCGCCAAGCGCTCCTCGACCAGCGCGCCCCGCTCGCCGCGGCGGAAGGTGAAGTGGAGGAGCAGGTCCTGCCCGGCGAGCGCGATCGCGACCCGCCGGAGGTGAGGGGGCGCCTCGAACCGCGCGAGGGCCTGCTCGAGCGCGCCGGCGACCTCCTCGGCGTCGGCCGACGGTTCGCTCCAGAGGTAGAGGTCGGCGACGATCTCGATACCCGCTCCGGCGCCGGTTCGGGCGAGCCCGGCGAGACGCTCGAGCGCCGGCTCGAGCGCCGCTCGCCGGGCGAAGAGGGCGTACAGCCGGACGCTCGTTCCCCGGTCGACGTAGCTGGCGGTGACGGCGTCGTCCTGCCGGTCGCCGACCGGCAGGACGGCGTCCGGATCCCGCAGGCGGTAGTAGCGTCGGACGAGGACCTCCAGGGCCAGTTGGCGCGCCGCGCCGGAGCCCTCGGCCGCCCGTTCGGCGAGCCACTCGTGCAGCGGTTGGGGGCAATCGACCAGCGCGGCGAGCGCGCGGGCCCGCGCGGCGCCCTCGGCGCCGGCCGCGAGCGCGGAGAGCTCGCGCTGGGCGGCGTCGAGGTCGCGGCGGCGCGCCTCGAGCAGCAGCGGCCGGTCGAAGCGGCGGTAGCGCACCTCGCGAGCCAGGTCGTAGAGGTCGGGCTCCCGTCCCCGGCTCTCGACGATCAGCCGGTCGACCAGGTCGCGCAGCGGCAGCGAGCTCTCGTCGCCGTCGTCGCCGGCGAGCCGGCGCTCGAGCAGGGCGAGCGCGGGAGGCGCGTGCTGGGCGGCGCGCCGGTGCGCGAGAGCGAGGCGGAAGAGGGCCTCCTCGAGCGCCGGCGTCCGGTCGAGCGCAGCGATCCCGTAGTGCGCGAGGGCGCGGCGCAGCTTGCGGAGAAAGGGCTCGGGCAGGCCGCCTCCTTGCGCGTCGAGGTCGCGCAGATAGGTGAAGAGGTACTCCTCGACGCTGCGCCGCAGATCGTCCTCGGGCTCCTCGACCGGCAGCGGCCGGAAGAGCGACAACACGTCCTGGTGCGCCGCGAGCGCCTCGAGCTCGCGGCGCTCGCCTTCCGGCGAGCCCGGCCGCGGAGCGGTCGCGACCGCCCGGGCCGCGGCGTGCGCGTCGAGGTCGTAGCCGAGGAAGAGCCGCCGCGCCGCTTCCGCCGGCTCGGCGGCGGGCGAGCGCTGCGGACCGCTCGCGGCCAGCGGGCCGAGGTCGAGGCGCCCGCCGCCACCGGCGCGCTCCGCGGGCGCCGGGCCGGCCGGCTCGATCTCGAGCAGCGGCTCGCCGGCGACCACCTGCGAGCCGGGACGCACGAACAGCTCGCGCACCACGCCCGCGCGCTCGGCGGCGAGCGTGGTCTCCATCTTCATCGCCTCGATCACGACCAGCGGCGCGCCGGCGACGATCTCCTCGCGTTCGCGCGCGGCGACGGCGACGACGATGCCGGGCATCGGCGAGCGCACGAGCGTGCCCCGGTTCTCGGTCAGCCGGTGCGTCACGCCGTCGACGTCGATCCGGAACCCCCCGGCTCCCCGGCGCCGGAAGATGCGATGCACCCGGCCGCCGATCTCGAGCGCCCCCCGGCCGCCGGCGCCGTCGCGCAGCTCGAGCTCGAGCTCCGTGCCATCGACCTCGACCCTGTAGCCGGTGGGCGCGAGCTTGGCGACCCGGCCGAGGTAGACGTGCCCCTGGTGGCGCAGCTCGAGCGCGAGGCCGGCCTCGAGCACCACCTCCGGGCGACCCCGCCGCGCGGTGGCCAAGAAACGCTGTTTGGCTTCCTCCATCCGTTCTTCGTAGGAGGCGACGGCGGCGGCGAGCAGCGCGATCTCCGCGCCGTGGCGCGGGAAGGGATCACCCCGCTCCAGGAGCTCCTCGACCCAGCCCTCGTCGTAGCGGCCGGCCTCGATCTCGGGGCGCTCGAGCAGCGCGACGAGCAGCGGCTTGGTCGTCTCGCCGCCGGCGAGGTCGAGCTCCGTGCGCACCAGCGCCAGGCGCAGTCGCGCGAGCGCCTCTTGCCGGTCGCGGCCCTGGGCGACCAGGAGCAGCAGCTCCCGCTGCGCGGCGATGGGCACGGGATCCCCCTCGGCGACCGCGGGCTCGACCCGCAGGCCGGCGCCCCAGGGCAGGCGCAGATGCTCGACGCGGCCGTCGCCCGATGACGGCGCCTCCGCGGAGGCGAGCGCCGCCAGGTGCGCGGCCAGAGCGCAGCCGGGGCGCACGAGGAGCGGCCGGGCGGCCTCGCCGCGCCGCAGGCGCTCCGCCTCCTCCCCCAGATCGACCTCGGCGATCGATTCGAGCGCCTCGGCGCCGGGAGGCAGGCCGGCGTGGCAGGCGAGGGGCGTGACGTCGCCGTCGGCGGAGAGCCGGAGCGCGGCGGTCGCCCAGCCCACTGGCAGGCGGGCTGCACGGACTGCGGACTCGGCGACCCGTTCGAGCGCGGCGCGGTCGCCGGGAGCGAGGCCCGGCGGCGGCGTCTCGATCAGCAGGCGGCGGCCCCGCGCGGCGAGCGTGGCGTCGAGCAGGGCGGTCGGATGGACGGCGCCGCCACGCTCGATGCGGACCAGGGCCTCGATGAGGCGCGTGCCCGCGCGGCTCGAGCCGTCGCCTCCGCGGGTGAGCGGTGCGAGGTAGGGGTGCCGCGGGTCGTCGTCTGGGGGCAAGGGGGGAGGATCCTCCGGCGGAAAGCTAGCGTGGCCCCGCACGACGGGCGCCGTCCGGGAGGGTGGCTCGTTCCTCAGCCGGCCGCGCCGGCGGCGGCGCCGTGGCACTTCTTGTACTTCTTGCCGGAGCCGCAGGGGCAAGGGTCGTTGCGTCCGATCTTGGCCTCGGCGCGCACCGGCAGCGGGGGAGCGGCGGGCGGCGCTGCCGGGCCGCCGACCTTGGGCGCCGCGAAGCTCGGGCGCGCCGACGCCGGGGCGCCGGCCGGCGCGGCGCCGGGCGCGCCGGTGAAGATCGGTCGGGGCGCCGCGCGCTCGCGCCGGGCCCGCTCGGCGGCGAGCTGCTCCTCGGAGGCCGGCTCGAGCCGGAAGAGGGTCTTGATGACCGAGTCCTCGACGCGCTCCTTGAGTGCCTGGAACAGCTCGTAGGACTCGCGCTTGTACTCCTGGAGCGGGTCGCGCTGGCCGTAGCCGCGCAGCCCGATACCCTCTTTCAAGTGGTCGAGCGCGAGCAGGTGGTCCTTCCAGGCGAGATCGACGAAGCGCAGCATCACGTCCCGCTCGAGCATGCGCATCAGCTCCGCGCCGAGCCGCGACTCCTTCTCCTCGTACTTGGCCGTGACCCGCGACCAGATCGCCTCGCGGATCTCATCCTCGCCCATCTCCTCCAGCTTCACCCCTTCCTCGTGGAGGTCGATGTCGAAGTAGGCGAGGACGTCCTTGGCGAGATCGGAGAGCGTCCAGTCCTCCGGCTCGACCTTCTCGGGGCAGTGCGTGCCCACCAGATAGCCGACCAGGTCCTCGGTGACGCGCAGGACGTAGCCCTTGCCCTCCTTGCCGTCGAAGATGTCGCGGCGCAGCTGGTAGATGGCCTCGCGCTGCTTGTTCATCACGTCGTCGTATTCGAGCAGGTGCTTGCGCGTCTCGAAGTTGCGACCCTCGACCTGCTTCTGCGCGCGCTCGATGGCGCGGGTGACCATGCCGGCCTCGATCGCCTCGCCCTCCTGCATGCCGAGGCGGGTCATCAAGCCCTGGACCCGGTCGGAGCCGAAGATCCGCATCAGGTCGTCCTCGAGCGAGAGGAAGAAGCGCGAGGAGCCCGGGTCTCCCTGGCGGCCGGCGCGGCCGCGCAGCTGGTTGTCGATGCGCCGCGACTCGTGCCGCTCGGTGCCGATCATGTGCAGGCCGCCGAGCGCCACCACCTCGGCGTGCTCGCGCTCCCAGGCTTCCGTGTACCGCGCGAGCGCGTCGCGATAGGCGTCGGGCTCGGCCTCTGGATTGGCCTCGGCGCGCGCCTGGCCTTCGGGGTTGCCGCCGAGCACGATGTCGGTGCCGCGGCCGGCCATGTTGGTGGCGATAGTGACCGCGCCCTTGCGGCCGGCTTGGGCGACGATCGCCGCCTCGCGCTCGTGGTACTTGGCGTTGAGCACGACGTGCGCGATGCCCTTGCGCTTGAGCATGCCGGAGAGCATCTCGCTCTTCTCGATCGACAACGTGCCGACCAGAGTCGGCTGCCCGCGCCCGTGACACTCCTCGATCTCCTCGACCACCGCGTTCCACTTCTCGCGCGCGGTCCGGTAGACCAGGTCGGCGCGATCGTCGCGGATCATCGGCTTGTTGGTCGGGATGACGACGACGTCGAGCTTGTAGATGTGCTCGAACTCCGCGGCCTCGGTGACCGCGGTGCCGGTCATGCCGGCGAGCTTGCCGTACATGCGGAAGAAGTTCTGGAAGGTGATCGTCGCGAGCGTCTGGTTCTCGCGCTCGATCTTGACTCCCTCCTTGGCCTCGACCGCTTGGTGCAGGCCGTCGGACCAGCGCCGGCCGGGCATCATGCGGCCGGTGAACTCGTCGACGATCACCACCTGCCCGTCCTTGATCAGGTACTCGACGTCGCGATGGTAGAGATGGTGCGCCCGCAGCGCCTGGTTGACGCCGTGGATCAGCTCCATGTTCTCCATGTCGTAGAGGTTCTCGACGCCGAGCAGTTTCTCGACCTTGGCGACGCCGTCGTCGGTCAGCGCCACCGTGTGCGCCTTCTCGTCGACCACGAAGTCGCCGGTGGTGTGCTTCGCGCCGTCCTTCTCGGTGATCTCCTCGCCGCGCGTCAGCTTCGGGATGATGCGGTCGATCCGGTAGTACTTGTCGACCGACTCCTCCGACGGTCCGGAGATGATCAGCGGCGTGCGTGCCTCGTCGATCAGGATCGAGTCGACCTCGTCGACGATCGCGTAGTGGTGGCCGCGCTGGACCATCGCCGAGAGGTCGAACTTCATGTTGTCGCGCAGGTAGTCGAAGCCGAGCTCGTTGTTGGTCGCGTAGGTGATGTCGGAGTGGTAGGCCTGGCGGCGCTCGGCGTCGGTCAGGCCGTGCTGGATGACGCCCACGCTCATGCCGAGGAAGCGGTAGACCCGCCCCATCCAATCGGCGTCGCGCCGGGCGAGGTAGTCGTTGACCGTGACGACGTGAACGCCCTTGCCGGTCAGCGCGTTCAGGTAGACCGGCAGGGTGGCGACCAGGGTCTTGCCCTCGCCGGTCCGCATCTCGGTGATCTTGCCCTGGTGCAGGACCATGCCGCCGACCAGCTGGACGTCGTAGTGGCGCATGCCGAGGCTGCGGCGCGCCGCCTCGCGCACCACGGCGAAGGCTGGAACGAGCAGCTGGTCGAGCGGCGTGCCCTCGGCGAGCCGGGCGCGGAACTCGGCGGTCTTGGCGCGCAGCGCCTCGTCCGACAGGACCTTGAGCTGGGGCTCGAGAGCGTTGATCTCGGCGACCCTCGGCATCAGGCGCTTGACGTCGCGCTCGTGCTTGCTGCCGAAGATCTTGGTGACGACGGTATTGAACATTCGGATTCTCTCGGATTGGGGAGCGGCGCCTCGGCGCCGCCGGGAGCCCGCAGTCTAGCAAACGGCCTGCCGGCGCCCGGGAACGCTCGGGTCCGCCCGCCGCGCTCGTGTTCGGCGCCGGGGTTCGGCGCGCGCTCCTTCTCGACTATGGGAGGTGACTCCGGCGCAGTCGGCGCTGACGCGTTCGGCGCTGGGGTTCGGCGAGTGTTGCTTTTCGACTATGGGGGGTGGCTCCAGCCTTCTCGGCGCTGTCGCGTTCGACGCTGGGGCTCGTCGGGCGTCCCTTTTCGACTCAGGGGGGTGACTCGAGCCCGCTTGGCGCTGTCGCGGTCGGCCCTGCGGCGGCTCGATTCCGGGCG
>WYBK01000285.1 GCA_011525905.1 Acidobacteriota bacterium
GGATACGGCGACCGCCTTCGCTCGACTGCAAGACCAGCTCGCCACGCTCTGATTCCAACGCTCCGCAACGCGGCTTCCCGACTGCGCGGCAGAAGTGTCTGCCGCTCACGCCCTCACCCCCCGACGCAACCTCGAGCTCCAACTTCGACCCCCGCTACCAGCCGGAGAGTCGCCAGAAATCCGGCGCGCGAACCGCCAGCGCCACGCTCAGCGACCCTTCCGCTCCACTTCGCTCCAAGCCGCACCATCGTTGACTCTACTCCTCAGAACCACACCTACACCCATCCTCCGGGACGCTTCGGGCCGTTCCCAACCGGATTGCCAGCGGCTCTTCCTGCGATACATCAGCGTCTTCCAGACTCACTCCAATACCGCGAAAGTGTGCGACTTCACCCGCCTTCTGCTTCGGAAGTCACATTGTCGATGTCGCCGCCAAAGCAGCGCGCAGTTGGGCGCCAGGCGCAATCTCTGAGCTGACCGAGGGCCTCCGCAGCTTGGGGCCGAGCAGGCAATTGACCAACAGAAAGGAGCTACCGTGAAAGCAAGGAACGCAACGCCCGCAATGCTCGCAGTGGTGGCCTTGCTCTGCATTCCCAGCGAGCTACTCGCAACCACCCCGCTTCGACTGGACCCTTCAGCAGATCTTCAATACGGCGCTGGCGTTCGGAGGCTCTTCGTCGCTGACCCCAAAGTACCCCGCTGTTCGGACTCCGAATCGGTTGTCGACCTGAAGGCCTCCGGTCTGATTGAAGGCACCGATCGTGCGGCCTGGGAGCTCGAGCTCAGAATCCACGTGGGGCCTACTGTCCTTGCCGGCGACCGGCTTGTCAACTTGCTCCAGAACTTCGAAGGCGTTCTGAGAACCGAAACCGAGATCGAGGGTCTCGAATGGCGTGCCAGATCGCAGAACGGAGGCCCCTACCTTGCGCGCACAGTAACCCTCGGAGATCGCGTCGTTCTGGTCCTACCTACTCGTTTCGATCGCGTCGGCAGCGACCCGGAGCGCCTCTTCGCGGTTCTGGCAGTCGAGTGTCACGCGAAGCAGAACGCGCTCAGCTGCACAAGTGCGCGATTCGTCTTCGAAAACGCGTTCCCTGCTTTGTTCGGATCGACCGCCGGAAGTGAGGGACTTTTCCCGCCGGCGGTGAGGGCCCTTGTCCGGCAGTCAGCGCGAGACTTCGAGCGAAACCTCGATCCGCAATCGGACCCCTTCGACTGCTGTTACTCAACCTATTACTGTGGCTGCCACATTTGCCAAGATGAGCCGGAGCGCTGTCCAGTTACCTGCTGGAACTGCAGCGTTGACGCCTGTTTCGATTGCTGGTTCGTCGGGTGCGGCAGCTGCTGAGCCCCTACGCGCTGGTGCGCAGGCAGTTGCGGCCGGCGCCCTTGGCCAGGTAGAGGGCGCGGTCGGCGCGCTCGACCAGGGCGGGGGGGAGGCGCCAGGGGTCGGGCACGGTCGTCGCGGCGCCGACCGAGACGGTGACGACGCGCGCAGCGTCGGAGGCCGGGTGCGGCAGGCCGCGCGCCTCGACGCGGGCGCGCGCGATCTCGGCGAGCTCGCCCGCCGCCTCCGCCGTCGTGTTGGGCAAGAGAGCCGCGAACTCCTCGCCGCCGTAGCGGGCGACCAGGTCGCCGGCGCGCGTGAACGCCGCCGCCAGCACGTTGGCCACCTCGGCGAGCACCGCGTCGCCGCGCAGGTGGCCGTGCGAGTCGTTGTAGCGCTTGAAGAAGTCGATGTCGATCAGCAGCAGCGAGAGCGGGCTGCCGCCCCGGATCGCGCGGCGCCACTCGAGATCGAGCATCCGGTCGAACTGCCGGCGGTTGGCGAGGCCCGTGAGCGAGTCGACCGTCGACAGCGCCTCGAGGGTCCGGTTGAGCTCGTGCAGGCGGCGATTCGCCGTCTCGAGCTCCTCGGCCATCTCCGAGAGCCGCCGGTTGACCGAGGCGAGGTGCACCACGCCGGCGATCTGGTCGGTGATCATCTGCAGCAGCGTCACCGTGTCGCCCGAGAAGGCCTGCGCGCGGTCGTTCTCGAAGTTGAAGACGCCGAGCGTGCGCCCCTGGAAGAGGATCGGCAGCGCCAGCTCCGAGGTCACCGAGTCGACCAGGTGGACGTAGTCCGGGTCGCTGCGCACGTCGACCACCAGCTGCGCGCGGCGCAGCTGCACGGCGCGGCCGATGATGCCGCGGCTCGAGGAGAACGCCTCCGGGATCGGCTTGCCGATCGGGGCGCGGGTGGCCTGCGCCTGCAGCCTGAGGCGCGAGGTCTGCGGGTCGACCAAGTAGACGCAGGCGAGCAGGAAGCCGAAGCGGTCGCGCAGCCGCTCGGTGATCCGCTTGAGCACCGGCTCGAGCTGCTCGGCCTCGAGCGCGGCGCGCGCGAGATCCGAGACCAGCTCGAGCTGCTGCGCGCGCCGGAAGACCTCCTCGTGCAGCCGGGCGTTGGCGACCGCGCCCGCGAGCTGGCGCGCCACCGCCTCGAGCAGCGGCAGCTCGCGCTCGAGCGGGCGCGGCGCGCCATGCTCGAAGTTGAGGATGGCGACGACCTCGCCGCCGTGGACGATCGGCAGGCAGACCTCGCAGCGGATCCCCTCCGCCGCGGCGACGTAGCGCGGGTGCCGCCGGACGTCCTCGACCACCACCGGCTGGGCGGTCTCGGCGACTTCGCCGACCACGCCGCTGCCGATCTCGCGGCTGTAGCCGGGCGCCACTTCGGAGGGGACGCGCGAGGAGACCGCCTCGCAGACGAAGACGCCGCGCTCGCCGTCGACGCGCGCGAAGCCGACGTGGTCCCAGTCGAGGTTCTGCTGGAGGAGGTCGGTCACCCCCTGGAGCATCGGGCCGAGCTCGAGCCCTTCGGTCGCGGCGCGCGCGATCTCGTTCAGGATCTCGAGGGACCGCGCGCCCTGCTCGCTTCCCGTCATGACTGCTCCGCCCGAGCGACGCCGGCCAACCGCAGTGAGACAGTTCCGTGGCGCCGGATTCTCCCACAGCCGGGCGTCGCGCCGATGGTATCCTCGGCATCCTCCGCGCGGGCCCGGCCGCCCGCCGGCCCCGGCCGCATGACGCCCGCCCATCGCTCGACCACGCACCCGGTAGGTATCGGCGGCGTCACCGTCGGCGGCGGCGCCCCGGTGGTGGTCCAATCGATGGCCAACACCGACACCGCCGACGCCGCGGCGACCGCCCGCCAGTGCCTCGAGCTGGCGCGCGCCGGCTCCGAGCTGGTGCGCATCACGGTCAACCTCGACCAGGCCGCCGCCGCCGTCCCCGAGATCCGCCGGCGGCTCGACGACGCCGGCTGCGCCGTGCCGCTGGTGGGCGACTTCCACTACAACGGTCACCAGCTGCTCGCGCGCTACCCCGCCTGCGCCGACGCGCTCGCCAAGTACCGCATCAACCCGGGCAACGTCGGCTACGGCGCGCGCCGCGACGAGCAGTTCTCGACCATCTGCCGCATCGCGCGCGACCGGGGCAAGCCGGTGCGCATCGGCGTCAACGCCGGCTCGCTCGACCAGGAGCTGGTGATGGCGAAGATGCAGGAGAACACCGACCGCGACCTGGGCCGGAGCTCGGAGGAGATCCTCGGCGACTGCATGGTGCTCTCCGCCCTGCACTCGACCGAGGCGGCGCTCGCCGCCGGCCTGACGATCCACGACGTCGTCATCTCCTGCAAGGTCTCGCGTCCGCCCGAGCTGATCGCCGTCTACCGCGAGCTGGCGCGGCGCACGCGCCAGCCGCTCCACCTCGGCCTGACCGAGGCCGGGCTCGGCCTGCGCGGCCTGACCTGGTCGGCGACCGCGCTCGGCGTGCTGCTCGCCGAGGGGATCGGCGACACGATCCGCGTCTCGCTGACGCCGCGGCCCGGCGGCGACCGCCGCGAGGAGGTCTACGCCGCCTGCGAGATCCTGCAGTCGCTCGGGCTGCGCGCCTTCGCCCCTTCGGTCACCGCCTGCCCGGGCTGCGGCCGCACCACCTCGACCACCTTCCAGGAGCTCGCCGAGCGCGTCGAGGCGCACCTCAAGGCGCGCATGCCCGAGTGGCGCGAGCGCTACCGGGGGGTCGAGGAGCTGAAAGTCGCGGTGATGGGCTGCGTGGTCAACGGGCCGGGCGAGTCGAAGGCCGCCGACATCGGCATCAGCCTCCCCGGCACCGGCGAGGCGCCGACCTGCCCGGTCTACGTCGACGGCGAGCGCTTCGCCACCTTCAGCGGCAACTACGAGGAGTTGGCGGCCCGCTTCCTCGCCCTGGTCGAGGATTACGTCGCCCACCGCTACCCGCCGCGCGACGACTCGCCGACCCCGGAGCCCGTGAAGGAAGCTCGCAGGCACTGAGCCGAAACGATTAGAATCGCGCGATCCGACGCCGTTCGAGGGGAGGGCTCGCCGTGATTCGACTCGCCAAGCTCCGTCCGACACCCGCCGCGCTGCTCGCCGCGCTCCTGCTTCCCCTGGGGGCGGCGGCGCAGGAGCCCGACCGCAGCGGATGGGAGACCGGGTACCACATCGTCCGCCCCGGCGACACCCTCGAGAGCCTGGCCGAGCGCTACCTCGGCGACTCCGAGCTCTGGCGCGAGCTGCACAAGCTGAACTCCGACGTCGCCGACCCGCACCGGATCTACCCGGGCCAGCGGCTGCGCGTCTTCCACGAGCCGCCGACCCGGCAGCCCACGGCGCGCATCGAGGCGGTCTCCCGCCGCGTCGAGGAGCGGCCCCAGCCGGTCAACTGGCGCCCCGCCGCGGCCCAGGACCTGCTGCTCGAGCGCGACAGCATCCGCACCTTCGAGAACGCCTCGGCGCGCCTGCGCTTCGACGACGGCGGCGCCGTGACGCTCACCGAGGACTCGCTCGTCTTCATCCGGCGGCAGGTGCCACCGACCGGCGACGCGCGCTCGAAGAAGGAGATCGAGGTGCTGGTCGGCCAGGCGGAGGTCGCCTCGACGCCGACCGCGGTGCGCGCCACCGACATCGAGGTGGTGGTCGGCTCGGCGCGCGCCGCCGCCACCGCCGCGCCCGACCGGCCGCTGCGCACGCGGACGCGGCGCACCGAGAGCGAGGCCGCGCAGTTCATGCAGTACGAGGGCGAGGCGATCGTCTCCGCCGCCGGCGCCGAGGTCGCGCTGGCCGAGGGCACCGGCACGACGGTGGCGCCCCGCCAGGCCCCCGGCCCGGTCGAGACGCTGCTGGCGGCGCCGCAGCTGGTGGCGCCCGCCGAGCGCGCCGAGCTCGAGCGCGGCGACGCCCGCCTGCGCTGGTCCGCGGTGCCGGGCGCCGCGAGCTACGTCGTCGAGACCTGCGCCGATCCGCATTGCGGCGCCCTGGTCGAGCGGGTGACCGGCACCACCGCGACCGAGCACGCGCTCGTCGAAACCGCCGGCAACGACCTCTACTTCCGCGTCACCGCCGTCTCCCCCTCCGGCCTCGACGGCTTCCCGAGCGAGGCGCGTCCCTTCCGCCTCGTCGACCAGCTGGCGCCCGGCATGCCGGTCGTCCTGCTCTCGGTCGACGGCCTGCCGGCGCCGAGCGACGGCTGCGTGCCCAAGGCCCCCGACGTGCGCGTGCGGCCGTCGGAAGAGGGCTCGAAGGTGGTCGCCTGGCGCCTCTATCTCGACGGCGAGGAGGTCTCCGAGGCCGAGCTCGCGGCGCTCGGCGACTACGCCGGCAAGCACACCGTGATGGCGCGCGCGCTCGACGACCGCGGCCGCATCGCCGATTCGGCGGCGACGCCCTTCACCATCGACCCGGTCGCCCCCTGGGGCTCGATCTTCTCGACCGAGGCGGTGCCGCCCGACGCCGACAACGGCCGCGAGGACCGGCGGCGCAAGAAGGTCAAGCTCTCCTTCCCGCCGCCGTCGAACTGCGGCGACATCGGCTTCGAGATCGAGGGCGCCGACAACGTCGTCGTGCCGGTGCCCTGCGGCCCCAACGTCGAGCCGGTCGGCGTGCCGGTCGACGGCGACACGGTGCAGGTGGCGCTACGCGCCGCCAAGCCGGTGCAGCTCGGCGAGCGGGTCTCGCTCGGCACCGGCGAGCCGGCGCTGCTGACCGTCTGGGACGAGGGGTGCGGCCTCGACACGCTGTCGCTGCGCATCGTCCCCTCCCTCTTCTCCGAGGGGCGGCTGCTGCTCGAGGTCCAGAGCTCCGACCGCGCCGGCAACCAGCGAACGCTCGGCTGGCACGCGGACCAGCGGGTCTTCGACAAGTGACCGTCGCCCCCGAGGCCTTTCGCGACGCCCTCCGCCACTTCCCCGCCGGCGTCACGCTGGTGACGATCCGGTCGGGCGAGCGCGTCCACGGCCTCACGGTGTCGGCCTTCGCCTCGGTCTCTCCCGACCCGCCGCTGGTGGCGGTGATGATCGACCACGCCCACTACGCCCACCAGCTGCTCGAAGCTCCCGGCGCGGTCTTCGCGGTCAACGTGCTGGGCGAGGACCAGGCCGAGCTCTCCGACCGCTTCGCCTGGGGCCCCGACGGCGAGCGCTTCGCTCTGGGACGCTGGACCTCCGCCGCGACCGGCGCGCCGCTGCTCGAGGACGCCCTCGCCTGGCTCGACTGCCGGATCCATTCCCGTCACGCCGCCGGGACGCACACGCTCTACATCGGCGAGGTGGTGGCGAGCGGTGTTCCCCGCCCGGGCGAGCCGCCGCTCGTCTACTGGAACCGCGCCTACCGCCGCCTCGTCCCGGGGTGACCGGGACCCGCTGGGTCGCCACCGCCGGGCGCGGGCTCGAGCCGGTGGTCGCCGCGGAGCTCGCCGCGCTCGGGATCGCGCCGCGCGCGGCCGAGCCCGGCGGCGTCCCCTTCGAAGCCGAGCCGCTCGGCGCGGTGCGCGCCTGCTGGCGTCTGCGCGCGGCCAACCGGGTGCTCGCCGAGCTGGCGAGCTTCCCGGCGCCGGACGACGAGACGCTCTACCGCGAGGTGCGCGCGCGCGTCGAGCGGACCTCCTCGGAGCCGTTCGCGCTCTCGACCCTCCTGCCGCCGGAGCGCAGCTTCGCGATCGCGGCGACCACCGCGCGCTCGGCCCTCACCGACAGCCGGTGGGTCGCGCTGCGGACCAAGGACGCGATCGCCGACGGCCAGCGGGCGCGCTTCGGCCGGCGCGCCTCGGTCGACCGGGAGCGGCCGGAGGTGGCGCTGCGCGTGCGCCTCGACCAGGATCGCGCGACGCTGCTGCTCGACCTCGCTGGCGAGCCGCTCGACCACCGCGGCTACCGCGTCGAGTCGGCCCGGGCGCCGCTGCGCGAGCAGCTGGCCGCCGCGGCACTGCTCGCCTCGGGGTGGGAGGGGCGGGGTCCGGTAGTCGACCCGATGTGCGGCTCGGGCACGCTGCTCGCCGAAGCGGGGGCGATCGCGCTCGGCCTGGCGCCCAACCGGCTGCGCGACCACTGGCCGTTCGAGCGGCTCCCCCCCTTCCGCGGCCTGCTCGAGCGGGTGCGCGCCGAGGCGATCCCGGCGCCCGACCCGGCGGTCGCACTCTTCGGCAACGACCTCGACCCGGCGGCGCTCGCGGCGACACGCCGCAACCTCGAGGCGGCCGGCCTCGCCGCCCACGCCAGCCTCTCGGTCGGCGACGCCTTCGCCTTCGAGCCGCCGCCCGGCCCGGGCCTCGTCGCGGTCAACCCGCCGCACGGCGCCCGGCTCGCCGAGTCGCCCGAGCAGTGGCGGCGGCTCGGCGACCTGCTCAAGCGGCGCTACCGGGGGTGGCGCGCGGTGGTGGTCGCCGGCGACGCCGCGCTCGGCCGCCAGCTCGGTCTCAAACCGACGCGGCGCATGGCCGTGCGCAACGGCCCGCTCGAGGCGCGCTTCCTCTTCCTCGACCTCTGGTAGCGGCGCCCGCGCGCCGGCGCGCAAGTTGGCGCTCGTCGGTTCCGACTCTCTCTCCGGAGGCCGAAGGGTCCGGGGAGGTGCACAGGATGAAACAGAAACTGCAAAGACCCATGAAGGGGGTCCGTGGTTGGGTCGCGGCGCTCGCGGCGGTGGGGCTCGCCTCGCCCTTGCCGGGCGAGCGGCTGGCGCTCGAGCGGGGCGGCTGGATCGAGGTCGAGGCGGTCGTGCGGGTCGAGCGGGGGCGGGTGGTCTTCCGGAGCGCCGAGGGGTTCCTGCGGTCGCTTCCGCTCGCCGAGATCGCGCTGGGCGCTGCGCGGGTCGCCGAAGGGGAGCGGTTGCGCGACTATCCGCGTGGGGAGGCGATCCGGTTCGAGCCCGCGCCCGAGCCGCCGCCACGCTCGCTCGCCGCGCGGGCGGGCATCGGCGGGCCGGGCGCCGGCTGCGTGCTGGCCAACGGGCCGGGCGAGGCGGAGCCCTCTTGGCGCTGCGCGCCGGACTCGACCGTACGCACCCCCGCTCCGACCTCGAGTTCTCCTACCCCCCCATCTTTGCCTTCTTCTTTGCCTTCTGGCCCGCCATCCTCGTCACCCCCCTCGGCACCCTCTTCCTCCTCCGACTCCACCGGCGAAGTCGAGGGCGGCGGCGCGGGGGCGAGCGTCCGGACGAAGGCGGCCATGTCGCGCAGCTCCTGATCGGTGGCGAGCTTGCCCCAGGCGATCATGCGGGGCGAGAGCCCCATCGCCGGCCCACCGTCGCGCAGCAGCTCGTAGAGCCGCCGGTCGCTCCAGCGCGCCATGCGCGCGCCGTCGGTCAGGTCGCCGGGCGGCGGGTCGAGGCCGGCCGCGAGCGAACCGTCCCCTTTCCCCTCGGGGCCGTGGCAGACCTTGCAGCGCCGCGCGAAGAGCGGCTCGCCGCGCGCCGCGTCGCCGCCGAGCGCGAAGGGGGTCTCCGCCTCCGAGCCCCCCGATCCGGATCCGCCCCCCGCGGGGAGGACGTCGGGCCACCAGGTGTGCGGCACGTCGAGCGGCCAGGGGCAGCGTCGCTGCAGCCCCAGATCCTCGAACATCGGCGAGTGCGAGCGCAGCGGGAAGACCAGCGCCCCCCGCCCCCCGCAGCGGAAGTTCGGCCCGCCCGCGGCGAGCGCGAGATCGGCCGCCAGCGCGAGCGACGCGAAGGCGAGGATCGCGCGGCGGGCGAGCGCCGAACGTCCGGCGGCCGCGAGCCGCCCGGTGCCGAAGACCGCCGGCAGGATCGCGGCGTGGAAGATCACCAGCGCCTGCCAGGCCTGCGGCGTCGTCGGCGCGGCGGCGAAGACCAGGACGCCGGCGACGAAAGCGAGGGCCGTGTACCCCTCGAGCCAGATCCGGCCGGCGGTCGCCGCCGCGCTCGGCGCCCAGCGGGCGAGCGGGCGCCGGCCCCGCCAGAAAGAGGCGAGCGCGACGAGCGCGACCAGGAGAGTCGCGGCGCCCAACAGCTGCAGCGCGCCGCGCGCCACGGGAGCGAGCCAGCGGTCGATCTCGGGGCCGAGCGCCTCGCTGAAGTCGAAGAGCGTCGTCTGGCGGTTGAGCGAGAGCGAGGCGTAGCGCACCAGGTAGAGCAGCCCCTTGAGCATCGGGAAGAGGAAGACCAGCCCGCGGAAGGGGAAGCCGGAGCCGGTGGCGAGCAGCTCCGGATCGTCGGCGAGCGCGGCGAGCCAGGGGACGAGCGTCGCGAGTGTCGCCGCGGCGCCGGCCACCACCCCCCACCAGTGCACCCGGACGTAGCCCCGCAGCCAGAGCAGGAACGACAGCGTCGCCGCGAGCAGCGTGCCGGGGTGGAGCTGGAAGGCGACGCCGAGCGCCAGGACGTGGCCGGCCGAGAGCAGGAACGAGGGGCGCTCCCGGCTGCCGAGCGCGGTCGCCAGGTGGATCGCGCCGAACAGGAAGAGCAGGTTCGGGTTCCAGAGGTACGCCGAGGTCTCCAGCCGCCAGGGGTTGAGCCAGTAGAGCGCCACGAAGGCGAGCCGCTCGGTGTCCGACAGGTGCGGTCGCAGGGCGCGGTCGAGCAGCAGGAAAGCGGCCAGGTGCGAGAGCCAGATCAGCACGACCGGCGCGCGCGGATCCATCCAGAGGAAGAGCGGCGCGCCCACCAGAACGGTGGTCGCGGCCCCCGGGCCGTAGCCCCCGGTCGAGAGCGGGTTGCCGTAGGGCACCAGCTCCCCGGCCGCCGCCCAGAGCCAGCCGCGCGCCAGCAGGTTGAGCTGATCGCCGCCGATCTGGGCGCGCGCCACCATCGCCGCCGACAAGGCGAGGCCGGCGACGATCAGCAGGCGGCGGACCAGCTCGTCGGAACGCGCCACGGCGCCCGCGTCAGATCAGGATGTCGATCTTGGCCTGCCCGGCCAGCTCGTCCACCCGCTCGCGCACCGCCCGTTCGAGCGCGCGCTGGCGCAGCATCAGCTCGATCTCCCCCTTGGCTTCCTCGAAGGTCAGCTGCTTTTCGGGGCGCTTCTCCTCGACCAGGATCAGGTGGATGCCGAAGGGCGACTCGACCAGGCCCGAGAGCGTTCCCGGCGCCAGCGAGAAGGCGGCCTGCTCGAAGGCGGGCACGGTCTGGCCGCGCCGGATCCAGCCGAGCTCGCCGCCCCGCTCGGCCGAGCCGCGATCGTCCGAGGCCTCGCGCGCCACGGCCGCGAGCTCCTCGCCGCCGGCCACCCGCGCGCGCAACGCTTCCGCCTTGCGCCGCGCCTCGGCGCGCGTCGCCTCGTCGGCGTCGCGCGGCACGGCGACCAGCAGGTGGCGGGCGCGCACCGACTCGGGGACCAGCATCTGCTCCCGGTTGGCGTCGTAGAACTCCTGCAGGGCCGCGGGCTCGATCGCGAGCGTCGGAATGACCTGCTCCTGCACCCAGCGCTGCACGGTCATCCCCTCGGTCAGCTCCGAGCGCAGCCGGTCGGCGTCGAAACCGCGCTGGCCGAGCTCCCGCAAGAACTGCTCCTCGGATTCGTAGCGGCCCCGCACCTCCTGGTAGCGCGCGTCGACCTCGGCCTTGGGCACCGCCAGTCCCCGCGCGATCAGGTCGCGGAAGAGCAGCCGGTTGGCGATGATGTCGTCGAGCACGCTGCGGAAGAAGCCGCGCGTCGCCGGCGGCTGGCGCACTCCGCGCTCGGCGAGCGCTCCGCGCACTTCGGTGGCGCGCGCGAGCAGGTCGGCGCGGGAAACCTCGACGCCGTCGATGCGCGCCACGACGAGCGGAATCTGGTCGGGCGTCAGGGGCGCGTCGTCGGCCGGCGCCGGGGCGGCACCCGGCGCGGCGATCGGCGGCAGCGCGGGCGCCGCGGCCGGCGTGGCCGCTGCGGTGGCCGGCGCGGTGGGCGCCGGCGTCGGGGCCGGCGACTGGGCGGCGTCCGCCTCGTCGCGCGTGCACGCGGGCAGCGCCAGGAAGAGGGCGATCAACAGGGGGGAGATTCGTTTCAAGGTCTGGCTCCTCCGGCGGTGCGGTCCGGCGCGCGGTCCGTTCGCCGCGATTCAGCCCGCGCGCCAGGGGCGCGAGAGCACGCATGCGTTGATGCCGCCGACGCCCATCGAGAGCTTGCCGGCGAGCCCGGTCGGGGCGGGACAGCCCCCGTCGTAGACGAAGCGGGTGTGTAGGCCGCCGATCTCGGGATTGAGCTCGGCCTGCGCGAGCGGGGTCGGGAAGAGCGCGCCGCGCTCGTAGCCGAGGTACTGCGCGGTCAGCTCCCAGCCGCCCGCCGCCCCCATGCCGTGGCCGAAGGTCCCCTTGCGCGCCGTCACCAGGACCGATTCGGGCAGCACCGCGCGCAGGTTCTCGACCTCCTGGAAGTCGCCCGGGGTGGCCGTGGCGTGCAGGTCCCAGGTGGCGATCTCGGCCGGCTGGGCGCCCGCCGCGGCGAGCGCCTGACGGATCGCCTCGGTCGGCCCCTCGCGCGAGGGAGTGATCAGGTGCTCGGCGTCCGAGGAGACGCCGACCGCCAGCGGCTCGAGGCCGAGCGGACGGTAGCCGAGGCCGGTCATGTGCTCGAGATCGCCGACGATCCAGATCGCCGCGCCGCCCGAGACGTGCGTGCCGCGCAGCGTGGTGAGCGGCTTGGAGACCTGGCCGTCGGCCGCGATCACGCGGGCGCCGAAGAAGGCGCCGACCGTCACCGGCAGCGGCGGCGGGTCGGCCGCGCCGATCACCACCGCCTTGGCCTCGCCGCGCCGGATCGCGTCGAGCGCGAGCTTGAGCGTCACGCCGAAGGTCGAGCAGGCGGCCACCGGCGCGAAGGCGAGGCCGGTGATGCGGCCCATCATCGAGATCTGGGAGGCGGGGGTGTTGTGGATGTTCCAGAGCAGGTTGGGCGAGACCTCGTGCCAGGGCGGGTTGGGCGCGCCCCACTTGCGCTGCAGGCGCTGCCGCCGCCGCTGCTTCTCCTTGAGGATCGCCATCTTGCCGGTCTCGACCGGGCCGTCGACGGTGAGCGACTCGATCTCGCGCAACTCCTCGAGGTACTCGGCGAGCTCGGGCGAGCGCGCCGCCCAGAACTCCCAGAAGCGGTCCTCGGCGACCTCGACTTCGTCGGGCGGCACGTCCTCGGGGAAGGCGGGGACCTCGACGGTCGGGTCGAGGCTCTCGGGGTGCGCCAGGTATTCGGCGAGCTCGCGGTTGCGCTCGGGCTGCGCCCAGAAGCGGTTCCACCGGCGCTGCGCCCGGTAGAGGTGGAGCGAGATCTCGCCGATGGTGCCCAACGCGCCGAGGCCGGTGCCGACGTAGACGTGTGCCGCGGTGCCGAGCCGCTCGAGCTCCTCCTCGATCCCCGGGTTCTGCCCGAGCGCCTGCACGAATGCGCCGATCGCGAACTGCGTCGGCTTGTCCATCTTGCTCTCGAGGGCCGCGAAGCGATTGGGCGGAAAACGCGCGTCGATCCAGGGCTTGTAGTCGGCGAAGGAGAACTCCGGGCGGCCGACCAGGAAGTGGTCGGGACCGAAGCCGTGGAACGGCTCGAGCCAGCTCTCGGCCGACTCGAGGTGGCGCGCGAACGCCTCCACGTCGCGCGCCTTGGGCGCCACGATTCCCCAGCCGAACACTCCCACGCGCCGCACTCGTGCCTCCTTCCGCTCCGCCGCAGACGGGAGCACCGATTCTCTCACAGGGTCGCCGGCGCGCTTGGCGCGCCGAGCGCTCTCAGGATTCGAGAGCGACCAGGCGATCGAGCAGATCGACCACCCGGTTGGAGTAGCCCCACTCGTTGTCGTACCAGGAGACGACGCGCGCCCACCCGTCCCCCGTCGCCTGGGTCGAGAGGGCGTCGAAGATCGACGAGTGCGGGTTGCCGATGATGTCGGTCGAGACCAGCGGGTCCTCGCTGTACTCGACCACCTTGACCATCGGGCCCGCCGCCGCCTCGCGCACGGCGCGGTTGATCGCGCCGGCGTCCGGCCTGCCCCCGAGCCGGCAGGCGAAGTCGACGATCGAGCCGTCGGGCACCGGCACGCGCAGGGCGATGCCGTCGAGCTTGCCCTTCAGCCGCGGCAGCACCTTGCCCACCGCGCGCGCCGCGCCGGTCGAGGTCGGAATGATGTTGTCCGGCGCGGCGCGGCTGCGGCGCAGGTCCTTGTGCGGCACGTCGGCGAGCCGCTGGTCGTTGGTGTAGGCGTGGACGGTCGACAGGATCCCCAGCTCGATACCGAAGTTGTCGTCGAGGATCTTGGCGATCGGCGCCAGGCAGTTCGTGGTGCACGAGGCGTTCGAGACGATCCGGTGCTCGGCGGAGAGCGCCTCTTCGTTGACGCCGATGACCACCATGGCGTCGATCTCGTCCTTGGCGGGCACGGTGAGGATCACCCGCTCGGCGCCGGCGTCCAAGTGGCGGGCGATCTTCTCGCGCGTGCGGAAGACGCCGGTCGACTCGATCACCACCGAGACCCCGAGCTTCCCCCAGGGGATGACGGCCGGGTCGCGCTCGGCGGTCATGTGGATCTTGCGGCCGTCGACGTAGAGGAAGTCCTCGTCGGTCGCGACCTCGCCCTTGAAGCGCCCCATCACCGTGTCGAAGCGCAACAGGTAGGCGAGGCGGTCGTTGTCGTAGAGGTCGTTGATGCAGGCGACCTCGAGGTCGGGGCGGTCGCACAGGATGCGGAAGACCGAGCGACCGATCCGCCCGAAGCCGTTGATGCCGACGCGCACGGTCATCCCTGGGTCTCCTCTTCCGCGAACGCGGCCAGGCGCCGAAGCAGATCGACCACGCGGTGGGCGTAGCCCCAGGCGTTGTCGTAGAAGGTGAGCGTCTTCGAGACGCGCCCGCCGACCACCATGGTCGACAGCGAGTCGAAAGTCCCGGAGAAGGGGGACTCGAGGATGTCGGAGGAGACGATCGGCTCGGTCTCGTAGTGGATGAGGCCGTAGAGCGGCCCCTCGGCGGCCGCGCGCACGGCGGCGTTGATCGCCTCGACCGTCACCTCGCCCGGGTGCCAGCAGGTCAGGTCGACCACCGAGCCGTTGGGCACCGGGACGTTCATCGCCATCCCCGACACGCGGCCGGCGAGCCCGGGCATCAGCTCGGCGATCAGCTCGTCGGCGTTGGTCTGCTGCGGGATGATGTTCTCGGCGGCGGCGCGCCCCGAGCGCGGGTCGTCGGCCGGGGCGTCGGCGAGCGCCAGGCGCGTGCCGTAGGCGTGCACCGTGGTCAGGAACGCCCGCTCGACGCCGAAGGCGCGCTCGAGCACCTTGAGCACCGGCGCGACGCAGACGGCGGTGACCGAGCCGACCGACACGACGCGGTGCTCGGGGCTCAGGCTCTCCTCGTTGACGCCGAAGACGAGGGTGGCGTCGGCCGGTTCGGCGGGCGGCGAGCAGAGCACGACCCGGGCGGCGCCGCGCGCGATCTCGGCGTCGATCTGCTCGCGCGTGACCGGGCGGCCGGTGGCGAAGACCACGACGTCGACGCCGAGCGCCCGCCAGTCGGGCGCCGCGGCGTTCGCGCCGGCGAACAGGGCGACGCGCCGCGGGCCGATCACCAGCTCGTCGCCGTCGAGCTCGAGCGGCTCGGGAAAGCGCCCGAGCAGCGTGTCGAACTTGAGCAGATACTCGATCTGCTCCGCTTCGGAGGGATCCACCACGGCGGCCACTGCGACGTCCGCCGAGCGGGAGAGGATCCGGATCAGGTTGCGGCCGACCCGCCCACAGCCGAGCAGTCCGATCGTCAGGGTGCTCATGCCGCGAAATACAATACACCGCATGGCCGAATTGACCCCCATCCGCGCGCTGCGCCCCCGTCCCGACCTGGCCGCGCGCGTCTCCTCCGTTCCCTACGACGTCGTCTCGACCGCCGAGGCGCACGCGCTGGCAGTCGACGAGCCGCTCTCCTTCCTGCGGGTGACCCGCGCCGAGCTCGAGCTGCCGCCGGAGACCGACCCCTATTCCGCCGGGGTGTACGCGCGGGCGCGCGCCAACTTCGACCGCCTCAAGGGACAGGGGGCGCTCGAGACCGACCCCGAGCCGACCTGCTACGTCTACCGGTTGCGCATGGGGCGTCACGTCCAGACCGGCGTCGCCGCCGCCTTCTCGGTCGACGAGTACGAGTCCGGCCGGATCAAGAAGCACGAGAAGACCCGGCGCGCCAAGGAGGACGACCGCACGCGGCACATCGTCACCCTGCGCGCCCAGACCGGAGTGGTCTTCCTCACCTACCCGGCCGCGCCCGCGGTCGACGAGGCGGTCGCCGGCATCACGGCGAGCGCCCCGCTCTACGACTTCGTGGCGACCGACGGCGTCGCGCACCAGGTCTGGCGCGCCGCCGCGGCCGAGCGCGACGTCCTGACCTCGGCCTTCGCCGCCGTTCCGGCGCTCTACATCGCCGACGGCCACCACCGCGCCGCTTCGGCCTGGCGCGCGCGTGCCGAGCTCGCCGCCGGCCGGGCCGAGCACCCGCCGGCGCCGGGCGCCGGCGACCCCGGCACCTTCCTGGCGGTCGCCTTCCCCCACGACCAGGTGCAGATCCTCCCCTACCACCGGGTGGTCGCCGATCTGGCCGGGCGCACGCCGGCAGCGCTGCTCGCCGAGCTCGCCGCGCGCTTCGAGTTGGTCGAGGGGCCGGCCCAGCCGGAGGCGCCGGGCCGCGTCGCGTTCTATCTCGACGGGCGCTGGCGCACCCTACTGCTGCCGGCGGCCGCTGGCGCCTCGCCGGTCGCCCGGCTCGACTGCGAGCGGCTGCAGGAGAGCCTGCTGGCGCCGATCCTCGGCATCGGCGACCCGCGCACCGACGGCCGCATCGACTTCGTCGGCGGCATCCGCGGCACCGCGGAGCTCGAGCGCCGGGTCGACGGCGGCCAGGCGGCGATCGCCTTCGCGATGCACCCGGTGGGCGTCGGCGACCTGTTCGCCGTCTCCGACGCCGGCGAGATCATGCCGCCCAAGTCGACCTGGTTCGAGCCGAAGCTGCGCGACGGGTTGCTGGTCCACGAGATCTGAGGAGAGCGCCATGAAGGTCCTGGTCGCCGACAATTTCGAGCGGAGCGGCCTCGCCGGCCTCGCCGCCGCCGGTTGCGAGGTCGACTACCGGCCGACCCTGGACGGCGAGGCGCTGGCGGCGGCGATCCACGATTCGGGCGCGCGCGTGCTGGTGGTGCGCTCGACGCGGGTCGCGGGCGCGATGCTCGAGGGGGGCGAGCTCGCCCTGATCGTGCGCGCCGGCGCCGGGGTCAACACGATCGACGTCGCTGCCGCCGCGGAGCGCGGGATCTACGTGGCCAACTGCCCGGGCCGGAACGCCGCGGCGGTCGCCGAGCTCGCGCTCGGGCTGATCCTCGCCGCCGACCGGAGGATCCCCGACGCCGTCGCCGACCTGCGCGCCGGCCGCTGGAACAAGGCGGAGTACTCCAAGGCGCGCGGGCTCGCCGGGCGGACGCTCGGCGTCCTCGGCCTCGGCGCGATCGGCTGCGAGACGATCCGCCGCGCCACCGCCTTCGGCATGCCGGTGGTCGCCTGGAGCCGGCGCTTCGCCGGCGAGGACCGCCCGCTCGCGCCGGCGGAGCTCGCCGATCTCGGGCTCGAGCGCGCCGCCCAGGAGGTCGAGCTGCGGCTCGCGCCGAGTCCGGCGGAGGTCGCCGGCCGCGCGAGCGTGCTCACCGTCCACGTCGCGCTCGGACCGGAGACGCGCGGCCTGATCGACGCCGCCGTGCTCGGCCGCCTGGCGCCCGGCGCCATCTTCGTCAACACCGCGCGCGCCGAGCTGGTCGTCGCCGAGGCGCTCGCCGCGGCGGTGCGCGAGCGGGGGCTGCGGCTCGGCCTCGACGTCTTCGCCCGCGAGCCCGCGGGCGGGACGGCGGCGTTCGACGACCCGATCGTCGGTCTGCCCGGCGTCTACGGCACGCACCACGTCGGCGCCTCGACCGAGCAGGCGCAGGAGGCGATCGCCGCCGAGACGGTGCGCATCGTGCGCAGCTATCTCGAGACCGGGCGCGTGCCCAACTGCGTCAACCTCGCCCGACGGACGCGGGCGACGCATCGCCTGGTCGTGCGCCATCGCGACCGCCCCGGGGTCCTCGCCCACGTCTTCGAGCAGCTGCGCGAGGCCGGCATCAACGTCCAGGAGACCGAGAACGTCGTCTTCGACGGCGGCCGGGCGGCGGTCGCCTCGATCCAGCTCGCCGCCGCACCCGATGCGGAGACCGTCGCCAGGATTCGCGCGAGCGACGATGTCCTCGGCCTGCGGCTGGTGGCGATCTGAGCCGGCGCGCGATGCCCCCGCCCGCCTCTGCCGAGGTCGCCCGGGTCGAGCGCACCGGCCCGCCGGGCGCTCCGCCCCGATTGCTGCTCGAGATCCCGCACGGCGCGACCGCGCGCGACGACTTCGACGCCGTCGCCGGCCGGCTCGCCGGCCCCCTGCCCGGCCGCCTCGAGGCCTTCTTCCACGTCAACACCGACGAGGGGGCGCCCGAGCTCGCGGCCGCCCTCGCCGAGCGCCTGGCGCCCGATTTCGGCGTCCTCCTGCTGCGCTCGCGCCTGCCCCGCACCTTCGTCGACTGCAACCGGGTGGTCGAGGGCGAGGTCGAGAGCGGCATGAGCGCCGGCCTGCCCCCCTACCTGCGCGATCCCCGCGACC